>NZ_JAERWM010000001.1:0-154888 GCF_016918125.1 Aeromicrobium sp. YIM 150415 | reverse complement strand
CCCCCGCGGGGGGGGCCCCCCCCCCCCCCCCCGGGGGTTTTCGGTGGGTGCCCCCCCCCCCCCCCGGGGGGGGGGGGGGCGCCCCCCCCCGCCCAGGGTCCTGGCCCCGCGCGCTCAGTTCGCGTTCTTGGGGATCTCCTGCTGCTCGGTCGGGGTATCGGAGGCGAAGATCGCGATGGGCACCTCCTGCGTGATCACCTGCGGGGTCACATCGGGCTTGCCGGCCGCGTTCTCGGTCCACACGGTCGCCTCGAAGCGCAGCGTGATGCCGATCGTGTCCTCGGGCAGATCGCCGATCGTCTGGTTGCGCAGCTCGAAGGATCCCTTGGGCGAGGTCACGAGCATGCCCCACTGGTTGCTGACCGGCTCGGGATCGAAGGTGATCGCCGCGGCGGTCGCGTCGAGCGTGTAGGGCCCGTCGGTCACATTGCCGGACTCGGTGGTGATCGTGGATGTCACCTTGACGTGCTGCAGGAAGGTCTGTCGTTTGGTGGAGAAGGGATCGCGGAAGTCGCGGCTCATGTCGTAGGCCTGGAAGGTGAACGAGAAGTTCTTGTCGCCCAGGGGATACCAATCGTTCGTGCGCGGGGTCGACTTGGTCGGCCAGATGGTGAAGACGTAGTCGACATCGCTGGTCGTATTGTGCGACTGGAAGGTGCCGTCGTGCGTGAACTCCGAGTCGAATTCGCGCTCCGATGCCGCCGCGCTGGGGGACGGTGTCGGCGAGTCGGCGTCGTCGCCGCCGGGGAACAGTCCGCAGGCCGAGAGCACGACGAGCAGGGTGAGGGCGCAGCCGGCCAGGGCGAGGCGGCGGAAGAAGGCGTTCACGGGACTCCTGTTCGATGGGTCGCGGTGCTCAGACCGTGAAGCCACGATAGTTGCGAAGGATCTTGATGCCCATCCAAGCGGTCTGGGCGATGGTGATGACCCCGAGGACGGGCCATCCATAGGCGAGGAGATCGCTCTGCGTGCCCAGCGACAGCTGGCTCCAGACGCCGATGACGATGGCGATCAGGCCGAGGGCGACCAGATAGGGCAGCAGGTAGGCCTGTCCGGCTCCACGTTCGGCCCGAGCCTGCGCCGCCCAGTTGTCGGTCTGTTGACGGCTGAAGAACTTCGTCCAGGCCCGCACGAAGTGCCCGATCCGGATCCACATGTAGAACTCGGCAGGGAAGAGCAGTAGGGCGAAGAGCGTGTCACGTTTGTTGCGGTAGTGCATCGAGCGCGCCACCCGCATGTTCAGCACGATGGCGGCGGTCGGCGGGATGAGCCACCACCACTGGAAGACGAAGGCGTCGATCCACAGCGAGCAGATCAACAGCGTGACGAAGAGGAAGCGGGTGATGATGTTCAGCACCATCGAGAAGTGCTCGAACCAGCGCAGCCGCAGATTCGGGTGGAAGGGCTGCCCCTTGGTGTCGCCGCGTTGTCCGGGCCACATCAGTTCGATGGCGCCGAAGTTCCACTTGACCTGCTGACCGTCGAGTGCGCGCAGGTTCGTCATCCCGCCGACGTGGGCGCGGGCGGTCGCGCTGATCTTGGTGAGGTAGCCGGCGCTCTTGATCTGCAGCGACAGCAGCGAGTCCTCGACCTCGCTGTCCTTGACCCAGGGTGCCTGCTGGTGCGTGTGCCGCATGACATCGCGGAGCGCCGGGACCGAGAAGATGGAGAACTGCCCGCCGAGCACGGCCATGTTGCGGCCGCGCAGCAGGTTCTGCATGTTGAACGCGGCGAACTGGGCGCGCTGGCCGGCGATGAGGAACTTCTCCATCGGGCTGTTCAGCGCGGTGTCGTCGATCGAGTAGATCGCCGAGATGCCGCCGATGCGATGGTCGCTCTGGATCTCCGCGAGGAGATCGGCGACGGCGGTCGGCTCGGGCGTGGTGTCGCCATCGACGCCCAGCAGGAAGTCGTAGCCCTCGACGAGGAAGAAGCCGTAGTTGAGAGCGCCGACCTTCTTGTCGGGGTTCTCGCCGATGTCGTGGACGAAGACCTCGACCACCTGCTCACCCTCGGCGGTCATCCGCGCGTGCACGCCCGCATAGTGGCTCGCGACCTCCACCGTGTCGTCGGTGGTGTTGTTGACCACGACATGGATGACATCCGGAGGACGGGTCTGAGTCAGCAGGGAGTCGAGCACCGCGGAGATCGTCGCTCCCTCGTTGTAGGCCGGGACGACACAGCCCACCATCGCGCGGGCGGTGACCAGATCGCGCGGATCGTCCGGGACGGTCACCTGGCCGGTGAGGGCAGCGGTGTCGCCGTCGACGAACGGATCGTTGAACTCCATGGGCTGATCATGGCGCGGCCGGCTCACGGCCGGCTGTCGAATTGCCTCAGGATTTGCCTAATCTCTGCTCAAGAAGGGTGGTCTTCAACTCGGCGGCCGTCGCGGCCATCGAGGTGATCGCCTGTTCGAGCAGGGCTCCGTACTCCGGGGTCGCCGAGAAGGTGTCGGCGACTCCGTAGACGGCGCCGATGCGGACGCCCATGACCGTCGCGGTGCGGGACGTCAGTAGCGAGTCCTCGATGTCGCTGACGATCGCGTGGGCGCTCTGCGGTGAGGTCGCCGGGGCGAGGACGGCGAAGTTGCCGGCGCCCAGGTGTCCGATGGGCGCCCACGGCGGGACATGGGCTCGCACGGTCTCGGCGAGCTTGCGGACGGCATCATCGCCGAGCGATCGGCCGAAGGCCGAGTTGAGCGCGCGCAGATCCTCGATGCTGATCAGCAGGAAGCAGGCGTGTCCCCCGACGAGGGTCACCCTGTTCAAGCGGCCCTGTGCGGCGAACCGGAACGACTGCGGTGACAGCACGTCGAGGTCCGCGAGAGGGTTCTCCGACTCCGAGGTCGTGAACCCCCCGGCCTTGCCGCGTTCGCGCAGCAGCTGGACGAGCACGATCGCCGCCACCGTCTGCACCACGGTGAAGCCGACGAGGGCCGACTCGATGCGCGCCGTGCCTTGCCAGGCGACGATCGTCCACCAGATGGCCGATGGGACGCATGAGGCGAGATAGCCCTGGAAGATCCGGGTCACCGGGTGCTGCGCCCACGAGCCGATCTGGAGCTCGTAGATCATCGCGATCGCGGCCGCCATGGTGACGAGAGCGCCGGCGGTGACGACGAGGGCACCGTCCACATAGCCCTCGAGGACCGCCGCCGCGACGATCAGCAGTGCCGCTCCCGCGCCCATCTCGAGCCGGGGTGAGCGGTCGTGGAACAGCCGGATGCCCGACCACAACAGCGTCACGGCGATGGCCGCGCCGCCGATCGCCGCCGCTCCGGCGAATCTGCTGGGAGAGGTCTCGCTGGTCCATGAGACGTAGACGACCATGCTCGCGCTGAACACGAACTGGGCGACGGCCAGGATCCGGGCCGCGCGGGTGGCGTGGGTGAGGATCGCGGAGAGGATGAAGACGACGGTCACGGTGGCACCCACGACGAGTGCTCCCACGGCGACGGCGTGGTACGGGTTCATGCGTGTCTCCCATCGGGTGCGCCCGTGGGGAGGGTGATCGACACGGTCGTCCCCTCCCCGGGCACGCTGCTCAAAGCCATCGTTCCGGCGTGGGACTCGATGATCTGTCGACTGATGTCCAGTCCGAGTCCCGACCCGCCCACGGCGGAGTCGCGGGCCGCAGCGGACCGATAGCCGCGGTCGAAGACCCGTTCGGCGTCGTGGGCGCTCATGCCGCGACCGGTGTCGCGGATCGACAACGCGTAGTGACCGGTGTCGGTGAGGACGGCGTCGACGAAGATCCGGCCGCTCTCCACGTTGTACTTGACGGCATTGGTCAGCACATTGTCGATGACCTGGCGGATGCGCAGCGGATCGGCGTCGAGGACGATATCGGGCAGTGGACCCACGACGATGGCGATGGATCGGGCGATCGCCTGCGGGCGGACGGCGGTGATGGCGTCCTCGACGATCGCCGAGGGCCGGCACGGTTCCATCGTGAGCACCATCCCCGACCTCCCCGAGGGAGAGCGGGCGGCGAGGAAGTCGTTCGAGAGGGTGAGGAGCCGTTCGGTGTTCTTGAGGGCCACCTCGACCATCTCGCGCGGGACGGCCGGCACGCCCGGCTCGTCGAGGGCGAGCTCGAGATAGCCCAGGATGGAGGTCAACGGCGTGCGGAACTCATGGCTGACGGAGGTGACGAGCTCGTCGCGGTCGGCCTGGGCGCGCAGCTGGCTGGTGACGTCACGGGCGAGCACGATGACATTCTCGGTCGAGCCGTCGTCGCCGCGGAGGAACTGGCTGGTCCACTCGATGGCGATCGGTTGCGCACCGCCGACCCAGGTGGTCTCACCGTCGACCTGCTCACCCTGGAGCGCGCGACCGATGGGGCCGTCCGGTGCGAAGATCGGGGAGCCGTAGTCGATCTCGTAGTCCGAGAGCGCGGCCTCGAAGCGCGTGCCGCCCAGGTGGCGGAGGAGTAGCCAGGCGCTGCGATTGGCTGTGCGCAGACCGCCGTCGGCGTCGAAGGAGAACACAGCGAGATCGAGGGAGTCGAGCACCGAGGACGTGAAGCGCTCCTGCAGGCTCGCGCGTTCGAGCGCGCGGGAGAAGGCATCGGACTGGCGGTGCAGCAGCCCGCGTCGGGCCGAGGCGACGCGATTGGTCTGGTAGGCCGCCACGGCGCTGAGCACGATCAGCGAGGTCACCGCGGCGGTGGCCGGGATGCCTCCGATCAGCTGGACCTCGGCCACCTGCGCCTGGGTCCACCAGGCGGTCCAGAGAGCGATGATGGAGGCGGCGACCATGAGGGTCGCCACCAGGCCGCCGAAGGCGATGGCGACCCAGACCACCGGGAGCACCACCAACATCGAGAAGCCTGCCCCTGGGGTGGGGATGTAGAGCAGCAGGACGCCCGGCACATCGACGATCGCGAGCAGCAGAGCCCACCGGCTGTTGGACTGCCGCCAGGGGAAGAGCCCCGCCACGGTCGTGGCGCCGATGATGATCAGCGCGCCGACCAGCAGCGTCGTCGATTCGGTGAAGTCCGGTCGGACCGCGATCGTGGCGAAGAACGGCAGCGCCACGGTGAGGACGAAGAGGAACTGCCAGTGCACGATCGCTCGCGGTGAGATGACGACTCGGCGGAAGTCCCGGTCGACGCGGGCTCTCAGCTGACCGGGGATCATGAAGAGCCTCGTGCCGCGACGCCGACCTGGGTCAAGGAGATCTCGACGATGGCGGTGGTCCCCGCGCCGGCCGCGCTCTCGAGCCGGATCGTGCCCCCATGAGCCTGAGCGATCGAGAGGGCCGTGGCGAGTCCGAGACCGAAGCCGGGCAGCGCGCGACGGATCGCGGTCGGTGCGCGGTAGAACCGCTCGAAGGCGTGCCGTGTCTCCTCGCGGGTCATGCCGAGGCCGTGGTCGGTCACGGTGATCCGAGCGGAGTTCTCGTGCGTGTCGACCGCTACCTCGATGCGGCCGCCCGAGGCGCTGAACTTGACGGCATTGGACAGGACCGCGTCGACCATGCGCTCGGCGAGCTCGCGGTCGAGCGGCACCTGCAGGCGCGATGAGCCGTCCGGGCCCTCGATGACGATGCCGCGTGTGCCGGCGCTCTCGCGCCAGTGGTTCACACGCCGGCGCAGGAGATCGACGACGTCGATGAAGGAGAACGTGGGGGAGGCCCCCGCGACCTCGAAAGGCTCGAGCAGCTCGCGCAGCTTGGCCGACAGGCTCGTGACCCCCTGCTGGGCGCGGCGCAGGAACTCGCGGCCGGTCTCGTCCAGGTCATCGGTCTCCAGCAGGTCCAGATAGCCGACGATCGATGTCAACGGTGTACGCAGCTCGTGCGCGACGGTGGCGCTGAAGGACTCCGCGGCGTGCAGCGCCTCCACCAGATTGGTGATGTCGTGCGCGACGATGACGGCTCCGACCTGCTCGCCCGCCTCGGTCACGGCCGGTAGCGAGGACACCGACACCGCGTGCTGCGCTCCGGGTTCACCCACCCACTGCAGCGACTCCGTCGCGTACTCGCCCTGCAGAGCCCGGGGCAGCAACTGGTCCTCCGGTGGGATGGGGGTGACGCGATCCGGTCCGTAGACCTCGTGGCCGGCCCAGGTGGGGTCCTGCGCGGAGACGCCCATCCGGCGTCCCAGCTCCTGCGCCCGCTGGTTCGCGAAGGTCGAGGACCGGTCCTGCGAGGCGAAGAAGACGGCCGCATCCACGCCGTGTGCGATCGCCCGCATCACCGCGGCATTGCTCTCGGCGCTCGCGAGGGCGTCCTGCTGGGAGCGCCAGGCCTCTTCGGCGATGGCCCGCGATCTGCGCAGGGCATCGGCATTGGCCTGCGTGAGGATGGCGAGCGAGGCGACCACGAAGTAGAAGACGCTGATCGCCACGATGACGCGTGGGCGGCTCGGCATCGGTTCCACGATCAGCCAGAAGGCGATGCAACCGAGTCCGAGCGCCACGATGATCGCGATCGTGTGCGGCCAGTCGAGCTGGAAGGCGATCCACAGCACGGGGATCAGCGCGAGCAGCGGGATGGCGTTGTTGGTCTGGTACAGCGTCCCGGCGAGCAGGATCGTGATGACCAGCTGCGCGAGCGCCAGCCAGAAGGTGTGGCGTCGCGGCAGCCGCCCCCAGGGGAGTGTGAAGGCGACGATGTTCAGGGCGACGAGCGAGATGCCGGCGGAGACCAGGACGATGGTGTGTGGATCGGGTCCCGGATAGGCCAGCGTCATGGCGATGACGACGAGTGCGGCGATTGTGAACAGGACGACGAGCACGCGAATGAAGCCCGCGTGCGGGGCGTGCCAGGACGGTGCGGTGTTCACGTTGGCCATCGTTGTCTCCCACCGCGTTCCGGAAACGCGGTTCCTCGGCTCCGATTGTGGCAGAGCGAGCGGCTCGGCGGGGGCGTATTCGGGGTCGCGGCGTGGACCGATTTCACGGGCCTCGACCCGTGCGGTAGACTCGCGGGGTTGCCTCGGCGAGGGCTACCTCGTAGCCGTGATCGACGTGGCGCTCCTTGAGCGCTGTGCCGACCATGCGCCGGGCGGCCGCCGAGACCTGAAGTGAACGACGTCTGCTGAGGAGCATCACCCCCGTGGCCGAGATCAAGATCGCCGCCGAAACCCGCACCGAGTTCGGCAAGGGCGCCGCCCGCCGCATCCGCCGTAGCGCCAAGGTGCCCGCAGTCCTCTACGGTCACGGCACCGATCCGGTGCACGTGACCCTGCCGGGCCATGACCTCATGCTCGCCCTGAAGAAGCCGAACCCGCTGCTCTCGATCGAGTTGGGCTCCGAGAAGCACCTCGTGATCCCGAAGCAGGTCCAGCGTGACCCGCTGAAGGGCTTCCTCGAGCATGCCGACCTGCTGATCGTCAAGCGTGGCGAGAAGGTCGTCGTCGAGGTCCCCGTCAATGTCGTCGGCGAGCCCGGCCCCGATGCCATGGTCGTCACCGAGAACGCGTCGGTGTCGATCGAGGCCGAGGCCACGCACCTGCCGTCCGAGCTCGAGGCGTCGATCGAGGGCCTGCAGGCCGGTTCGCAGATCACCGCCGCCGATCTGACGCTGCCCTCGGGTGTCGAGCTCGCGAGCGAGCCCGAGCTGCTGATCGTCAACGTGACGCATGCCCCGACCGCCGCGGAAGTCGAGGCCGAGCTGGAAGAGGCCGAGGCCGAGGCCGGCATCGAGCACGACGAGCCGGAGCCCGAGGTCGGTGCGATCACCGACGAGGAGGCCCAGGCTCCCGCCGCAGACGAGGAATGACCTGGCTGATCGTGGGCCTCGGCAACCCGGGGCCCACGTACGCCGCCACCCGGCACAACATCGGGTACTTCGTCGCCGACGCGCTCGCCGAGCGCGTCGGCGGTCGTTTCTCCGCCCACAAGGGCCGGCGGGCCGAGGTGGTCGAAGGACGTCTCCAGGGCGAGCGGGTGGTGCTGGGGCGGGCGCGCTCGTATATGAACGAGAGCGGCGGGCCGGTCGCATCGCTCCTGGCGTACTACGACATCGAGCCCGACCATCTCGTGGTCATCCATGACGAGCTCGACATCGATTTCGGGATGTTGCGGCTGAAGTTCGGCGGTGGCGACAACGGCCACAACGGGCTCAAGTCGATCCGCCAGTCCATCGGTACCGGTGACTATTACCGCGTGCGCGTGGGCATCGGCCGTCCCCCGGGACGCCAGCCCGTCCACGACTACGTGCTCAAGCCATTCTCGTCGACCGAGCGCAAGGAGGTCGGCGTCCATGTCGAAGAGGCGGCCGATGCCATCGAGTCTCTCATCACCCGTGGCCTGGTCGCGACGCAGAGCGACTTCAACCGCTGATCCACGCGCCCCCGCCCAGCGGTAGGCCATCAACCTTTCGTCCGCGTGGGAGGTAGGCCATCAACCCTATCGATGCTCGATGAGGTTGATGGCCTACCTCCACCGGCCGGGGCGCGCGTGACGGGGCTCCCACGGACGGCTTCCAGCGGCGGTCGCCCGAGCATCCTGAGGCCGGCTGAGTAATCTGGACATGATGACCTCCCCCTCCTCTCAGGCCCCCCTCGCCGCTGCGATGGCGCACGAACCGGCGATCGCGGCAGCCGTCGCCGCACGCGACGCCGGCTCGCTCGAGTTCCAGATCACCGGGACCGAAGCCCTCTATCCCTTCGTGAGCACCGCCCTCGTGCGCGATGCCGCCACCGTCCTCGTGGTCACCGCGACCGCACGCGATGCCGAGGATCTCGTCGATCATCTGCGTTGCCTGGTCGACGAGCCCGATCACATCGCCTACTTCCCGGCCTGGGAGACGTTGCCGCACGAGCGGCTCTCTCCACGGTCGGACACCGTCGGGCGGCGTCTGGCGGTCCTGCGACACCTCGTCCACGGCGGCGCGGATCGCCCTCGCGTCGTGGTGGCGCCGGTGCGATCGGTCCTTCAACCTCAGGTCAAGGGGCTCGCCGATCTCGAACCGGTCGAGCTGCGTGCCGGCCAGGACATCGAGCTGGACGTCGTGGTGGCGCGCCTGGCCGCGGCCGCGTACACGCGTGTCGACCTCGTCGAGCGACGCGGAGAGTTCGCTGTCCGCGGTGGCATCGTCGATGTCTTCCCGCCCACGGAGGAGCACCCGTTGCGCGTGGAGTTCTGGGGCGACACCGTCGACGAGATCCGCCACTTCGCGGTCGCCGATCAGCGCACGGTCGAAGCGGTGGACCGGCTCTGGGCGCCGCCGTGTCGTGAGCTGCTGCTGACCGACGAGGTGCGCGAGCGCGCGGCCCGGCTCGCTGTGCAGCAGCCCGGTCTGGCCGAGCTGTTCACCAAGCTCGCCGAGGGGCACGCGGTCGAGGGCATGGAGTCGCTCGCCCCGGTGCTCGTGGGCGAGATGGAGCTCCTCGTCGATCTCCTGCCCGCGTCATCGACCGTCCTCGTGTGCGACCCCGAACGGGTGCGGGCACGGGCCCATGACCTGGTCGCCACGAGTGAGGAGTTCCTGGCGGCCTCCTGGGCGGCGGCGGCGACCGGGGGCGAGTCACCGATCGATCTTGGATCGGCCGCCTTCAAGGAGCTCGATGACGTGCGCGACCACACGGTCCGCGCGGGACATCCGTGGGGGGCGATCGGTCCCTTCGGTATCGGTGACGATGCTTCCGCGGCGGTCGACCCGGCCCCCTTGTACCGCGGAGACATGGACGCGGCGGTGGCCGATGTCCGCCGCTGGCTGGGGGAGGGACACGAGGTACTGCTGACCGTCCCGGGCCCGGGCCAGGTGACGCGGTCGCTCGAGTGGCTCGCCGAGCACGATATCGCGGGTCGGGCCGTGGAGCGGCTCGAGCCGACGAAGGATGGCTCCAAGACGGTGCAGGTCGCCGTCGCGGAGCTCAGCGAGGGCTTCGTCGCGGAGAAGCTCGGCCTGGTGCTGCTCACCTATGACGATCTCGTCGGGCAGAAGGTGGCCGACCGCACCGAGCGCAAGATGCCGGTGCGCCGTCGCAAGCAGGTCGATCCCCTGGAGCTCTCGGCGGGGGACCCCGTCGTGCACGAGCAGCATGGTGTCGGCCGATACGTCGAGCTGATCCAGCGGGTCGTGCAGGGGGCCGCGCGCGAGTACCTGGTGATCGAGTACGCACCGGGCAAGAGGGGCCAGCCGCCGGATCGACTGTTCGTGCCCATGGACCAGCTGGATCTGGTCAGCCGCTATGTGGGCGGCGAGGCCCCCACCCTGGACCGCCTCGGCGGCAGCGACTGGACGCAGCGCAAGAACAAGGCGCGCAAGGCGGTTCGGCAGATCGCCGGCGAGCTCATCAAGTTGTATGCGGCGCGACAGTCCACCCAGGGACACGCCTTCGGACCCGATACGCCGTGGCAGCGAGAACTCGAGGACGCCTTCCCCTACATGGAGACGCCCGACCAGTTGTCGACGATCGACGATGTCAAGCGCGACATGCAGCGCGTGGTGCCGATGGACCGCCTCGTATGCGGTGACGTCGGCTACGGCAAGACCGAGATCGCCGTGCGGGCGGCCTTCAAAGCGATCCAGGACGGCAAGCAGGTGGTGCTGCTGGTGCCGACGACCTTGTTGGTGCAGCAGCACTATGCGACCTTCGCCGAACGGTTCGGACAGTTCCCCGTGACGATCAAGCCGTTGTCGCGTTTCCAGACCGAGAAGGAGTCGCAGGCGGCCCTCGAAGGGCTGGCCGAGGGCACGGTGGATCTGGTCATCGGCACGCACCGGCTGTTGCAGCCGGGTATCCGGATCAAGGATCTCGGGCTCATCATCGTCGACGAGGAGCAGCGCTTCGGCGTCGAGCACAAGGAGGCACTGAAGCACCTGCGCGCCTCGGTCGACGTGTTGAGCATGTCGGCGACGCCCATCCCGCGGACCCTCGAGATGGCGATCACGGGTATCCGGGAGATGAGCACGATCGCCACGCCCCCCGAGGAGCGGCACCCGGTGCTCAGCTTCGTCGGCGCCTATGAGGACCGTCAGGTGATCGCCGCGATCCGCCGTGAGCTGCTGCGCGAGGGCCAGGTGTTCTACATCCACAACCGGGTCAAGAGCATCGACAAGGTGGCGCAGCATCTGCGCGATCTGGTGCCGGAGGCGCGGGTCGCCACAGCACACGGGCAGATGAGCGAGCAGCAGCTCGAGAGCGTGATGCTCGACTTCTGGGAGAAGAAGTTCGATGTCCTGGTCTGCACGACGATCGTCGAGTCGGGGCTGGACGTATCGAATGCGAACACGATGATCATCGAGCGCGCGGACATGTTCGGCCTCTCGCAGCTCCATCAGTTGCGTGGCCGCGTGGGTCGTGGCCGTGAGCGGGCGTACGCCTACTTCCTGTATCCGCCGGAGAAGCCGCTCACGGAGACCGCACACGATCGGCTCTCGACGATCGCGCAGCATTCGGAGCTCGGCGGTGGCATGGCGGTGGCGATGAAGGATCTGGAGATCCGCGGTGCCGGCAATCTGCTGGGCGGTGAGCAGTCGGGTCATATCGCCGATGTCGGGTTCGACCTGTACGTGCGGCTGGTCGGCGAGGCGGTCGCGGAGTTCCGCGGCGAGGAGGAGCCGGAGCGCGAGGTCAAGATCGAGCTGCCGATCGAAGCGCACCTGCCGCACGACTATGTGCCGAGTGAGCGGTTGCGGCTGGAGATGTACAAGCGTCTCGCCGGGGTCCGGTCGGCCGACGACGTCGAGGAGCTGCGCGCTGAGCTGGCCGACCGTTACGGCACTCCGCCCGATCCGGTCGAGGTCCTGTTGGATGTCGCCAGGCTGCGGGTCACGGTGCGCGAGTCGGGGCTCAGCGAGATCACGTCGGCGGGCTCGAATATCCGGTTCTCATCGGTCACGCTGCCGGAGTCGTCGCAGATGCGTCTCGCTCGGGTGTATCCCAAGAGCGTCTACAAGCAGGCCGCGGGCGTGGCGCTGTTGCCGCATCCGAAGACCGCGCCGGTCGGTGGCAAGCCCTTGCGCGATCGCGAGCTGATCGCCTGGGTCGAGACCGCGCTCGACACCATCACCGGCTAGCCCGACGTGTGGGCGGTGAGTTATCACGCACTCCGACGCTGAAGGGCGTGATGGCTCACCGCCCATGAGGAGAGGGCGAGTCTGGCCGACGCACGATGTGCTTCCGCGGTCGCTATGGCAACCACAGAAACACATCCTTCGTCCAGGAGGATGTGCGCGAACCTGATCGGGAGCGAAGGAACCGGGGGTGAGACCCCTCAGCGCGCGGTGCCCGACGCGTCCACCGCGCGGGCGTATGCGGCGAGGCGCTCGGTGAGTCCGTAACGGACGGTGGGCCACTCGCTGTCGAGGATGGAGAACACCACGGTGTCGCGGATGGTGCCGTTCTCGACGATGGTGTGCTGGCGCAGGATCCCGTCCTGTTTCGCTCCCAGCTTCGCGATCGACGCGCGTGACTGACGGTTGTGCCAGTGGGTGCGGAACTCCACGGCGATGCAGCCCAGATCGGTGAACGCCCGCTCCAGCAGCAGGAGCTTCGCCGCCGGATTGATCGCAGTGCCCTGCGCACTGCGGCCGAGCCAGGTCGATCCGATCTCCAGTCGGCGGTTGGCGGGATCGAGGTTGAGGTAGGTCGTCATGCCGACGGCCCTGTCGTTCGCCGGATCGACCACGGCCCAGGCGGCGATCTCGCCGGCGGCCTGCCGCTCGCGTCGGCGTTCGATCTCGTCCCCCATGTCTTCAGGGGAGGGGATGTGGGTGTACCAGGTCCGCCAGAGGTCGTCGACGTGTACCGCTTCTACGAGGTCGTCGTGGTGCGCCCCGGCCAAGGGCTCTAATACGACGAAATCGCTCGCCAGGATAGGCGTCTGCGCATACGACATAGGGTCACGCTAGTGCCTCGAACGCGACGGGCGGTGAGTTATCACGCACCCCGATGCTGAAAGTGCGTGATGGCTCACCGCCCACGGTCGAGGTGCGTGATGGCTCACCGCCCATGGGCGCACACGACGTGACCCAGGTCATGGGTAGGCTGGGCTCGTCCTGTGGGTATGAGGAGGTTCCATGACCGTCCGGTGTCGTCTGGCTCTGCTGGTTGTCGCAGGTCTCGTCCTGACCGGATGCGGGTCGGTGCACAGCGGCAATGCCGCAGTCGTCGGGGATGAGCGGATCTCGATGAACGAGGCCGATGAGGTCACCGAGGGCTACTGCACGCTGGCGGCGCAGAACGCCGCCGCACAGGGAACGACCTCGATCCCCGGTGCCGAGGTGCGCCGGGGAGCGCTCTCGCTGCTGATCCTCGAATCCGTCGCCGAGCAGGTGGCCGAGCGCGAGGACATCTCGATCACCGTGGCGGAACTCGATCGCTCCGACCTGGCCCAGGCGCGACAGGTCTTCGGCGACCAGACCGATCTGGTCGTCTCGACGATCAAGCGCAACGAGCGTGCGCTCGCCGTGGCCATGGAGCTGGCCCGGCGGCAGCTCGGCGACGAGGCCGACGACCTCAGCGAGCAGGAGCTCGGGCAGATCGGACAGGAGATCCTCCGCGCGGAGGCCGACTCCATGGACCTCTCGATCGATCCCCGGTTCGGCATGGAGGGCATCGGCGAGGTCGTGGCACCGTCGGGGTCGTTGTCGGTCGCGGGTCCGGTGCTCGAGGGCCAGGAGCTTCCCGAGGCGCTGAGCTGCTCGGCATGACCGATGACCCTGTGCACGACCTGATCGAGGTGATGGCGCGGTTGCGCGCCGAATGCCCCTGGACGCAGCAGCAGACGCACACCTCCCTGCGCCGCTATCTGATCGAGGAGGCGTACGAGACGCTCGAGGCGCTCGATGCAGGGGACAGCGAGCATCTGCGCGAGGAGCTCGGCGATCTGCTCATGCAGGTCGTGTTCCATGCCGAGATCGCCCGCTCCGATGGTGAGGGCTGGGGGATCGACGAGGTCGCCGAGGGGATCCGCGACAAGCTCGTCCATCGCAATCCACATGTCTTCGGCGATGTCGTGGTGAGCTCGGCGGCCGAGGTCGACGCGAACTGGCAGCGTCTCAAAGCAGAACGGCAGCAGCGCACGAGCGCCCTCGAGGGCATCCCCGAGCAGCTGCCGGCACTGCTCTACGCCGAGAAGGTGCTCGCACGCACCGGGATCGACCTCGATGCGAGCGACGACCTCGGCGATCGGCTGCTCGCACTCGTCGCGGAGGCGCGGGTCGAGGGGATCGATCCGGATCTGGCATTGAAGCAGGCCGCGCGCCGGCACGCCGAACGCGCCTGACAGGCGGCCGCTTCCGGGGTGGGCGACGCGCTAGGCTGAGAGCAGTCGGACCCCACCCTCACACCCCAGGAGACGGCCTTGGCCACCATCGATGCCATCGGCGCACGTGAAATCCTCGACTCGCGAGGCAACCCGACCGTCGAGGTCGAGGTCGCGCTCGACGACGGCACGATCGGCCGCGCGGCGGTCCCCTCGGGTGCCTCGACGGGCCAGTTCGAGGCCGTGGAGCTGCGCGACGGCGGCGACCGTTACGGCGGCAAGGGCGTGCTCAAGGCGGTCGAGGCCGTCAACGGCCCCATCGCCGATGCGCTGCGCGATTTCGACGCCGACGACCAGCGCGCGATCGACTCGGTCATGATCGAGCTCGACGGCACCCCCAACAAGGCCACCTTCGGGGCCAACGCCATCCTCGGCGTCTCCCTGGCGATCGCCAAGGCCGCCGCGGAGTCGGCCGTCCTGCCGCTCTTCCGCTATGTCGGCGGCCCCAACGCGCACGTCCTGCCGGTGCCGATGATGAACATCCTCAACGGCGGTGCGCATGCGGACTCCAATGTGGACGTCCAGGAGTTCATGATCGCCCCCATCGGCGCGCCGACCTTCGCCGAGGCGTTGCGCCAGGGCACCGAGGTCTATCACGCGCTCAAGGCCGTCCTCCACGAGGAGGGCCTTTCCACCGGCCTCGGCGACGAGGGCGGCTTCGCCCCCAATCTGTCCTCGAACCGGGCTGCGCTCGACTACATCGCCAAGGCCGTCGAGAAGACCGGTCTCACCGTCGGCACCGACATCGCCTTCGCGCTGGATGTCGCCGCGAGCGAGTTCGAGTCCGACGGCGTCTACACCTTCGAGGGCGAGTCCCGCAGCGCGGAGCAGATGACCGCGTACTACGCCGAGCTCGTCGCGTCCTACCCGATCGTGTCGATCGAGGACCCCCTCAACGAGGAGGACTGGAGCGGCTGGACGACCATCACCTCCGAGCTGGGCGACAAGGTCCAGCTGGTCGGCGACGATCTGTTCGTCACCAATGTCGAGCGTCTCTCGCGAGGTATCGCGGAGGGCGCCGCCAACTCGCTGCTGGTCAAGGTCAACCAGATCGGCTCGTTGAGCGAGACCCTCGACGCCGTCGACCTGGCTCATCGCGCGGGCTTCACGTGCATGATGAGCCACCGTTCGGGCGAGACCGAGGACACCACGATCGCCGACCTCGCGGTGGCGACCAACTGCGGTCAGATCAAGACCGGCGCCCCCGCCCGTTCCGACCGTGTCGCCAAGTACAACCAGCTGCTGCGGATCGAGGAGCTCCTCGGCCCCGCCGCCGCGTACGCCGGTGCGTCGGCGTTCCCGCGCCTGACGCGCTGAGGCCGATGGCCGCGTCCCGACGACCTCCAGCCCGCGGATCGGCTTCCGGCTCGCGCCGGACCAAGCCACCGGCGGGTGCGACGCGGAGCACCACGAGTGCTCCGCGTCGCCCCGCGGCGGCGGCGCGTCCTTCCGCCCCGCCGTCGTCGGGAACGCGGTTCACCGCTCGCGCCATCATCCTGTTGGCGGTGGTCGTGCTGCTGGTGGCCTCGTACACCACCACGGTGCACGCCTGGTGGCAGCAGCGCAGCGAGATCGGGGCGTTGAAGGCCGCGAACCGACAGGCCGAGCAGGATATCGACGATCTCCACGACGAGATCGACCGCTGGGACGACCCGGCGTTCATCAAGCAACAGGCACGGGATCGCTTCGGGTGGGTGCTGCCGGGCGAGGTCGGCTACCGCGTCGTCGGTATCGACGGCCAGCTGCAGGGCGAGGTGGGCCGTCTGGAGGAGCCTCCCGCGGCCGCCGACGACCCCTGGTACGGCAAACTGTGGGGGAGCGTCGAACAGGCCGGCAACCCGCCGGATCCGCAGGAAGAGGCGCGTCCCGACGACGTACTGGAGAATCCGTGACCCTGAGCGATGACGACCTGACGACGATCGCCGAGCAGTTGGGCCGGCCGCCGCGGGCCATCGTCGAGGTGGCGTCGCGCTGTCCGTCCGGGCACCCGAATGTGGTCAAGACCGAGCCGCGACTTCCCGATGGCACTCCGTTCCCCACGCTCTACTACCTGACCTGTCCGCGGCTGGCCGGTGCCATCGGCACCTTGGAAGCCTCCGGCCTGATGGCCGAGATGTCGCAGCGGCTCACCGAGGACGCTGATCTCGCGGCCGCCTATCGATCAGCCCATGAGTCGTATCTGGCCGAGCGCGAGGCGCTGGGGCATGTCGAGGAGATCGACGGGATCACCGCCGGCGGCATGCCGACCCGCGTGAAGTGCCTGCACGTGCTGGTGGGCCACTCGCTGGCCAAGGGGCCCGGGGTCAATCCGCTCGGTGACGAAGCCATCGCGCTGCTGGGCGACTGGTGGACGAACTCCTCCTGCGCCGACCCCTCGGTGGTCGAGTAGGAAGCTCGCCCTGCGCCGACCCCTCGGTAGTCGAGCAGGAAGCTCGCCGCGCCCCCTCGGTGGTCGAGTAGGGAGCTCGCTCCGCGAGCGACCGTATCGAGACCACACCACACGGGAGGTCCACAGATCTCCTGGGCCCTCTGGCCGTCCACAGATCCGTGTCAGCGCCACCGCGGCGGTGGTGCGGCCGTCACCTTTCGCCATGGGAATCCGCTATCACGCCTACCAGGTAGAGCCGCACTTCATCGGCCTCGCGCGGCACGATCCGAGTCTGTTCCTGTCGGCCGACGCGTCGACCGGCGGTGCCAGCCGGTCCGATGGCTCGATCGTCGGGCTGGACCAGCGCCGGCGCCAGCTGTACCGGTTGACCACGGGCGGCGCTGAGCCGCGCCCCTCCTCTCGGCTGTTCGCGGGGGACGCACGACATCCAGGTGACGATGCATCGTGGGTGCCCTGTATCCGTGTACTGGAGCCGGACGAGGTGTCGGAGATCGCCGCGGATCTGGTGCTAGTGGGGGAGAAGGACGTGTGCGCGATGTTCCGTGATGAGGAGATCGCCGGCGTGATGGCCTTTCTCACCCGGGTCCAGCACTTCGTCGTCGATACCGCCCGCGCCGGAAACGGCATCGTCTATCTCATCGGCTGAACACCGGTTTCACCAGATGGTGACGCGATCGGCGGGGTCGAGCCAGAGGTCGTCGTCCTCGGTGACCCCGAAGGCGTCGTAGAAGGCGTCGATATTGCGCACGACCTGGTTGCAGCGGAACTCCGGCGGGGAGTGCGGGTCGACGGTCAGGCGGCGGATGGTCTCGGCCGGGCGCACCTTGCTCTGCCAGGCCTGCGCCCAGGCCAGGAAGAAGCGCTGCACGTCGGTGAGACCGTCGATCGGCTCCGGCGCGGTGTCGCCGCGGGCGATCAGGTAGGCCCGGTAGGCGATGCCGAGGCCGCCGAGGTCGCCGATGTTCTCGCCGATCGTCAGCGCTCCGTTGACGGTCTGGCCGTCCGCATTCTCCGGCGAGAGCTCGTCGTACTGGGCGATCAACGAGCCGGTGAGCTGCTCGAAGGCCGCGCGGTCGTCATCGGTCCACCAGTTACGGAGGGCGCCCGTGCCGTCGTACTGCGAGCCCTGGTCGTCGAAACCGTGGCCGATCTCGTGGCCGATCACCGCTCCGATGGCGCCGTAGTTGACGGCATCGTCGGCGTCGGGGGAGAAGAACGGCCACTGCAGGATCGCGGCGGGGAACACGATCTCGTTCATCGTCGGGTTGTAGTAGGCGTTCACCGTCTGAGGGGTCATGTACCACTCGTCGCGGTCGATGGGCTGCCCGATCTTCTCCAACTCGCGATCCATCGCGAAGGAGAGCGAACGGCGGGCGTTGCCCAGCAGATCGTCCGGGTCGGCCGAGAGGGACGAGTAGTCGCGGAAGGTCTCCGGATGACCGATCTTCGGTGTGAAGGCGTCGAGTTTCTCGTGTGCGCGCTTCTTGGTCTCCTCGCTCATCCAGGTCAGCTCGCTGATGGAGCGGCGGTACGCCTCGATGAGGTTCCCGATCAGCTCGGTCATCCGCTCCTTGGAGGAGGGCGGGAACTCGCTGCGCACGTAGATCTTGCCGATCGCCTCGCCCATCGCGCCCTCGACGAAGCTCACGCCGCGTTTCCAGCGAGGACGCAGCTCGTCGGTGCCCTGCAGGGTCGTGCCGTAGAAGGCGAAGTTCTCGTCGACGAAGTCCCCGGAGAGATACGGGGCGGCCGCGTGGACGACCTGCCAGCGCAGCCAGTCGCCCCAGGCGGGGAGGAGAGCCTCGGTGAGCAGATCGGCGAGGCCCTCGAGGTACGACGGCTGCGACACGATGACCTCGGCGAGGACGGCCGGGTCGATCTCGGCGGCCGCGAGCCAGGCCTTCCACTCGAAACCGGGCAGTGCCGCGGCGAGCTGGTCCATGCTGCGCGGGTTGTAGGTCTTCTGGGCGTCGCGGATGGCGACACGGTCCCAGTGCAGTGCGGCGATGCGCGTCTCGAGGTCCATGACGCGGGCGGCGCGCTGCGATGCGTCGTCGAGGCCGGCCAGTTCGAGCATGCGCTCGACATGCGCCACATAGCCCTCGCGCACCGGCGCGAACTGGTCCTCGCGGTAGTAGGACTCGTCGGGCAGGCCGAGGCCGCTCTGCACGATGTGTGTGATGTAGCGGTCCGGGTTGCCGCGGTCCGGGGCGATGTACATGCCGATGACGCTCGCGATGCCCGAGCGTTCGAGTGCTCCCATGGTGGTGACCAGATCGGGCACCGAGGCGATCTCGTCGACGCGTTCGAGATCGCCGGTCAGCGGCGAGGCGCCCAGCTCCTCGACCCGTTCGGTGTCCATGAAGCTGGCGTAGAAGGCGCCGATCGTGCGCTCCTCGTCGGACTCCGCCGCTTCGACGCATCGTTCGATGATGGTGCGGACGATCTGCTCGGCGTCGTCGACCAGGCTGACGAAGGCGCCTGCGGTGGCCCGGTCCGGCGCGATGGGAGCGTCGCGCAGCCAGGGGCCGTTGACGTAGCGGAAGAGATCGTCCTGCGGGCGGGTCTGCGGGTCGAAGGAAGCCGGGTCGAGTCCATGCGTCACGTCGTCAGGCTAACAGCGGAGGGCACGCATCGAACCCGACGGACGGGGTCTTCCGTTCAGGCAAGGAAGGGTAGGCTTACCGACGTGTCGAAGAATATCGCGGTCGAACTCGTCGTACAGCGCACCGAGGAACTCGCTCCTCGCCTGCGGAGGGTGATTCTCGGTGGCCCGGGATTCGAGGACTTCGCGGAGCGCGACATCGACGCCACGGACAAGTACGTCAAGCTCGCCTTCCTGCGCGATGGATTCGACTATCCCGAACCGCTCGACCTCGCGGTGGTCCGCGAGACGATGCCCGCCGAGGCGCGCCCGATCCTGCGCACCTACACGGTGCGATGGGTGGATCTCGAAGCGCGCGAGCTCGCGATCGACTTCGTCGTGCACGGCGACGAAGGTCTCGCCGGCCCCTGGGCCGCGCAGGCGAAGCCAGGGGATCGGATCCACGCACGCGGCCCGGGCGGTGCGTACGCGCCGAAGCCCGAGGCCGACCATCATCTCTTCATCGGTGACGAGTCGGCCCTGCCGGCGATCGCCGCGGCACTCGAGCGGCTGCCCTCCGGCGCGTCGGCGACGGCCTTCCTCGAGGTCGACGGTCCGACTGACCAGCTCAGGTTCTCCACGGTGGCGGATCTCGATCTGCGCTGGCTCCATCGCGCGCCGTCGCATCCGGGCACGACCGATCTGCTCGACACCGCGGTGCGCGGGTGGACGTGGCCGCAGGGTCGTGTCCAGGCCTTCGTGCACGGCGAGTCGGCGCTGCTGAAGACCGTGCGCCCCTATCTGCTGGACGGGCGCGTCGATCGAGCCGACCTCTCGGTCTCCGCCTACTGGCGTCACGGGGTGACCGAGGAGGGCTTCCGCGAGTGGAAGTCCACCCAGGCCGATGCCGTCATGCGCCCCACTGCCTAGGCGACCGGTCCCTCGATCACCGATCTAGAGCCTCGGTGGTCGAGTAGCCCCGTCCGCTCTGCGGGCGCGGCGTATCGAGGCCACACCTACGGGTGTCCGTCACCGCGACCTTCAACCGGTATCCTCGGCCGAGGCCGGACGGCCGGTGAGGAAGAGGCGACTCGATGCAGAAGGCCATCGTCGTGGGCGCGGGGATCGTCGGCCTGGCGACCGCCGCGGAACTCTGTCGGCGCGGATACGAGGCGGTCGTCCTGGAGAAGGAGACCTCCATCGCCCGGCATCAGACCGGTCGCAACTCCGGTGTGATCCACTCGGGCCTGTACTACGTTCCGGGCAGCCGCAAGGCGACGATGTGCAAGGTCGGCGCCACGTCGATGTTGGAGTTCGCCCGTGAGCACGGTGTCGCGCACCGGGTGACCGGCAAACTGGTGGTCGCCACCGGACCGGAGGAACTGCCCCAGCTCGAGGTGCTGGCGCAGCGCTCGGTGCAGAACGGCGTCCCGGTCCGCCGGATCACGGCGGACGAGGCGCGCGAGTACGAGCCGCACGTGGCCTGTCTCGAGGCGCTGCGCGTCGAGACGACGGGCATCATCGACTATCCGGGGGTCTGCGAGGCGCTGGCGGGTGAGATCCGGCGGTTCGGCGGCGAGATCCGCTTCGGTCAGCATTTCGTGGCTGCGCGCTCCGAGGCCGGGGGAGTGGCCGTCGAGACCGCCACCGACACGTGGCGCGCGGATGTCCTCATCAACTGTGCGGGCCTCTACAGCGATCGCGTGGCCGCGGCGTCCGGTGTTGAACCGAGCGTTCGCATCGTGCCCTTCCGCGGCGAGTACTACGAGCTCACCGAGCAGGCCTCCCGACTGGTGAACGGACTGATCTACCCCGTGCCGGACCCGCGATTCCCGTTCCTCGGCGTGCACCTCACCGCGATGATCGACGGCTCGGTGCACGCGGGTCCCAATGCGGTGCTCGCGCTCTCTCGCGAGGGATACACCTGGAGCGCTGTCAAGCCGCGGGAACTGGCGAACGCGCTCGCTTGGCCGGGTCTCTGGCGGCTCGGTGCGAAGCACGCACGTCCGGGCCTACGGGAGATCGCGCGATCGCTGTCCACGCGCCAGTTCGCGGGCAGCCTCGCGCGACTCGTTCCCGAGATCACGGTCGACGACATCGTCAGGAGCGCCGCGGGAGTGCGAGCTCAGGCCCTTAATCGTGACGGCTCGCTCGTTGACGACTTCGCGATCGAGGTGGCGCCGAGCCAGGTGCACGTCCTCAACGCGCCGTCTCCGGCGGCGACCGCGTCGTTGGAGATCGCGAAGCGGATCAGCGATATCGTCCAGGAGGCCGCCCGGTGAGGCATCTGCCGGCACGCCCACAGCGTTCGGAGGAGTTCAGGCGATATCGTTGTACTGCGTCGGATCCCAGTCGTGCGACCACGTGGGCTCCGGGGTTCTCCACTTCTCGGTGTAGATCGTCTCGAGGTACTTCTCCGGCTGGCGCGGGATCGGGTAGCTCTCGCCCAGCAGGGAGATGATGGTCGGCGGGAACAGCGTGTCCCTGGTCAGCGCGCCGCGTCGCCCCGGATACCAGCCGATCGTGCCGTCGGCATCGTAGATCCCCACGAAGACGTCGATCTTGAAGTCGTCGCGCCACACATGCCAGTGCGCGAAGAAGTCGCCGCGGACGCGGTAGCCCTTGCCCTCCAGGAACTCCCTGACATGCTGCCGGGCGGCGCTGATGCTCGATACCTGCTCGGGCTCGAAGGCGATGATGAGGTCGATGTCGTCGTCGTGTTCGATGAGGTCGTCATCGCGGATCGGGCCCAACACGGAGCCGAACCCGAAGCAGACATCGGGAGAGAGCTCGCGCAGCTGCTCGATGATCGTGCGACCGAGACGGATGTAGGCGACCTTCTCGTCCCGGGTCCAGAAGCGGAACGACCTGCGTGCGCCATGGCTCGCCCACTCGAGGCCCTTCGACTCCAGGAAGACCTCGTTGACGAGATCGCGGAGCAGAGGCTTGTCCGCATCCGGGAGTCTCTTGAAGGCCGGACGGGCCGGCTGGTACTCGCCTCGGGCGATGGCGATGGCGAAGTTCTGGATCTCACGTCCGGCGGGAAGCTCGGCGATCGCGTGCCGCCGGGAGATGTCGGCGGCCAGCTCGCCGAACTCGTCGCGCGACTCGAAGGTGTACTCGCTGGTCCAGGCGGTGCCGTCGTCGGAGGTGAGGATCTCCAGGCCTCCCGCCCGCCGTGCCCAGGCGTCCCTCCTGTTGTTGATGATGAGGGTCGCGGGCTGCGCGAGCGCCTCGTCCAAGGCGATGCGCACCCACGGGGCCTTCTCTCGGGCGGTGTGGACGGCCCACGTGTGGTCGCCCTCGACATCGGCGAGCATGCCGTCGTCCACGCGCTCGGCCGAGTCCGCGTAGTGGCTGCTCGCGGTGATGGTGGCGGAGCCCAGGTCGACGACCCGGCCCTCGCTCACCAGCTGGAGAGAGTGGAGGTGGAGGCACTGCCGCGAGGGCAGCGTGATGAGGATGTCCTGCGTGGTGCCGGCGGCATTGATGTCGACGTGGAGGGGGGCGGGGTTGATCGCCAGGAACTCGGCGATCGGCGGACACGAGTCGAATGCGTCCCTGAGCTCACGGAAGTAGGCGGTGAGCAGCTGATCGACGGGGGGCTGCTGGATCTCCTCTTCGGGAGGAGCGCTCTCTGGGACGACTGCCTCGTTGTCTCGTCGCGTCAGTCTGCGGGCGACGCTCTGCAGGATATTTCGCATGGGGTCCTTGGTCAGGAACGCCGGGCGAGGACGCGGTAGAGAACGGGATCTTCGCCCTTGTACGGCGACAGACCGGTCTCCTCGGTCTCGAAGTCGACGTCCCAACCGTACTGGTCGCGGATGTTCTTGGAGAAGTCATCGGCGTTCTGGTAGCGCCGGTAATGGCCATCGCCGAAGACGTGCTGGTTCTTCTCGTCCTTGTCGGTCCGGAACTCGGCCATCAGGACATCGCCACGGCCGGCCTGGTCGGAGATGGTCGTCAGCAGGATGTCTTGCGTCTCCTCGGGGATCGAGTGCAGGAAGAAACGCATGTAGAAGCAGATGGCCGCCCCGCCACGCTGCTCCCTGACCGACGCGACGATGCTGGCGAGCGAGGACGTGTCCGCGACATCGCAGATGGAGAACTTCAGGCGCTCACCCAGACCATCGGCATCGGCCTTCTCGCGGGCACGCGCGACGCCCATGTCCGACCGGTCGAGTCCGACGACGTACTTCCCGGTCTGAGCGAAGGCGAAGCTGTCACGCCCCTCGCCGCAGCCGATATCGAGGATCGTCGTGGGGAGGGAGTCCTGTGTGTTCGCGAACTCGAAGAAGGAGGAGCCCTTGGCGAAGTCCACGTGCTCATAGAAGCGACGCCAGTAGGCCGCTTCTTGGGCGGTCTCGTGGGTCAGGACCCGGTCGCCGTCGTGGTTCGGGTCTGTCGACTCTCGCATCTCAGTCTTCTCGCATCTCATAGCCCGGCGGTGTCAGTGATCCATCGTAGGCCAAGTGGCCTCGTTTCGGCTCAGGCGGACCTTGCGGGAAGGGATGGATCGATCACCGCGGCTGTGGGGGATCGTCCTGGACGCGCGCGGGATGGGGATCGAATGAGATGCCGTCGAAGAGTGCGCGCCACATCTGGCGCTGGATGTGGCGCGGGAGGCGGGCATCGCGCATCTGGAGGACGACGCGGCGCACGTAGGAGATATAGGCCCACTTGCCTTCGTAGTGCCACCGGAACGATGCCTGGTTGCGGGCGCCGTAACGGAACTTCCACAGGTCGTCGTCGGTGATGCGACCGTAGTTCACGCCGCGGTTGACTCCCATGTCGTGGATGACCTGGCTGTCGAGTACCTGGACGCCCGGGCCCGCCACCCGGGTGAGGCGCTTGGTGAACTCCTTGTCGTCGAACCAGATGAAGTACTCAGCGAGCGGCAGCCCGTGTTCCTCCACCGTCCAGCGGGGCAGCAGCACCGACACGAAGGTGCACTCGCTGACCTGCACCGCGTTGAAGCCTTTCACGTAGTAGCGCGGCCAGTCCCACACCGTGACGGCCTCGTTCATCTCGCAGAGCTCGCCATCGGGGGCCTTGACGACCGAGCAGGAGAAGCTGAGCCGCTCACCGCGGTAGGACTCCAGTGCGGTGTGCTCCTCCAGCAGCCGGCGCAGCGAGGCGGTCTCGGGGTAGCAGTCGTCGTCCATGATCCAGAACCAGTCATGGCCCAGCTGCCACGCACGGCGGAGCCCCGCCGCGAACCCGCCGGCGCCGCCGACGTTCTCGGGAAGATGCAGGACGACGATGTCGTCCTCACCGGCGATGGAGTCCAGATACTCGCCGGTCCCGTCGGTGGAGGCATTGTCGACGAGCACGATGGCATCGGGGCGATGCTCGCTGGCTCTGATCGAGCTGATCGTCCGCTGGAGCTTCTCGAGCCGGTTGAAGGTCACGACGACCGCCGCGACGGTCCCATAGGAGGTGGAGCTGGTGTCGGTCATTCGATCCCCTGATGATCCTGCGGATGATTCGGTCACTCGCCGTCCTTCGCGAGGCGTCGTTCCACGATGTCGGTGAGCTCGGCGATCCGCAGTGCATCGCGGCGCGACTCGTCGATCTCCTCGCGCAGCTCTCGAACCTCCGTCGTGAGCCTCTCGACGGCCGCCTCCAACTGCGTGGTGCGATCGCCGGAGTCGGCGGACGGTGCCGCGGAGGAGACCCGTCGCCCGAGCCGGGCGACACGCTCGGCGAGACGGGGCGAGATGGCGCGAAGTGCCGACAGGATCTTGCGCTTCATGAACTGGTTCCTTCCGAGGACGCTGGCAGCGGGACGATCGGGAAAACGAGGGTACGGCGACGCCGGTCGCGACGATGCGCCCGAGGGCGGGAGAGCGGGCCCGCGTCGAGCCCCACGGCGGCGAGCTCTCGCCTGAGCTTCGGCAACTCCAGATGCCAGGTGCTGGGATCGCGGAAGGAGACGTCGGCAGCGGGCAGAGTGTCCATGCGGACCAGGACGGTGCCACCACGGCGCACGACCTGCCGCAGGACGCGCAACACCTGCTCGCGGCCGACGTGTCCTAGACGTTCGAGCAGATGGGAGACGAGCACGTGCGCGGGTCGCGGACCGGCGGTCAGCTCCGCGATGAGGTCGGCGCAGGCGCGCAGATCGTTGAGATTCGCTCGCACGAGCGTGGCGTCGGCATCGGCCGCGTCGAGGCGCTGCCGCGTCAGCATCAGAGCGTTGGGAGAGTAGTCCACCGCGGTGACATCGAATCCGTGGGACGCCAGCCAGACGGTGTCGGCGCCGTCGCCGCAGCCGAGGTCCACCACGTGGCTGCCCGGTGGGATGAGCTTCGTCAGCCGTCGTGCAGTGTTCGCATCCTGCGAGGAGGGTCGGGCTCCGGTGTGGACGTCCTCGTACCGCTCTTCCCAGAAGTCGCGCTGGAAGTTGAAGGATCCGAACCAGTTCCGGAACCGGCGCTGGGTCGCCCGCGGGGTGCGCAGCTTGTAGCCGGGCAGAGGGGTCCGCCAGTTCTCGTCGTAGTTGATGACCAGCCAGTCCTCGGGAACAGCGGGAGCGGGATAGGTGCGGCCTTCCAAGGTCACCGTCGAGAACGGCAGCATGCTGGACTCGGCCATCTCCCCGCGGACGTGGAACGGCTGGTTGATGGTGCCGTCCTCGCGGAAGAAGGCGGTGAACAGGTCGACGTACCCGTCGACCTTCCCATCGGCCGTGCGGAAGGTGAGCTGGAGGTGGGCGGTGGAGTGCCGCACGATCTCGATACCGCGCGCCTCCAGCTCGCGTTCGATCCCGAAGCTCTCCAGCGCGAGGTCGCTGGGATGGGTGTGACGGCTGAGGTAGGCCAGATCGGCGTCGTCATCGTGGCCGAGGATCCTGCCTTCGCGCACCGCTCCCAGGAGAGTGCCGCCGACGATGAAGGGACGCAGCTTCCGGCTCTCGCAGAAGATGACCAGGTCGTCGAGGTGATCGAGCAGCCGGTCGCGCAACCCCTCCTCGGAGCCGGCGAAGGACTTGCCGAGCCGGCCCCACTTGTTGACCGCCAGCCAGCGACCGTGGGAATCCACCACGGCGATCGGCTCCTGGGAACCGGCGAAGCAGACACTCCGTGCGGCGAACGCCTCTCCGGAGGAGGAGTCGACCAGCTCGATCTCGGCGGTGCCGCGGAGGAAGGGCAGAAGCGGGGCCGGCCACTCGCGCAGGCCATCGGCCGGCGGGGGAGTGGAGAGCAGGTCGATCGACCAGACGCGGTGTCCGGAGATGAGGACGTCGACGGAGGAACGCCCTTCAATGAGCGAAGGCTCGAGCCGGATATGGTTCTCGGTCACGTCGAGCTGTCGGGTCATGGTGATGGGGCCTTCCTCCCTTCGGGCTAGAGCCAGGCTACTTGCTGTCCTCTGCTCGTCGGACAGGCCCGCGGTCATCGGCTTTCGACGGCCCGGTGATCGGTGGCGCGCGTGGCGGCACCGGTAGAGTCGCGCGAGTGAGCGACCTGCGGACCGTGGCGGTGATCTTGGCGGGCGGCACCGGCACGCGGTTCGGACGGCCGATCCCCAAGCAGCTCATCGAGCTCGCGGGACGACCGATCATCGAGCACTCGATCGCCGCCTTCCACGCGGCCCCCCAGATCGACGAGATCGTGGTGTTGATGGCGCCGGGACATCTCGACGACGTCCGTGAGCTGGTGGAGGCCTCCGGCTATGACAAGGTCACCCGGATCCTGGAGGGCGGCTCGTCTCGCAGCGAGACGACCAGCATCGCCCTGGGCGAGCTGGGGGACGAGGACTGCCGGGTGCTGTTCCACGACGCGGCCCGTCCGCTGGTCACCCAGGAGATCATCGCGGCGGTGACCGAGGCGCTGGAGCGCTTCGATGCCGTCACCGCGGCGATCCCGTCCTCGGACACGGTGTTCGAGGTGGAGGAGAGCGACGAGACGACCCTGATCTCCGGCGTGCTCGCCCGGCCGCGTCTGCGTCGGTGCCAGACGCCCCAAGGCTTCCGGCGCTCCGTGCTGTCGCGCGCCTATGAGCGTGCCTGGAAGGATACCGGCTTCGTGGCGACCGATGACTGCTCGGTGGTCGTGACGTACACCCCCGAGGTGCCGGTAGCGGTGGTGCCGGGGGACGAGCGGAACCTCAAGGTCACCGGACCGGACGATCTGCACATCGCCGAAGGGCTCATCGAGATGAGCGCACGATCGGATCGTTCGTGACGGCTCAGGGCAGTCCGCGGTAGTTGTCGACGACCTGCTGCAGGATGTCCAGTGCGTGTCCCAGGCGCTCGATCTCCTGGGGCTCGGGTGCCGCCAGTTGGGCCTTGAGCTCGGTGCTGGAGATGCCGTCGGTGCGTTCGAGATAGCGCACCTCGCACAGATCCGTCAGCTCGTCGAACTTCCCCTCCCAGTCCGAGCCGATCGCGAAGATATCCACCCCGTAGGTGATGATGTCGGCGCGCTTCTGGGCCCAGTTGTTCTCCGGGATCACCTGATCGACGCTCCGCATCGAGGCGACGATCTCCGCGCGATGCTCGTAGGGGATGAAGGCGTGCTTGCCTTTGCCCGCATTGAACTCGTCGGTCGAGACACCGACGATCAACCGGTCGCCCAGCTCCGCCAGGCGACTCAGCAGCCGCACGTGGCCGATGTGGAAGAGGTCGAACGTCCCATAGGTGAGAACCGTCGTCATGGGGTGATCCTCTCAAACTCCTGGTGGCGATCGGCGGGGTGCTCGCGAAGCGGGTACCCGCGCGGGTCAGCGCCCTCTGCGGGAGAAGGCGCCGAGCAGGCGGCTCAACAGCCGGCCGCGTCGTATCGAGCGGAGGCGTGCACCGGTCTCGGGGTCGCTACTCGGGCGGGTCGGCGACCAGTACGGACTCTTGCGAATCGTCGAGGCGTCGGGCTTGTAGTACGGCGGGTCGATCGACAGGTGGGGGCGCTCCCAGGCGATGTCCCGGCGGACCACGCGGGCCGGGGAACCGGTCGCGATGCAGTTGTTCGGGATCCGTCCCTTGACCAGACTGACGGCGCCGATCACGCTGCCGTCGTCGACGGTGGCGCCGCCGAGCACCATGGCGTGGTCGCCGAGCCAGACATGGTTCCCGATGGTGACGTCCATGGCGGGGTTGACGCGGCGCGATGTCGCGATGTCGAAGATCGGGTGACTGTCGTCGCAGCGGAGCCGGCAGTCCCTCGCCAGCATGACGTCATCGCCGATGCGAAGCGTCGAGCCCTCGGCGGCGGAGATGAGGCATCGGCTCGTCGAGGTCACCCCGGTGCCGATGAGAACGCTCGCATCCTCACCGATCCGTGCCGCCACCCTGAGCCGTCCGGACGGGCTGCCGCCGCCGATCACCATCGTGCCGCCGTTGCAATCGAATCGTGCCTCGAGTAGACCGATCTTCGCTGTCGAGTCGACACGCAGCACATTGTCGCGTCCCGAGAACTCGACCAGGATCTTCGACGTCAGCGGCGGGCCGTCGTAGTCGATGACATTGCCGTGGTCGTCCTGATAGGGCGCCAGCTCGGTCAGCGTGATCGTATCTCCGGGCATCTGAACTCTTCACTGGATGGGCGATGGGGAATGGTGAGAGGACGACCGGCCGTTGCCGGACGGAGTCACGTCGACGAGCGTCCGGGCCGATGGCTCACTCGGTCGGCGGGGCAGTCTCGGCGTGGACGATCTTCTTGAAGGCTTCGACGGCCGAGCGCTGATGGACGTACGGATCGAATACCTCGGGCGGCGCGACCTCTTCGGAGGCGATCGTCGCCAGCGCAGCGGTGAGGCCGTCGCGAGTCGGTTCGACGAGCAGCCCGAACCGCCCGTCCTGCAGCAAGGAGGCAGGGCCGGGGATATTGGTCGCCACCACAGGGGTTCCGAGCGTGAGCGCCTCCATCAGCACCATGGGCTGTCCCTCATGCAGGGACGGGAGGAGCATCGCGTCCGCGCGCTTCATGACGGGGTAGGGGTTCGACCGGTGTCCGGCGATGAAGACCCGGTCCGCGATCCCCAGCTCCTTCGCCTGGCGAGTGAGCGGCGCCTTGCTCGGGCCGTCGCCGAGGAGCGTCAGGTGCAGCGTCGAGTCGCCCGCCGCGACGAGGTCGTTCAGGGCGTCGAACAGCGTCGCCTGGTTCTTCTCGATGGACAGCCGGGCGACCACGACGATGTGCTTGCCCGGGCGGGACAGCCACTCCGCGAGGTCGTCCTCGAGGGGTTCCTCGCTCTGGCTGAGGATCTCGGAGATGTTGATGGTGTTCGGCATCGGGACGTGGAGCTCGCCGGGCACGGAGAACTCCGTCTCCAGCTCGAGCTGGTTGAGCCGACAGGTCGGTTCGCTCACCGACGGAAGGGCGTCGAAGTGGGACAGGAGCCGCCCGATCGATCGCAGGTGGGGGTATCGGAGCGTGCGCTCCTTCTCGAACTCGTTGTGCAAGACCGACACCCTACGCGTCTCCGCGGGGAAGCCGAGTCCGAACAGAGCTGCGTGGTAGAGCCCGTAGCCGTCGAAGTCCACGACCGCGGCGAACCGGCTCTCGCCCAGCAGCCGACGGCGTTCCCGCTGCATGCGGGTGCTGAGAACCTCGAGGATCCCGCCGGTGATCGGCTGATCAGCTTCCTGCAGGCGCGCCCAGGCGAGGTTCTCGCGGCGGGTGAAACACCGGTGCTGCACCGTGATGGTGAAGTCGACGGCCGCGTGCAGTTCGGCGATCCCCTCCTGGCTCGCGCGATTGGCCAGCGCCCCCTTGGGGACCATCAGCCGGGAGTTCTCGGCGATGTCGGCATCGGAGGAGATGAGATTGCGCAGCGATCGGGTGATGCCATTCGGGTAGAGGCTGGCCGTCGCGATCAGCACCTCTCCGGAGTTCGGCGCTGAACTCGGGAGGTCGCTCGGACGATCGGCGAAGAGCTCCTTGACCACGCGTTCGGTCGCGTATCCATCCTCGTTCGCCCAGGTGTGGGCCGTCGCCGACTGAGACCAGTCGCACCCGTCGGCCTGGTCGACCGCGCGCTGGGCCTCGGTGCGCAGGTCCGCCTCGTTGTCACAGCTGACGCCGGGAACTTCGTCCAGGGTGAAGTAGAGCCCGCGGGTCGAGCTGTACTCCTCGAAGTCGTGGACGTAGTTGACGATCGGGCGGTTCAGCGGTGCGAAATCGAAGAGGAGGCTGGAGTAGTCGCCGACGAGCACATCGGTCACGGCCAGTAGCTCATTGGTGTCGACATCATCGGGGACGACCGTGATGTTCGCCGGCAGGGTGCGATAGTCCAGCTTGTTGGAGATCAAGTAGTGCACCCGGAGCAGCAGGTGCGCTCCCGACACCTGGGAGAGCGCCGAGATGGCCCGGAGGTACGGCTCGATGGACGTATCGGGGGACGCGTTCACGCCCCGCCACGTGGGGGCGTACAAGATCGTGCGCTGGTCGCCGGTGACGCCGAGCCGGGCGCGCAGAGCGTCGCGGTCGTCGACGCTCATGCCGAGGGTCAGGTCCATTCGCGGGTGTCCGGCGATGACGAGGTTCGCGGTGGACAGCGTGTCGATGTCCTGAGTGCCGAGCATGATGCGGGCGGTGTGCTGGTCGGGGAACGCCAGATGCGTCGCCTGCAGCATGTTGCGCGCGATGTTGTCGTAGTGATACGGATCGCCGACGATATCGCGTCCGAGGGTCTTCCAGGGCACACCATGCCAGGTATTGAGATACAGCTGGCCTTCGCGACGAGTGAAGTGCCGCGGCAGGGTGTTGTTGTTGACCAGGGTGCCGGCGGTGGCGAGCTGCAGGCGGTATCCGTCGGAGTGCATGCGGACGAAGGAGATCTTCGGATGGTCGAGCAGGCTGCGGTGGATGGTGGCGCCGTCCTGAATCGCCCACACGTGGTGCAGCTCGGGACGCTCGCGCAGGAGGTACTGGCAGATGGCCAGGGGATTGCACGCGGTCCGCACTCCGTGGAAGCTCTCGTACATCACGGTGTTCGGTTCGAGAGGCAGCGTCTCGTAGGCGGCGGCGTACCGTTCGAAAGGTCCGAGCGGCGCGAAGGTCTCCTCGGCCTCGCTGGGGTGGGGAGCGAGATGCTGGGACGCGCGCAGGAATGCGTGGAGGGCCGCTTCGTCGTCGTGGAGGGCGGCCAGCCGATGACCGAGTTGAATGTGCAGGCGCTGCACATTGTCGACGGAGGAGGCGGAGGCGGCCAGACGCTTCAGGAGAGGGGCGGCCTCGTTGGGGTCGCCCTCTCGGAGCTGGGCCGCCGCGAGCCGGCTCAGGTCGGCGAAATGCGGATCGGCCTCGGCATCGAGATCATCGAGGGTGTCGACATCGGTCGTCGAGCTGGTCCACACCTGCACGGCCTCATCGCCGCGCCCGGCCGCGTGCAGCGCTCGGGCGAGCCGGTGGGTCAGCGGTAGACCAGGATGGCGGTCGAGCGCCTCGCGATACTCGTCGACGGCCTGATCGTGGTTGCCGGCGAGCTCCTCCGCGAGTGCGGCGATCCTGGCGACATCGGCCGAGGTGGCCTGACGGTCGCGTGCCCGTAGGTGCTGGACGGCCTCATCGGGCTTCTCCATCCGCAGCAGCGCGGTGGCCAAGAGGGCGAGACGCTCGTTCGCTGCCGAGGGAGACGTCGCCGGTGTCGATTCGAGTGCGGTGACCGTGCTCGGTATCGCGCTCTGGTAGTAGTGCAGCAGCGCGATTCGCAGCTCCTCGGCTGTTCCGGGAAGACGCTCTTCGCCGGCCTTGGAGTAACAGCCGGCGGCCTGCTGATGACGGCCGAGGCGCTCGTTGCAGACGGCTCGTCGGTACCAGTACGCCCAGTCCGGGCCGTCTGGTTCGCCGTGTTCGAGATAGTCGAGCGCCTCCTGGAACCGATCGGCCTTGAACAGCTCGGTGCCGATGAAGCGCGACCAATAGCAGGTGTCGGCCGGATTCGAGCGGATCTCGATCACGCGCTGGGCGGCCTCGACGGCCGAGGCCAGGTGCCCGCGCTGGCTCCTGTTCCGTGCCTGTGCCTCGAAGGGCGGTGCCCAGTCCGGGGCGAGGTCCATCGCGTGGGCCAGCGCGAGATCGCCTCGCCAGGCGCTCTGGTTCTCGTGCCAGGTCGTCGCGCAGGCGAGGGACCATTCCGCCGATGTCTGAGCCTTGGTCTCCCAGAGTCCTTCCACGACGTCGAGCGCGGCCTGCTTGCGACCGATGCGACGAAGCTGGCGGGTGATGGGCGCGACCGCGTCCGGTGACGTGGTCATGGCGCGAAGCAGGCGGTTGACCAGCACCTCGCCGATTCGTCGCTCGGAGACCCGTTGCCAGGCGTCGGCGTCGATCAGTCTCTGGAGGAGGTGAAGGCTGTACCGCCACCGCTCGGCAGGGCGTGCGGCGATACGGGCGCTCTTACGGGTCATCGCCGCGGCCGTCCGCAGCCGGTCGGTAACTCTTCGCACGGGTCAGAACTATACAAGGGAGAAGGTGAGTTGCTTTGCCCGATGTTCACGCGATGTTTGGCTGACATCGACGTGTCAGGAGGCTGTGCGAGGCTCGGGAGAAGCTTCTTCGTTGCCATCGCCCCTTGGGTTCTGAGGCAGTATGTCTGTCCGGCTAGACTGCTCGGGTTGTCTCGAACCAGGAGAGTGTATGAATCCCGACCTCGTGGTCGTCGGGTCCGGTTTCTTCGGACTCACCGTTGCTGAGCGCGCGGCCCGCGAACTGGACCTCAAGGTCGTGATCGTGGAACGGCGCGATCACCTCGGTGGCAATGCCTACAGCGAGGACGACCCCGACACCGGGATCGAGATCCACCGATACGGGGCGCACCTCTTCCATACCTCCAATGAGCAGGTCTGGGAGTACGTCAACCGGTTCACCGCGTTCACGTCCTACCAGCACAGGGTCTACACGAACCACCGCGATGTCGTGTATCCGCTGCCGATCAATCTCGGCACGATCAATCAGTTCTTCGGGTCGGCCTATTCGCCATCGGAGGCGCGTGCGCTGATCGCGTCCCAGGCCGACGAGGTCGATACCGCCGCCGCCTCCAATCTGGAGGAGAAGGCGATCTCGCTGATCGGGCGTCCTCTCTACGAGGCGTTCATCCGCGATTACACGGCCAAGCAGTGGCAGACGGACCCCACGGAGCTGCCCGCCGAGATCATCACCCGGCTCCCGGTTCGTTACACCTACGACAACCGCTACTTCAACGACACCCATGAGGGGCTGCCGGTCGACGGTTACACGGCGTGGCTGGAGCGGATGGCCGACCACCCCAATATCGAGATCCGGCTCTCCACGGACTTCTTCGACGCCTCGCAGCCTGTCAACAAGGCCGCTGTCGTGGGTCAGGTCCCGATCATCTACACGGGCCCGGTGGACCGTTACTTCGACTATGCCGAGGGCTCGCTGTCCTGGCGCACCCTCGACTTCGAGCGTGAGATCGTCGATGTACCGGATTATCAGGGGACCTCGGTGATGAACTACGCCGACCGCGAGGTGCCCTACACGCGCATCCACGAGTTCCGGCACTTCCATCCCGAGCGCGCCGACCGCTATCCGGACGACCGCAGCGTCATCATGCGCGAGTTCTCCCGCTTCGCGGAGTCCGGCGACGAGCCGTACTACCCGGTGAACACCCCGGCGGACCGTGACGGACTGCTCAAGTACCGCGACCTGCAGAAGGGCGAGGACCGCGTCGTCTTCGGCGGCCGGCTCGGCACCTATCAGTACCTCGACATGCACATGGCGATCGGTTCGGCGCTCTCGACCTTCCGCAACACGGTCGCCCCGATGTTCGGCGCGTCGACGGACTGAGCCTCGGCCGCGGGCGACCCGGTCGTTGGGCGGTGCGTCAGCGTCCGTCTATCCACCCGGACGGACGCCTACCCACCGACGCCATCGGAGAATGGACGCTGACACACCGCTCGCCCGCAGGCCCCGAAGCACCGGCGGCTGTGTTTGACTCGCGACGCCGTCAGACATGCGCTGCACACACGCTCAGACGAGTTGCGGCCGGCTTGCTCAGCCCTCGAAGGTGCGGTGCCAGCGCTCGCGGGAGGTCAGCTCCGGGAGCGCGGCGCGATACTGCGTCGCGAGGTCATCCCAGCGATCCCCCAGTTCCTTGTGCAGGGCGATGCTCTCGCGCAGGAGCCGGCGGTACTCGTCGCGATCGCGCCGGTAGACGGACTTTCCTCGTCCGTCGGCCGCGCTGATGAGTGCGGAATCGAAACCGGGCACCCGCCACCAGGTCGCGTCGTACTTGGACAGCTCGACCTGTGGTTCGGCCGCGCCGTCGGTCGGGCGGATCCAGTGACGCAGCGCCGCCTTGGCCGTGAAGACGACGCGGCCCAGCCCGTGGGGCGCCCGCGGTGCCTTCTCGTACGGATAGTGTCGCTGCCCCTCGCGAGTGGTGGGCAGGGCATCCACCTCGGTGATCACCTGCGTCTCGCTGAAGCCCTTGGCGTAGGCGCGCAGCTCCGGCATGACCGACGGCCAGTCGCGATCGAGGTGTCCGGGCCCGGACAGCAGATCGCGTAGCGCTCGGTGCCGCAGCTCGATCGCGTAGTACTGCATCGAGATCAGGTGCTTGAGGTCGATGCGGCGGCTCGCCTTGACCAGGCTCCCGCCGCCGGGGAATGGGGAGTGCAGCATCGCGGCCAGCAGCCGGTTGCGCGCGTGGTAGTAGGCCTGCCAGTCCTGCGCGTCGTCCTTGTCGAGCCACGACACGTGCCACAACGCCGCACCGGGCAGACTCACCGTCGAATAGCCCGCCTCACGGGCGCGCAAGGCGTATTCGCTGTCGTCCCACTTGATGAAGACCGGCAGAGCGAGTCCCAGCTTCTCGATCACCTCGACCGGGATCGTGCACATCCACCAGCCGTTGTACATGGCGTCCTGGCGGGCGTGCATCCACGGTGTCTGACGCAGGTTCGCGGCGCGGAAATCGTGTCGATGCTGCTCGGGGAAGGTCGGTGACCACATGAAGTGGTCCATCTCGATGCCCTCGGCCCACGCGTGCAGGACGGGCTTGTCCAAGAGGTCGAACATGTGCCCGCCCACGATGGTCGGCCGTCGAGAGGCACGAGAGAACTGGATCGTGCGCCAGATGCTCTCCGGCTCGATCTCGACATCGTCATCGAGCAGCATCACCCAGCTGCTCCGGCCCGCCTCGACGGTCTCGCTCATCGCCCGTGAGAAGCCGCCGGACCCGCCGAGATTGGGCTGCCGGACGATCTGCAGCGTCGAGCCCAGACGCGCCGCGACCTCGCTGTATCCGTCGGCCCGGGTCACCTCGTCCGTGCCCTGATCGACGACGTAGACGCGATCCAGCAGCTCCACCACCTCGGGAGCGTCGGCGAGCGTCTCGAGGGTGCGGACGCAGTAGTCGGCCTTGTTGAACGTGGTGATGCCGATCGAGAGCGTCCCATCGCCGAACTCGGCATCGGTCGACCACGCACCGTCGCTCACGACGACATCGGTCTCTGCGGCCGTCACCTCGAACCAGTACCAGCCGCCGTCGCTGAAATTGCGCACCGGAAGCTCGAAGCGCAGGTCGCGGTCGTCCTCCACGTGTTCGAAGGCGACACGCTGCTGGATGCCCTGGGGATTGGAACGATAGACGGTGACCGTCCCGGTTCCCTCGGTGCGCAGGGTCAACGTCACCGACTCCACCCGCGTCCACCGCTGCCAGTACGCGGCCGGGAAGGCGTTGAAGTAGGAGGCGAAGGACACCCGCTCGCTACGCCGCACCCGGAGGCTGTGACGCGACTCCACCCGCATCAGATGCGTGGCATTGCTGACTCGCACCGTCTCGCCGTCGATCGTGGTCCAGCTTTCCGGATCGGCGTACAGCGGCATCACATCCGGGTCGCCGTCGGCCGGAAAGACGACGTGGGCGAGAACATGGCTCATGGGTGCAGTGTCTCCCAGAAAGATGAGAAGTCGTTGAACGGCGGGCGTCAGTCCAGGGGAGGCATGGGGCGCCAGCCGCGGTCGCGCCAGATCGTGCGGCCGTCGCGCCAGCCCTTGATGAGCACACCCACGCCCTTGAGGCCTCGCTCGACGGCGACCAGGCGGAAGACCTCCTTGGCGAAGGTCAACGCCGTGCCCAACGCGAATCCGACCCGGTTCAACTGCCCGTGGGCGTCGAAATAGCGTCCGACATAGGCCCGGTTGCGCATCACGTGGTACTTCGCCAGCGGGCTCGAGTCGTTCAGGTGCCGTAGGCCCAGGTTGATCTGCTTCTGTTCGCGCTTCTTCTGCAGCACATAGGCGTCGACATACGCCACCTGCGTGTAGCGCGACGCCAGCCAGGCGTAGACGGCGTCATCCCATGAGATGAAGAACCGGGGATCGGGGAGTCCGATGCGCCGCACGATGTCGGCATGGATCAGCATGCCCTCGAACGTGCCGGAGTTGGTGATCGCATAGCCCTCGGGATTGAACGCCTTGCGCGTGTACGGCAGCGGCACCCCGAGGAACTCGTTGAACTTCGCCTGCCAGAAGAAGGGCGTGCCGTCCACGTCGTACCGCCGTCCGTGCAGCACCTGGAACCGGCGCATCCACGGATCGAAGCGCTCGAGCGCCTCGGGGAGGATCTCGACATCGTCGTCCATGAGCCACACCCAGTCGGCGCCCTCGTCGAGCGCGACCCGTGTGCCCTCGCTGAAACCGCCGGAACCACCGGTGTTCGTCGCCAGCCGGTGGTAGACGAGGACTCCGTCGTCGAACCGCTCACGGAACGACTCGACGACCTCGGAGGTGTCGTCGGTACTCGCGTTGTCGACGACGACGACGCGATACGGCGAGCCGTGCATCGTGGCGGCACTCTCCAGCAGCTCGCCCAACAGCGCCGAGCGGTTGAACGTGACGATGGCGATGGCCAGGCGGTCGGTCGTCGAGGTCACCGCAACAGGGTAACGGTGCGTCCTGTGCGCTGTTGCGCTGCACGCCGCCGGGAGCGCGGTACCGTCATCGGGTGATGAGGCCCTCGCGTCGCTTGCACATCCCTGCCGCCATCGCACATCCCGTGCGATTGCTGCCGCTCGCCTTCCTCGGACTCATCATCGTCGGCACGTTGCTGCTGCTCCTGCCGTTCGCCCGGCAAGGGGATGCGTCGCCGGACTTCCTCGACGCCTTCTTCACCGCCACCTCCGCCGTCACCGTGACGGGACTGGCGACCGTCGACACCGGCACCTACTGGTCGCCGATCGGGCACGTCATCATCCTGCTCCTCGTCGAGATCGGCGGCATCGGCATCATCGCCCTCGCCACCGTCCTCGGGCTCTTCATCGGCGGCCGGCTGGGACTGCGCACCCAGATGCTGGCCCAGGTGGACATGCACGTCGTGAGCCTCGGCGACGTCCGTCCGCTCTTCCGCAGGGTCACCGTGACCCTGCTGAGCTTCCAGGCCGTCATCGCGGTCATCCTCACTCTCCGCTATCGCGCGGCCTACTTCGACTCCTGGCTCGACTCGCTGTGGCACGGCGTGTTCGACGCGGTCATGGCGTTCAACAACGCCGGATTCTCGCTCAACCACGACAGCCTCACGTCCTACGCGGGCGATGTCGGCGTCATCGTTCCGATCTCCATCGCCGTCTTCATCGGCGCGGTCGGCTTCCCGGTGCTCGCCGAGCTCTATCGCGGCTGGCGCCAGCCGAGCCGGTGGACCATCCATACGCGGCTGACCGTCTGGGGGTCGTTCCTGCTCCTGGCGATCGGCTCGCTGGCCTTCCTCGCGATCGAGTGGAGCAATCCCGACACCCTCGGCTCGCAGCCCTTCCTGGAGAAGATCGCGACCAGTGTCGAGGGCGGGATCATGACCCGCTCGGGTGGTCTCCAGAGCTTCGACTGGGCCCTCGTGCGCCCCGAGACCCAGGGCATCGCCGTCATGATGATGTTCATCGGGGGCGGCAGCGCGAGCACGGCGGGTGGCATCAAGATCACCACCTTCCTGCTGCTGGCCTTCGTCATCCTCGCCGAACTGCGCGGTGATCCCGAAGTGCGGATCGGCCGACGCTCCATCAGCGGCCGCACCGTCCGCACAGCGCTGTCGATAGCGCTCATCGCGGTGATGCTCGTGGTCGGCGGCACGCTGCTGCTCATGCTGCTGTCGGGGGCCTCGTATATCGACGCCCTCTTCGAGGTGACCTCGGCCTTCGGGACGGTCGGATTGTCGACCGGACTCACCCCCGAGCTGGATGCGCCGTCTCAACTGCTGCTCATCGGCTTGATGTTCGTCGGCCGAGTCGGCACGATTGCCGCAGCGTCGGCCTTCGTCCTACGTCGCCGTCAACCGCGGTATCACCTTCCCGAGGAGCAGCCGATCATTGGGTAAGAAGAGCGACAACCCCCTCACCGCTCCCGTCCTCGTCGTCGGCATCGGCCGTTTCGGCGCGTCCGTCGCGCGGTCGCTGGAGCGACTGGGACACGAGGTGCTGGCAGTCGACGAACGTGCCGACCTCGTGCAGAAGTTCGCGAGCGACTTCACCCACGTCGTCGCCGCCGACACCACCGATACCGAGGCACTCCGCCAGATCGGCGCCGAGCAGTTCTCCCGCGCGGTAGTGGGTATCGGCACGGATATCGAGGCGAGCGTGCTCACCGTGCTGAGCCTCGTCGAGCTCGGCGTCGAGGAGGTCTGGGCCAAGGCCATCAACGCCAAGCACGCGCGCATCCTCGAGCGGGTCGGCGCGACGCACGTCGTCCGCCCCGAGTCGGCGATGGGCGAGCGGGTCGCCCACATGGTGACCGGCGCGATGATCGACTACATCGAGTTCGACGACGGGTTCTCCATCGCCCGTACCCGGGCCCCCAAGATCGCCGTGGACCAGACCCTCGAGCAGTCGGCTCTGCGCAGCAAGTACGCGATCACGGTCGTGGGGGTCAAACGCCGCGGCGAGGACTTCACCTACGCCCGGCCCGAGACGCTCATCTCCGCCTCCGACGAGCTCATCGTCTCCGGGCCCACCCGCAAAGTCGAGGTCTTCTGCGCCCTCCAGGGATGACCGGCTCCCTCCGTACGCTCGCCGTGCCTGCTCGATCACCGGTCCCGGCCCTCGGCGGTCGAGTAGCGGAGTGCGCTCAGCGAACGTGGCGGCGATGGAGGCCACACTCCGGGTGGTTTCGATACGGTCGCTCGTTGAGCGAGCTTCCTACTCAACCACCGGTCCTGAGCCTTCGGTGGTCGAGTAGCCGAGTGCGCTCAGCGCGCGTGGTGTATCGAGACCACACCCACCGAACGTGATCTCGATACGGCCCCGCTCGCAGAGCTCGCCGTGCCTACTCGATCACCGAATCCCCGCCCTCGGTGGTGGAGTAGCGGAGGTCGCTTCCGGTAGGGGTTACTCGGCTGCGGGCCTGAGCTCTTGGGCGAGCATCACGATGATGCCGCTGGGGCCACGGACGTAGGTGAGCTTGTAGACGTCTTCATAGGTCGCGACACCCCGTAACGGATGGCAGCCGTGTCGCGCGGCGATCTCGAGGGCCTCGTCGAGGTCGTCGACGGAGAAGGCGACCCGGTGCATGCCGATCTCGTTCGGACGTGTCGGCTCGGTCTCGATCGCCTCCGGATGGAGGTACTCGAACAACTCGAGCCGGCCATGCCCGTCAGGGGTCTGGAGCATCGCGATCCTGGCGTGGTTGCCGTCGAGGCCGACCGCGGTGTCGGTCCACTCGCCGCTGACCGTGTCGCGGCCGAGGACGGTCAGGCCGAGATCAGTGAAGAATGCGATCGTCGCCTCCAGATCGCGGACGGCGATGGCGACATTCTCGAGCTTGATGGACATAGGGGAATCGTAAGGCGCCGAGCGCTCTCGGACCCGCCCTCGGGCCGCCCCGACTCGGCACCCGGCAAGCACCCGAGGATGGGAGTAACGTCACACGACGTGATAGCGACAGCAGACTCCACATTCCGTCTCGACGCGAATTTCGTGGACTACCTCATCGTCGCGGCCTACTTCGCCGTCGTGCTGGGCATCGGCCTGCTGGCCAGGCGCCAGGTGTCCAGCAGCATCGACTTCTTCCTGTCCGGGCGCTCGCTTCCCGCGTGGGTCACGGGCCTGGCCTTCATCGCCGCCAACCTCGGCGCGGTGGAGATCATGGGGATGTCGGCCAACGGCGCGCAGTACGGCATGGCGACGGCTCACTACTTCTGGATCGGCGCTGTTCCGGCGATGCTCTTCCTCGGCATCGTCATGATGCCGTTCTATTACGGCTCCGGCGTGCGCAGCGTGCCGGAGTTCATGCGCAAGCGCTTCGGCACCGGCGCGCATCTGGTCAACGCCCTCAGCTTCGCCGTGGCCCAGCTGCTCATCGCCGGCATCAACCTGTTCCTGCTCGCCACGATCGTCAACCGGCTCCTGGGCTGGCCGCTGTGGGTCTCGCTGGTGATCGCGGCGATCATCGTGCTCTCGTACACGGCGCTCGGCGGGCTTTCCGCAGCCATCTACAACGAGGTGCTGCAGTTCTTCGTGATCGTCGCGGCGTTGCTGCCGCTCACGATCATCGCGGTGCACAAGGTCGGCGGGTGGCAGGGGCTCACCGAGAAGATCCAGCCGGGCCCCGAGCAGCTCGAGTCGTGGCCCGGCACTGATCTCACCGGGATCGACAACCCCGTCCTGTCCGTGATCGGCATCGTCTTCGGCCTGGGCTTCGTCCTGTCCTTCGGCTACTGGACCACCAACTTCGTCGAGGTCCAGCGCGCGATGGCGTCGAAGTCGATGTCCTCGGCGCGGCGCGCCCCGATCATCGGCGCCTTCCCGAAGATGTTCTTCCCCTTCATCGTCATCCTCCCGGGCATGATCGCCGCCATCGTGGTCCCCGAGCTGGCGCAGCTCAAGGGAGGCGACAGCGTCGAGGGCGTCACCTACAACGACGCGATCCTGCTGCTGATGCGCGATCTGCTGCCGAATGGCATGCTCGGCATCGCCATCGCCGGACTGCTGGCCTCGTTCATGGCAGGAATGGCAGCCAATATCTCGGCCTTCAACACCGTCTTCAGCTACGACCTCTGGCAGCAGTACGTGGTCAAGGACCGTGAGGACAGCTACTACACGCTCGTCGGGCGCCTCGCGACGGTCGCCGCCACGGTGATCGCGATCGGCACCGCGCTCATCGCCTCGAACTACTCGAACCTGATGGACTATCTGCAGACGCTGTTCGGGTTCTTCAACGCCCCGCTCTTCGCCACGTTCATCCTCGGTATGTTCTGGAAGCGCATGACCGCGACGGCCGGTTGGACCGGACTCGTCTCCGGCACCCTCGCGGCCGTCCTGGTGGCGATCCTCAGTGAGGACGCGCTCGGCGGCCTCAGCATCGGCGCGCTGCCGCTGAGCGGCCAGGGAGCGAGCTTCGTCGCTGCCGGTGCCGCCTTCGTGGTCGACATCGCCGTCAGCGTCGCCGTCACCTCGGTCACGGCGCCGAAGCCCGAGAAACAGCTGGTGGGTCTCGTCTACGGCCTGACCCCGAAGGAGTCGCTGGTCGACCCGCAGGAGAAGGAGCTGCCGTGGTACCAGTCGCCGGTCAAGCTCGCCGGCATCGCGCTCGTCATCATCATCGTCTTCAACGTGATCTTCTGAGGTGACCGACATGAACGATCAGCAACCCCGCGAGCATCCCGGCCAGAGCAAGACCGCCGGTGCCTTCGACATCCGCACGATCATCGGCGGCCTGCTGGGCTTCTACGGGGTCGTGCTCGTGATCGTCGGACTGTTCTTCACCTCCGACGAGCAGTTGGCGAAGGGCGACGGCTTCCACGTCAATCTCTGGACCGGTATCGGGCTCCTCGTCACCTCGGCGATCTTCATCGCGTGGGCACGATGGCGCCCCATCGTCGTCGAAGAGGAGTAGCCCGAGGCGACGAGGTGGGCGGTGACCTATCCCGCACCTCTGCCGTTGGCGGTGGGCTATCCCGCACCGTCGGCCGCGAACTGCGGGATAGCGCACCGCCCACGGATCGGGGGAGAGGCCGCTGGCTAGCATGGGCTGGTGACCACCGAGAATCCCACGCCCACCGACACCGGCCACCGCTACACCAGCGAGCTCGCCGGCCGACTCGAGTTGCGCTGGCAGGACCGGTGGGAGGACGAGGGCACCTTCGACGCCCCCAATCCGGTGGGCGATCTGGCTGCCGAGGGCGAGCAGCGTGCCGCGGGATCCAAGTACTTCCTCATGGACATGTTCCCGTACCCCTCGGGTGCGGGGCTGCACGTCGGTCACCCCCTCGGCTATATCGCCACTGACGTCGTCGGCCGCTACCGGCGCATGCGCGGCGACAACGTCCTGCACGCCCTCGGCTACGACGCCTTCGGGCTCCCCGCCGAGCTCTACGCCGTCCAGACCGGTCGTCATCCGCGCGAGACGACGCTGGAGAACATCGCCAACATGCGGCGGCAACTGCGGCGCCTGGGCCTCGGCCACGATCCGCGTCGTTCGTTCGCCACGATCGATCCCGACTTCGTCAAGTGGACCCAGTGGATCTTCCTGCAGATCTTCAACTCCTGGTACGACGAGGACCTGAACCGGGCTCGCCCCATCGGGGAGTTGATCGCCGAGTTCGAGAACGGCGCCCGCGACGTGCCCGGGGGAGCCATCTGGGCCGACCTCTCGGCCGCCGACCGCGAGGAGATCATTGCCGAGTACCGGCTCGCCTACATCAGCGACGCTCCGGTCAACTGGGCTCCCGGCCTCGGCACCGTCCTCGCCAATGAGGAGGTCACCGCCGAGGGCCGCAGCGAGCGCGGCAACTTCCCGGTCTTCAAACGTCGCCTACGGCAGTGGAATCTGCGCATCACCGCCTATGCCGACCGGCTCATCGACGATCTCGACCGCGTCGACTGGCCGGAGTCCGGCAAGCTCATGCAGCGCAACTGGATCGGCCGTTCCCACGGCGCCCAGGTGCAGTTCGCGGTGTGCGGCGTCGACGAGCCCGTCGAGGTGTTCACCACCCGCCCGGACACCCTCTTCGGCGCCAGCTACATGGTCCTGGCCCCCGAGCACCCGCTCGTCGACACGCTCACGGCCACCGCCTGGCCGTCCGACACCGACGCGCGCTGGACCGGCGGGGCCACCACCCCGGCCGAGGCCGTCGCCGCCTACCGGGCGAGCGCCGCGGCCAAGTCCGATGTCGAGCGCCAGGAAAACAAGGAGAAGACCGGAGTCTTCACCGGCGCCTTCGCGACCAACCCCGTCAACGGCGAGCAGATCCCCGTCTTCATCGCCGACTACGTCCTGATGGGCTACGGCACCGGCGCCATCATGGCGGTGCCCGGCCACGACGAGCGCGACTTCGAGTTCGCGCAGAGCTTCGGCCTGCCCACTCCTCGGGTCATCGACGGCGAAGGCGAGCTGCCGTTCACGGGTGACGGCCGCGTCGTCAACTCGTCCAATGACGAGATCAGCCTGGACGGTCTCGCGGTGTCCGAGGCCAAGGAGCGCATCGTCGCCTGGCTCGAGCAGCAGGGGACCGGCGAGGGCACCACCACCTACCGCCTCCGCGACTGGCTGTTCAGCCGTCAGCGCTACTGGGGTGAGCCGTTCCCGATCGTCTACGACGAGGACGACACGCCCATCGCGCTGCCCGAGAGCATGTTGCCCGTCGAGTTGCCGGAGGTGCCGGACTACTCGCCGCGCACGTATGCCCCCGACGATGTCGAGAGCGAGCCCGAGCCCCCGCTCGCCCGCGCGACCGACTGGGTCAACGTCGAGCTCGACCTCGGCGACGGCCCCAAGACCTATCGCCGCGAGACCAATACCATGCCCAACTGGGCCGGCTCGAGCTGGTACGAGCTGCGCTACACCGACCCTCACAACACCGAGCGCATCGCCGATCCGGCCAATGAGCGCTACTGGATGGGTCCGCAGGAGCAGCGTCGTGCCCATGACCCAGGAGGCGTCGACTTCTACATCGGCGGCGTCGAGCACATGGTGCTGCACCTGCTGTACGTGCGGTTCTGGCACAAGGTGCTGTTCGATCTCGGCTATGTCTCCAGCGAGGAGCCGTTCTATCGTCTCTTCAACCAGGGCTACATCCAGGCCTTCGCCTATACCGACGAGCGCGGCGCCTATGTGCCGGCCGACGATGTCACCGAGGCCGAGGACGGCACCTTCTGGTACGAGGGCCGGCAGGTCCAGCGCGAGTACGGCAAGATGGGCAAGTCCCTGAAGAATGTCGTCACGCCCGACGAGATGTACGACCAGTTCGGTGCCGACACCTTCCGCGTCTACGAGATGAGCATGGGCCCGCTCGACGTCTCCCGTCCGTGGGAGACCCGCGCGGTGGTCGGCTCGCAGCGCTTCCTGCAGCGCGTGTGGCGTCTCGTCGTCGACGAGGAGACCGGCGCGACGCGAGCCACGGATGACGAGCTCGACCGCGAGACCCTCGGCGTCCTGCATCGCACGATCGACGGCGTGCGCGGCGACATGGAAGAGCTGCGGTTCAACACGGCGATCGCCAAGCTCATCGAGCTCACCAATCACCTCACCAAGCAGTCGGTGACCTCCCGGGCGGCACTCCAACCGCTCGCGCAGATGCTCGCACCGTTCGCGCCGCATCTGGCCGAGGAGCTGTGGGAACGACTCGGACACGATGCCACGATCACCTACGTCCCGTACCCGCAAGCCGATCCGCGGTATCTGGTGGCCGAGGAGGTCACCTGTGTCGTACAGGTGCAGGGCAAGGTGCGCGGCAAGCTGCAGGTCAGCCCGGACATCGCCGAGGACGCTCTCACCGAGCTGGCGCTCGCCGAGCCCAATGTCGTGCGCACGATCGACGGACGCGAGATCCGCAAGGTGATCGTCCGTGCCCCCAAGCTCGTCAACATCGTCGTCTGAGCCGCATCCACCCTCCCTGGAGCGGTGACCTACGCACGTCTCGTTCCGCGGGGCGGTGGGTTACGCACCTCTCAACCGGCGCGGGGGGGGGGGTAACCACACCCCCCCCCGGGGCCGGGCGGGGGGGGGGGGGGCCCCCCCCCCCCCCGCCCGCGGGGGGGGCGCCCCCCCCCCCCCGCCCCGCAGGGCGAGGGGTGCGTAACCCACCGCCGACGGACGTGAGACGGATAAGGTGACGACATGATCGAGCGCGGGCGGGTGAACGCATGAGCGTCGCGATCGTCACCGACTCCACTGCCTCGCTCGACCCGGACGACGCGTCACGCGAGCGGATCGCCGTCGTCCCCACCACGGTCGTCATCGGATCGCGCGTCTATACCGAGGGTGTCGACATCGACGCCGAGGTGATCGCCGGTGCCCTGCGCGACAAGGCCACGGTCAGCACCTCGCGTCCGAGCCCGGAGGCCTTCGCGGCGGTGTACGCCGGTCTCGTCGCCGAGGGAGCGACCGAGATCGTGTCGGTACATCTGAGCAAGCGAGTCTCCGGGACGATCGACTCGGCTCGACTAGCGGCCTCACGGTGCGAGGTGCCGGTGCATCTCGTCGATACCGGCCAGGTCGGCATCGCGACGGGTTTCGCCGCCGGCGCGGCGGCGCGCATGCGCGATGACGGCGGATCGAGCGCCGAGATCGTCGCCGCGGCGCGGCGCGCCGGACAGCAGTCCACCGTCCTGCTCTATGTCGACACCTTGGAATACCTCAAGCGCGGTGGTCGTATCGGCGCGGCGCAGGCATTGATCGGGTCGGCCCTCGCCGTCAAGCCGATCCTCACTGTCGCCGACGGAGCGGTCGTGCCGCTGGAGAAGGTCCGGACGTCCTCCAAAGCGCTCGCGCGCGTGGTGGAGCTGGCGGTCGAGGCATCGCAGCGGTTCCCCCGCGGCTTCGACACCGGGGTGCAGCATCTCGCGGCCCAGGAGCGTGCCGATGACGTCGCCGGGCGCCTCGCCGAGGCGTGGGGGCGAGGGTCCGTCCCCGTCGACGAAGTGGGCGCCGATATCGGTGCCCACGTCGGCCCCGGGATGATCGCCGTCACCGTGACCGGTCGCTGATCTCGGGAACGAGGAACCGCCGGACGAGACCCGGTTATCCCCAGGACCCGGACCTTCAGCGGCTGTCCACAGATGCCGTCTGAGGTGGTGACGAGTCGCTGACCGGCTTCGTACGGTGCTGACGTGGCCAGACGAATCGTTCCCGGGGTACCCGACGAGACGCGTGCCGAGATCGCGCGTCGACGACTCGCGGAACTCGCCACGGCCTTCGACGCCACCTGGCAGCCGGCTCCGGACGACGAGCCGGCCGATCCCGAGGAGCCGCTCGATGACGACACCGAGCCACGACATGCGCGAACGATGCAGCGGCGCTGGGGTGACCGTCAGCTCGCCGTCGTCGCCGTCCTCGGTCTCGCGGCCGCAGTGCTCGTCGCGTGGTGGGTGATCGCCGGACGCCCCACGGAGTCCGACGACTCCGCGCCCCTCGCCTCCATCTCGGCCTCGACGCCGCCGTCAGCGCCGGCGGACGAGGCCGAGAGTCCAGAGGAACTGGTGATCCACGTGACCGGGGAGGTACAGACTCCGGGCATCGTCATCGTGGCACCGGGAAGTCGCGTGCACGAGGCGATCGAGGCTGCTGGCGGCGTGGCTGGGGCACCCGACCTGTCGACCCTCAACCTGGCCCGGGAGATCCAGGACGGAGAGCAGATCGTCGTGGGTGGCCCGCCCGCCGAGTCCTCGAACGGAGACGCTGGCGGAGGAGCGGCCCCCGGCGGTCGGATCAACATCAACACGGCCGACTCTTCCACGCTGGAGGAGCTCCCCGGGGTCGGGCCCGTGACGGCCCAAGCGATCATCGACCGCCGCACCGACCACGGCCCCTTCCGTGCCGTGGAGGATCTGCTCGATGTCAAAGGCATTGGTGAAGCGACCCTCGCCGAGCTGCGCGACCGTGTCGTGGTGTGATGCTCGGCCACGACCTGCGCATGGTGCCGGGAGCCTGTGCCGTCTGGGCGGTGGCGGTCTGGGCCGTCACGAGTACCGGTCACGTCGTGGCGATCGTCGCAGCGGTGGCAGCGCTCGCTGCGGTGCTCCTTCTCGGGCGCCGGCCGGGTCTCGCGGTCATCGCGATGGCGATCGGCCTCGTGGCGATGTCGGCGGGAGCGCGGATCATGGCGGTGGAACATCATCCTCTGCATTCCTGGGCGGAGGACGGCCGCTGGGTGACGGTCGAGGCCACCGTGCATCAGGACGTGCGCGCGTTCGGGCCTCAGCGAGAGCAGGGAGTCGTCGAGCTCACGGTGCAGCGTGCGCGCAGCAGTGGCGGATCGACCGAGGGCCGGGCTCGGCTGACCGCCTTCGTCCGCGGTGATCTCGATGGGCTCGTGGTCGGACGGCGGGTGGTGGTCGAGGGCGCTCTCACCGCAACGGAGGACTCCGATGCGGTCGGCGTCCTGGCGGTCCAACGGTGGCAGCGAGTCGGTGATGCCGCCTGGTGGTGGGAGGCGAGCGAGCGGGTGCGTGAGGGCGTCCGGTCCGCGGTGGCCCCCTATCCGGGAGCAGGAGCCGCGATCGTACCGGCCCTCGTCACCGGCGATGTCACGGCAGTCGACGATGATCTTCGGGAGGACTTCCAACGCTCTGGTTTGACACATTTGACGGCTGTATCAGGCAGCAATCTGACCATCGTCCTCGGCGCGGTGCTGCTGATCGTGCGAGGCATCGGCGCGAAGCGTCTGACGATCCCGGCGGCGCTCCTGGCCGTCATCGTGTTCGTGCTGGTCGCCCGCCCGGAGCCGAGTGTCCAGCGCGCGGCCGTCATGGGCACGGTGGCGGTGGTCGGACTGGGGTGGGGGACGAGGGACGGCCTGCGGGCAGTGGCATGGGCGGTCATCGCGCTGCTGGTGATCGACCCGTGGATGGGTCGCGCGGCGGGATTCGTCCTGTCGGTGTGCGCCACCACGGGGATCGTCACGCTGGGGCCGATGTTCACGCGGCGGTTGGAACAGTGGCTGCCGACGTGGATCGCGATGGCGCTCGCGGTCCCCCTGGCGGCACATCTGGCCTGTGTGCCGATGGTCGCGGCGATCTCCGAGGAGGTCTCCCTGGTCGCCGTGGTGTCGAATGTCGCGGCCGCACCGGCCGTCGCCCCGGCCACGATCCTGGGACTGGCCGGTGGTCTCGCCGACCTGCTGTGGGCTCCGGCCGCACGGTTGATCGGTGCTGGTGCCTTCGGCGCTGCCTGGTGGATCGCCGAGGTGGGCCAGCGATCGGCGTCGTGGGACGGTGCGGCGATCGCCTGGGAGCAGCCGTGGTGGTCGCTCGTGTTCGTCGTCCCGGTCGTTACGGCGATCGTGCTGGTGGTGCTCAGCCGTCCCGTGTTGGCGGCCGGGCTGTCACTGGGTCTGCTGGTGGCGATCGTCCGGCCTCCGCAGACCGGGTGGCCGCCCGACGAGGTGATCGCGGTGGCGTGCGACGTGGGGCAAGGCGATGCGAGTGTCGTGCCGTTGGGGGAGGGCGATGCGATCGTGGTGGACACCGGCATGGACCCGGGGCCGATCGATCGATGCCTGCGCCGGCTCGGTATCGAGCGAATTCGGCTGCTGGTGTTCAGCCATGCCGATGCCGATCACGTGGCGGGCTGGCGCGGGGCTGTCCGCGGGCGCGAGGTCGAGCACGTCATGGTCGGCCCCTCCGGCGGGCCGGAACTCCCCGATGTCCCGCGGTCCACACCCGGCCCCGGGGAGTCCGTCATGGTCGGCGAGGTCGAGATCGAGACGCTCTGGCCCGATACGGACCACCCGGCGACCGACCGCAATGACGCGAGCCTCGTGCAACGCTTCACGATCAACGGTGTGCGGGTGCTGTTCACCGGCGATCTCGGCGAGCAGACGCAGACGCGGGTCGCCGCACGCGAGGATGTCACCGCCGACGTCCTCAAGGTGCCGCATCATGGCAGCGCCGATCAGTCGGCGCGATTCCACCAGCAGACGGGTGCGGTGGCCGCGACCGTGAGTGTCGGGGAGAACGACTACGGGCATCCGACACGGCGTTCCTTGGACATCCTCCGAGACGCGGGGATCCGCACGTGGCGCACTGATGAGCTCGGTGACATCGCCATCGTCCAGCGCGACGGGGAGCTACGCGCGGTCTCACCCTGATCTCGCGAGCGGGGCGTCCCGGACTGCGACGGGGATCGCCGGCTGTCGGCTCGCGCAGATATCCTCGACACGTGGCCACGGCATTCGGCAAGATCCTGCTCATCACCGGCAATGCCGAGTTCCTCGCCGAGCGTACGCGCCGTCGCGCGCTCGACGCCGTGCGCGAGGAAGTGTCCGATGTGGAGGTCTCGGAGACCTTGGCCGGACAGCTCGCGGCGGGCGAGCTGGCGTCGCTCACCAGTCCGTCCCTCTTCTCGGCCGCGACCGCGGTCGTCGTGCTGGAGCTGGAGAACCTCGCGGAGGCGCCTGCCGCCGAACTGGTCGCCTACGCCGGCTCTCCGCAGGACGATGTCGCCGTGATCGCGGTGCACGGCGGGGGCAACAAAGGCAAGGGAGTCCTCGATCGTCTGCGCAAGGCATCCGTGGTGCATGAGGTCAAGGTGCAGCCACCCAAGTACGAGCGGGATTTCGCCGGATGGGTGCGCTCGGAAGCACGCGATCTCGGACGCTCGATCGATGAGGCGGCCGCGGCCTTCCTGGTCACGGCCGTGGGCCAGAATCTGCGGGCGCTCGCGGGGGCGGTCGATCAGCTGGCCGTGACCTCCGCACCGGGGGAGGCCATCACCCTCGACATCGTCCGACGCTATTTCGGTGGGCGAGCTGAGGTTCGCGGCTACGAGATCGCCGATGCGGCGATCGAGGGCCGGCTCGCCGACGCTCTCGAGCGGGCCCGATGGGCCGAGGCGGCCCGCGTCGCTCCTGTGCTGGTCACCTCGGCCTTCGCTAGCGGGCTGCGACAGCTGGCGCAGTTGGCGAGCGCCCCCGGAGGGATGCGCGACAATGAGCTCGCGTCCCAGGTCGGAGCGCCGCCGTTCAAGATCCGCGCCCTACGTCAGCAACTGCGCTCCTGGGAGCCCACCGGCCTCCAGCGGGCGCTGCAGGCAGTCGCCGAGGCCGATATCGCGGTCAAGGGCGGAGGAGCCGAGCCCGGCTATGCCGTGGAGCGCATGATCCTGCGCGTCGCCGCCGCCCGCCAGCGCCACTGAGCCTCACGCGCGGTCAGCCATCACGCCGGACCGCGGTCTGACTCTCGTTCCCTCATCTTTCCGCAAACCTGCCCTGGATGCCGTCGAGATCCCCTACGATCAGCGCAGGTGGGACCGGGCCATGGCCCGAACGGGTGAAAGGGAGATCTCTGATGGAGGACGAGACCCTTGCGCGCGCTCGACATCACCTGGCGATCAATCAACCACGGCGAGCGGTGGACGTGCTGCAGTCGGCCGCTGGAGAACTCTCGGCACAGCGGTACGAGGCGATGGCCTTGGCCTTCTCCGATCTGGGTGAGTATGAGGAAGCCGCCAGAGTCGCTCGTCGTGGATTGACCCTCGATCCGGCGAATCGCGAACTTTCGGTCGTGCTCGGAGTGGCGTTGAGTCAGTTGGGCGAGCACGCCCAGGCGCTGCAACTGCTGTACCGTGCGGTCGCCGCGCAACCGGAGAACCTCTGGTTCGGGGCCGTCTATGCGGAGGGACTGATCAACGCGGGCAGTCTGGCTGCGGCGAGCCGGGCGATCGTCCAGCTCAGCTCCCTGGCGCCGAACGCGTTGATGACGCGCAGAATCCTCGCGCGTTATCACTTCGTCACGGGGGATCTCGAGGCGGCGCAGAGGGTCGCTCGGGGGCTGCTCGCCGACCACCCCGACGATGACTTCGCTCCGCTGATCCTGGGGGACATCGACGCTGCCCGATATCGCCATCAGGAGAGCGCCCGGTGGTTCTCTCGGGCGGCACCGCACCACCTGGACAACCCGCGGGTCATGGCGGTCGTTCGCGAGGAAGTCGCGCTGACGCGATGGTTCATTCGGCCGTACACGGGCCTCACCCGCGGGCAGGGGGCATGGTGGGGCTGCCTGGCGCTGATGGCCTTCCTCGTCGCCCAGGGGCTGATTCGGGCGGGTCATGAGGGGTGGGCTCTCGGGCTGCTCGGCGTGATGACCGCCGCTGGGTGCTATCTGTTGTGGGCCCATCTCTTTGTACGCGCCGCAGCTCGTTCCCGCAGTGGACCTCGGACCTAGTGGACCGACCGGTCCCACGACCTTCTATCAGACCCGTCCCGCTACTCGGTGAGGAACCCATGTCCGACCGGATCGAAGCCCTGCGAGCAGCCGTGGAGGCTGATCCCGCCAATGCGACCTTGCGCACGATGCTTGCCGAGCTGCTCATGGAGTCCGGTGATGTGTCCGAGGCGCTCGACCACTACGAACGTCTCCTCACCGAGGGTGAACTCAGCGGTGCCGATGCGGTCGGTATTGCCCGGCTGGCTCTGAGCGTCGGGCGTCTAGGTATGGCGCGCGGATGTATCGAGATGGCCCGCCATACCGGTGAGGTCGAGGGGCTCGGTGAACTGGACCGGCAACTCGGGGAGCTTCTCGGCTCGGCCGTGGCAGCGCGCGAGGACCGACGAGCGAGCTATCTCCCAGGTGAGGGGGTAGCACTGACGTTCGCCGATGTCGGGGGAATGAAGGACGTCAAGAAGATGCTGCATCGGATGATCATCATGCCCTTCGTGCGACCCGAACTGTATGAGAAGTACGGACGTCAGGCCGGCGGAGGCGCTCTGCTCTACGGGCCGCCGGGGTGCGGGAAGACGCTTCTGGCCCGCGCCATCGCCGGCGAGTGCGGGCTTCCCTTCGTCGATCTTGGCATCGACGATGTCCTTTCTCCCTTCCAAGGGCAGGCCGAACTCAATCTCTCGCAATCATTCGAGATCGCTCGGGATATTGCGCCGTGCGTGGTCTTCATCGACGAGATCGATGCGCTTGGTTACGCGCGTTCGCGGGCGCACGGCGAGATGGCCCGACGGATGACCAACACTCTGCTGCAGGAACTCGACGGAGTGGGACGCGATATGCGGGGTATCCTCGTCCTCGCCGCGTCCAACGCTCCATGGGATATCGATGGCGCCCTGTTGAGGCCGGGCAGACTGCATCGGCAGGTCTTCGTTCCACCGCCTGACGAGGCGGCCAGGGCCGAGGTCGCGGCAGTGCGTCTTCGTGACATTCCGGACTCGGCGGTCGACCCCCAGCGTCTGGCACGGCTCACGGAACTGTACTCGGGTGCGGACCTGCATGCGCTGATCGATCTGGGAATCGATCAGGCCATCGAGCGCGCCTTGGAGACTGGGAATCAGGGCGATCTACGACATGAGGATGTAGAGGCGGCGTTGACCACGATCAAGCCGTCCGTGATCGACTGGCTCGTTCGGGCTCGTGACTACGTGGAGTTCGCCAATTCCACTGGGCGGTGGGCTGATGTCGAGAGCTATCTGTCCAGGCGTGCCGTCCGCAGGAGACTGTCAGGCTCTTCATAGTGAGGGCGGGCGGCATTCGCAGGAGACGAGATCCGCCCGGGAATGACGAAAGCCCCGTCCGCGGACGGGGCTTTCGAGGACGACCGGCTCAGAGAGCGGCGGCCTTCTTGTCGATGGCCGACTTGCGGTTGGCGGCCTGGTTCTTGTGGATGACGCCCTTCGAGGCGGCCTTGTCGAGCTTGCGCTTGGTCTCGCGCGCAATCTCCTGCGCCTTGTCCTGCTCACCGGCCTCGGCGGCCTCGTTGAAGCGACGGACGGAGGTCTTCAGAGCCGAACGCACGGCCTTGTTGCGCTCGCGCGCAGCCTCGTTCTGGCGGTTGCGCTTGATCTGCGACTTGATGTTCGCCACGGGGCAAAACCTGTTCTCTCGTGAAACTGCTGATGAAGATGGTGATGGCGCCGGACGTCGACAGACGTGATCGGGCACGCGATCCTCAACGATAGCAGCACACGCGCTGCCGACTCAAATCGCATCGACCTCTACGATGGAGGCCGTGGCTACCCTCTTCACCATCCTCGTCATCCTGCACGTCCTGTTCTGGGCCGTCGCCCTGTTGGCGATGAACTTCACTCCGCCGCAGATCACCCCCGGTACGGCTCACGCCACGGCCGCGGCGCTGGTGACCGGCCTGCTGCTGGTCGGGCTGTGGGAGATGACCGATGTGTACGACGAGGGGCCCAATCACGCCAAGATCGGCGTCAAACTCGTCGTCGCGCTCGCTGCCGTCGTGGTCGCGTACACCCAGCAGCGCAAGCCCGCCCCCAACTCGATGGCCTACGTGCTGGCGGGCCTCATCGGCCTGAACGTCGTCATCGCGATCGCCTGGTAGCCGCCTCGTGTCCACTCTCCACGGCCCGGCCCCGGGTTCGACCCCGGCCGAGGTCCTCCGCAATTTCTGCATCATCGCGCATATCGACCACGGCAAGTCCACCCTCGCCGACCGCATGCTCCAGATCACCGAGGTGGTCGACGAGCGTGCCGCGCGGGCCCAATATCTCGACCGCATGGACATCGAGCGCGAGCGTGGCATCACGATCAAGAGCCAGGCCGTGCGCATGCCGTTCACGCCTGCCCGAGGCGAGAGCGCCGGCACCGTTCATGTGCTCAACATGATCGACACGCCCGGTCACGTCGACTTCACCTACGAAGTGAGCCGCAGCCTCGAGGCCTGCGAGGGTGCGATCCTGCTCGTCGACGCCGCCCAGGGCATCGAGGCGCAGACCCTCGCCAATCTCTACCTCGCGCTCGAAGCCGACCTGCACATCATCCCGGTGCTCAACAAGATCGACCTGCCGGGAGCGCAGCCGGAGAAATACGCTGAGGAGCTCGCCGGCATCATCGGCGGAGACCCGGCCGACGTGCTCCGGGTATCGGCCAAGACCGGCGAGGGAGTCGCGGACCTGCTGGAGGCGATCGTCGAGCAGGTGCCCGCCCCGGTGGGCGATGCCGACGGCCAGCCGAGGGCATTGATCTTCGACAGCGTCTACGACACCTACCGAGGGGTCGTCACCTACGTGCGCGTGGTCGACGGCCAGCTCAACCACCGTGACCGCATCAAGATGATGTCGACCGGGGCCGTGCACGAGATGCTCGAGGTCGGGGTGATCAGCCCTGAGCCGATCAAGGAGCGCAGCCTCGGCGTCGGCGAGGTCGGCTATCTGATCACGGGCGTCAAGGAGGTCCGTCAGTCGCGGGTCGGCGACACCGTCACCTCCAACAACCGCCCCGCTGATGAGGCGCTCGGCGGTTACCGGCATCCCAACCCGATGGTGTTCTCCGGGCTCTACCCGATCGACGGTGACGACTACCCGACGTTGCGCGACGCCCTCGACAAGCTGCAGCTGAACGACGCCGCGCTCCAGTTCGAGCCGGAGTCCTCCGGGGCCCTGGGCTTCGGCTTCCGTATCGGCTTCCTGGGGCTGCTGCACCTGGAGATCGTGCGCGAGCGGCTGGAGCGCGAGTTCAACCTCGACCTCATCTCCACCGCACCGAATGTGATCTACCGGGTCGTCATGGAGGACGGCAGCGAGGTGGTCGTCACCAACCCGAGCGAGTACCCCACGAGCGGCAAGATCGCCGAAGTCTACGAGCCGATCGTCAACGCCACGCTGCTCGCACCCGCGGACTACATCGGCGCGATCATGGACCTGTGCCAGTCGCGTCGCGGCAAGCTCGAGGGCATGGACTATCTGTCCGAGGACCGTGTGGAGATCCGCTACACGCTGCCCATGGGCGAGATCATGTTCGACTTCTTCGACCAGCTCAAGTCGCGTACCAAGGGATACGCCTCCCTGAACTACGAGCCCTCGGGCGAGCAGGCCGCCGACCTGGTCAAGGTCGACATCCTGTTGCAGGGCGAGATCGTCGACGCCTTCAGCGCGATCGTGCACCGCGACTCGGCCTATGCCTACGGTGTCGCGCTGGCCGGGAAGCTCAAGGAGCTCATCCCTCGACAGCAGTTCGAAGTGCCGATCCAGGCCGCGATCGGAGCGCGCATCATCGCCCGCGAGACGATCCGCGCGATGCGCAAGGATGTCCTCGCGAAGTGCTACGGCGGCGATATCAGCCGTAAGCGCAAGCTGCTGGAGAAGCAGAAGGAAGGCAAGAAGCGCATGAAGATGGTCGGTCGTGTCGAGGTCCCCCAGGAGGCCTTCATCGCCGCCCTCTCCACCAGCGAGCCCAAGCCGTCCTGACCTCCGTTCCCGTCGCGCGCGGTTCCTCGTTGAGTGTGGGGGGGGTATCTCCCTGGACGGAGCGCAGCGGAGTCCTTGGGGGAACGTTTGGACGAACCCCACCCTCTATGCTCGAGCGATGGCGCGGGTCGAGTCGGTCAATGTGGGACGGGTCCGACCGACCGCACACGGGAAGCTGAAGCGGACCGCGATCGACAAGCGGTCCGTCGCAGGCGCCGTATGGATCGGCGAGCTCGGCATCGACGGTGACGAGATCGCCGACCTGGCCCATCACGGTGGCCCTGACAAGGCCGTCTACGCCTTCGCGCGGGAGGACTACGCGCATTGGGAGACCGAGCTGGGCAGGCAACTGGACAGCGGCGTCTTCGGCGAGAACCTGACGACCATCGGCCTCGACATCCAGAACGCGCGGATGGGGGAGCGGTGGCGCGTCGGTGACGCCCTGCTCGAGGTCACCTCGGTGCGCATCCCCTGCTCGGTGTTCGCGGGATTCCTGGACGAGCCCCGGTGGGTCAAGCGGTTCACCGCCCACGGTGTCCCCGGCGCGTATCTGCGCGTGCTCGAGCCCGGGCACGTGGCGGCCGGCGCCCCGGTCGTCGTCGATGAACGCCCCGACCACGACCTCACGGTGGGACTGGTGTTCCGGGCTTGCACCACGGAACGCGAACTGTTGTCGCGGGTGGCCGAGGAACCACGGATCAGCGCCGCGCTCCGTCAGAAGGCAACAACTCGGTGAAGTCGGTGTGAGACAAGCTACTCATCAGTTAAGGTGATCTCCACCACAAGTCCCCCGCGAAGGAGCACGATGCCTGCCCCGACCCCCACGCCCGAGCAGCTGGAGATCATCAACAACCGTGCCCGCAGCGTCGGAGAGATGTTCTTCGACCGTGTCGCCAAGTCCGGCGGTGGTGAGGCATTCCGGTACCCGGACGACCAGGAGAACTGGCAGTCGATCACCTGGTCAGAGGCCGGCGAGCACGTGAGCAAGCTGGCCGCCGGGCTCATCGCCCTCGGCATCGAACGCGAGCAGCGCGTCGCCATCGCCGCCGGTACTCGCTACGAATGGATCCTGGCCGATCTCGCGGTCAACTCCGCCGGTGCGGCCACCACCACGGTCTATCCCACATCCGTCGCCGATGATGTCGCGTACATCCTCGCCGACTCCGACAGCCGTGTGGTCTTCGCCGAGGACGACGAGCAGCTCGCCAAGCTGCGCGAGAAGCGTTCGGAGCTGCCGAGCGTCGAGAAGGTCGTCCTCTTCGACGGCGAGGGTGACGACGACTGGGTCATCACCTTCGCGGAGCTGGAGACGATGGGTCAGTCCTATCTGGAGGAGAACCCCGAGGCGGTGCGGGAGCGCGTGGCGGCCACCGAGCCCGACGATCTCGCCACCTTGATCTACACCTCCGGCACCACCGGCCGGCCGAAGGGCGTCCGGCTCAGCCATGACGGCTGGACCTACGAGGGTGCCGCGGTCGCGGCCGGTGGATTCCTCACCGTCGACGACCTGGAGTTCCGCTGGCTGCCGATGGCGCACTCCTTCGGCAAAGTCCTGCTGACCACGCAGCTGCAGGTCGGGTTCCCGGCCGCGATCGACGGCCGGGTGCCGAAGATCGTGGACAACCTCGCGGTCGTCCAGCCGACCTTCATGGGTGCTGCGCCGCGCATCTTCGAGAAGGCCTACGGCCGCATCGTCGGGATGATGGAGGAAGAGGGAGGCGCCAAGCTCAAGATCTTCCGCTGGGCCGAGAAGGTGGGGCTGGAGCACTCCCGTCTCGAGCGTGCCGGTAAGTCCATTCCCGCGGTCCTCAAGATCAAGTACGGCATCGCCGACAAGCTGGTCTTCACCAAGATCCGCGACCGCTTCGGCGGCCGGGTCCGCTTCTTCATCTCGGGTGCGGCGGCGCTGTCCTCCGATATCGCCGAGTGGTTCCACGCCGCGGGCGTCCTGATCCTGGAGGGTTACGGGCTCACCGAGACCTCGGCCGGGTCCTTCGTCAACCACCCCGACGACTTCAAGATCGGCTCGGTCGGCCTACCGATGCCGGGCACCGAGGTCAAGATCGCCGAGGACGGCGAGGTCCTCATCAAGGGCCCGGGTGTCATGCGCGGGTACCACAATCTCGAGGCGGAGTCGGCCTCCTCACTCACGGGCGACGGTTGGCTCGCCACGGGCGATATCGGCGAGCTCGATGCCGATGGCTTCCTGCGGATCACCGACCGCAAGAAGGACCTGTTCAAGACCTCCGGAGGCAAGTACGTCGCCCCATCGCATATCGAGGGCGCGTTCAAGGCGGTCTGCCCGCTCGCGAGCCAGATGGTCGTCCACGGCAATGAGCGCAACTTCTGCTCCGCGCTCATCACCCTCGACCCCGACGCGGTGGAAGCGTGGGCGCAGCAGCACGGCATGGCCGGAGCGTCGTACAGCGAGGTCGTCTCCTCCGACGCGATGCAGAGCGAGATGGAGGGCTACGTCAAGGAGCTGAATTCCAAGCTCAACCAGTGGGAGACGATCAAGAAGTGGGCCATCCTCGATCACGATCTGTCGATCGAGTCCGGGGAGATCACGCCGAGCCTCAAGGTCAAGCGTCGCGTCGTGGAGGACAACTACAAGGACATCCTCGACGGCTTCTACGCCTGACGCCTGAGATCAGCGTCGCCCCCAGCCAGTAGGCTGGTTCCGTGACCGCCGAAGGAGCGACCGCCAGGGAGTGGGGTCGCTCCTTCGGCTTGTATCTGCACGTGCCGTTCTGCGATGTGCGCTGCGGTTACTGCGATTTCAACACCTACACGTCCGATGAGCTGGGGGAGGGCGCTACCCGCGCGCAGTACGCCGACTCGGCGCTCCGGGAGATCGACCTGGCCGCCCGGACGACCGGCCCGCGCGAGGTGGACACGGTCTTCGTCGGCGGTGGCACGCCGACCCAGCTCGCCTCGGCCGAGCTCGTGCGGATGCTGCGGGGGATCGACGACGCCTGGGGCCTGGCCCCGGATGCGGAGGTCACCACCGAGGCCAATCCCGACAGCGTCACGCCCGCATCCCTGGCGGAGTTGCTTGAGGGCGGTTTCACCCGGATCTCCTTCGGCATGCAGTCCGCTGCCCCGCATGTCCTCGCGATGCTCGACCGCACGCACGACCCGGCCAATGTGCCGCGGGCGGTGCGATGGGCGCGCGAGGCCGGCTTCGAGCAGGTGAGCCTCGATCTCATCTACGGCACGCCCACCGAGTCGATCCAGGACTGGCGGCGCAGCGTGGAGGAAGCGCTGTCGATGGAGCCCGACCATGTCAGCGCCTATGCGCTCATCGTCGAGGACGGCACGGCCTTCGCCCGCAAGGTGCGTCGTGGCGAGGTGACGATGCCCGATGACGACGAGACCGCCGACAAGTATCTGCTCGCCGACGACCTCTTCGAGCAGGCGGGTCTCGGCTGGTACGAGTTGTCGAACTGGGCACGCGACGACGACGCCCGGTGCCGCCACAACCTCGGCTACTGGTATTCCGGCGACTGGTGGGGCATCGGCCCCGGCGCGCATTCGCATCTCGACGGCGAGCGGTGGTGGAATATCAAGCATCCGGCGGCCTACGCGCAGCGGCTCGCGTCCGGCGGATCGCCGCGGGCCGACGGCGAGACCCTCGACGAGGACATCCGCGCACTCGAGGACGTCATGCTGCGCATCCGGTTGCGTGAGGGCATCGAAACGAGGGCGTTGGCGGGAGACCCCGCTCCGATGATCGCCGAGGGTCTGCTGACGGCGCAGGACGATCGCGTCGTGCTCACCCGCGAGGGTCGCCTCCTGGCCGACCACGTCGTCCGCCGACTCACCTGATGCACCGCATCCCAGTTGTGGCCAGTTGTGGCCCGTTTTCGGATCGGAGAACGGGCCACAACTGGCCACATCTGGGAGGTACGGTCCTGGCGTCTCAGTCGGTAGGCAGCGTGGCGAAGTCGATCAGTTCCTCGACGCGGCCGAGGAAGGCCGGTTCGAGGTCGGTGTAGCTGTCGACCCGGCTCAGGATGTGCTTCCACGCGCGAGCGATATCCGCCTGGTCCTGGTGCGGCCAGCCGAAGGAGGCGCAGATGCCCTTCTTCCACTCGACCGAGCGGGGGATGGTCGGCCATGTCTCGATCCCGAGCCGTTCGGGCTTGACCGCCTGCCAGACGTCCACATACGGGTGCCCGACGACGAGGACATGCGGCTGTCCCGAGAGCTGCTCGGCGATGCGCGATTCCTTCGAGCCCGGGACCAGGTGGTCCACCAGTACGCCGAGGCGGCGCTCGTTCGTCGGCGCGAAATCGCGCACGATCGCCGGCAGATCGTCGATGCCACCGAGATACTCCACGGCCACACCCTCGGCCCGCAGGTCGTCTCCCCAGACCTTCTCGACGAGCTCGGCATCGTGACGTCCCTCGACGTAGATACGACTCGGCAGCGCGACCTTGGCACGGGTGTCGACCGCGATCCGCGAGCCGGAGGCGGTGCGGGTCGCCTTCTGCGGCGCGGCGCGGACCGGGGCCACGAGCACGACGGGCTTGCCCTCGAGGAGGAAGCCCGGGCCGAGCGGGAAGGTGCGGCGCGTGAGGTGGCGGTTCTCGAGCTCGACCGTGCCGAGATCGCGTTCGACCTTCATGATCTCGCCGACGAAGCCGCTGGTGGCCTCTTCGACCACGAGTCCCAGGTCGGCCGGCTGCTCGGTGGAGCGCCCACGCGGGGGCTTGCGCCAGTCCCCGCCGAGCACATCGGAACCGTAGCGGTCAAAGGTCATGGACGACCTCCAGCAGTCGTTGGTGGAAGGACTCGATCTCGTCCTTGGAGCCGCTGTCGAGGGTGGAGTCGGCGATGAGGCCCAGGGCGAGGTCGACCGCGGCCGGCCAGCTGTCGGGGACATCGGCAGAGGGGGCCTCGGGCGCGATGAGGGCGCCGAGCGCGACCCGCGGTGGTTCGCCGGGGAGCGTCACGACCATGACGAGCTCGCCGCCCGCCGGGCCGTCGCCGAGATAGGAGACCTCCACGAAGGCGTCGCCGACCTGCGCGGACCACACCCCGACCAGCGAGCCGCCGCGAGACTCGTGCGCGATCCGCTGCCCGTCCGGTGTCGTCACGGCATAGGGGGTGTAGGTCAGCACGTCATCGCCGGAGGTGACCGTGATCGCTCCGTCGGGCCGTATGTTGAGCTCGGTCATCTGGCTAGACTGGCACTTGACCATCGAGAGTGCCAGCGCGACACGGGGAGGTGACCGCGATCATGTCGGAGGAACGCCGGCTGGACGTGCTCCGCGCCATCGTGGAGGACTATGTCGCGACCCAGGAACCGGTGGGGTCGCGCGCGCTGGTCGACCGGCACCATCTCGGCGTCTCGCCGGCCACTATCCGCAACGACATGGCCGCCTTGGAGGACGAGGGGTACATCACCCAGCCGCACACCAGCGCGGGTCGCATCCCGACCGACAAGGGTTACCGGATGTTCGTGGACCGGCTGGCGACGGTCAAGGCGATGTCGCCGGCCGAGCGCCGCGCCATCGAGACCTTCCTGGCCGAGGCCCTGGACGTCGACGATGTGGTGCGCCGCAGCGTCAAGGTGCTGGCGCAGCTGACCAATCAGGTCGCGATCGTCCAGTACCCCTCCCTGACGCGCTCGACGGTGCGTCACGTCGAGGTCGTCGCGCTGGACGGCGCGCGGGTGCTGCTGGTGGTCATCACCAGCAGCGGACGCGTCGAGCAGCGCATCGTGGAGCTGGTGGAGACACCGAGCGAGGACCTCCTGTCGGATCTGCGCGGACGGCTGGTGCGCGCCACGGTCGGCCAGCGCCTGCCGGAGGCGGCGTTGCGGCTGGCGGAGCTGATCGACGGGGTCGATCCGCGTGACCGCCCGATCGTGACGAGTATCGTGACGACGCTGAGCCACACGCTGTCGGGGGAGCGCTCCGAGGAGCGCATCGCCGTCGGCGGCACGGCGAATCTGGCGCGTTTCGGTGCCGACTTCGACACCGCGATCCGTCCGGTGCTCGAGGCGTTGGAGGAACAGGTCGTCCTGTTGAAGCTGCTCGGCGAGGCGACCCGCGGCCCGGGTGACGCGGCACAGGTGCGCATCGGGATGGAGACCGGGCACGACGGCCTGTCCGGTACGGCGGTGGTCTCGTCGGGTTATGGGTCCGATGCGGAGATCCTGGCGCGGCTCGGTACCGTCGGACCTACGCGCATGGACTATCCGGGCACGATGGCCGCCGTGTCGGCCGTGGCCCGTTACGTCGGACGAATCCTCGCGGACGGTTGATCCCGCGATCGGGTGAGAGAAGGACATGGCACAGGACTACTACGCACTGCTGGGTGTCTCGCGTGATGCGAGCGCCGAGGAGCTGAAGAAGGCTTATCGCAAGGCCGCGCGGCGGCTGCATCCGGACGTCAACGACGCTCCGGATGCCGCCGAGCAGTTCAAAGAGGTCTCGCTGGCCTATGAGGTCCTCGCGGATCCGGACAAGCGAGCCGTCTACGACCGTGGCGGCGATCCGCTCTCCAGCGGCGGCATGGGCGGCGGCTTCGGCCAGGGTGGCTTCAACTTCGACGACATCATGGACGCCTTCTTCGGCCAGGGCGGCGCGAGCCGCGGGCCCAAGTCGCGGGTCCAGCGCGGATCCGACGCGTTGCTGCGCGTGGTGGTCACGCTTCCCGAGGCCGCCTTCGGCGTGACCCGCGAGCTCAAGGTCGACACCGCGATCGTCTGTCTGCTGTGCAACGGGTCTGGGGCGAGCGAAGGCTCCGAGCCCGTCACCTGCGGCACCTGTCACGGACACGGCGAGGTGCAGTCGGTGCAGCGTTCGCTGCTCGGTGATATCCGTACGGCTCGGCCGTGCCCCACCTGCCGTGGTTTCGGCACGATCATTCCCGACCCGTGCTCGGAGTGCGGGGGCGACGGACGCGTCCGGGCTCGTCGCACGATCTCGGTCAACATCCCCGGGGGCGTCGACGACGGCAACCGCATCCAGCTCGCCGGGGAGGGCGAGGTCGGCACGGGCGGCGGCCCTGCGGGCGATCTCTACGTCGAGGTTCGCGTGCAGCGGCACGAGGTGTTCACCCGCCAGGGGGATCAGCTCGCGTGTCAGATCGCCGTTCCCATGACGGCCGCCGCGCTGGGCACCCGCATCGAGATCCCGACCCTGGAGTCCGAGCGTCCCGATCTCGGGGACGTGCCGGCCACGGTCCCGATCGACATCCCCTCGGGGACGCAGTCGGGCGAGACGGTCACGGTGCGCGATCAGGGGGTCCAGCGGCTGCGCGGCAGTGGACGTGGGGACCTGACGGTGCAGGTGATCGTCGAGACCCCGAACGACCTCGACGATCGCCAGCGTGAGCTGCTCGCCGAGCTCGCCTCGCTGCGCGAGGAGGAGCGCCCCGAACCGGTGGTCGGTCACTCGCATCGTCACGGCGTCTTCGGCCGCATCCGCGACGCCTTCAAGTGACCTGGCCTGGACCCCTCCCGTGGGCGGTGAGTAGGCGTCCTTTTCCGCTCAGGAGCGGTGGGGGGGGGTGGGGGGGGGGTGGGGGGGGGGGGGGGGGGCCGCCCCCCCCCCCCCCCGCCGCGGGGGCGATGGAGTAGTCGGCGGAGGGTCGCGGCCACCCTAGACTGACCGTATGGCTGCTGACTGCGTGTTCTGCAAGATCGTCGACGGACAGATCCCGGCCGAGGTGATCGCCGAGTCCGAGCACACCATCGCCTTCCGGGACATCAGCCCCAAGGCGCCGGTGCACGTGCTGGTCATCCCACGTGAGCACGAGCCCGATATCGCGAGCCTCGCCGAGGCCTCGCCGCTGGTGGCCGCCGAGCTCCTCGCGCAGTCGCGGGCCATCGCCAGTCAAGAGGGGTACGAGGACTACAACCTGGTCTTCAACACCGGCGCGAATGCCGGCCAGACGGTCTTCCACGCGCACGCGCATGTGCTCGCCGGGGTCGACGTCTCCAAGCTCTTCCTCGCCTGAGCGCGACGGTGGCGGTAGATCGTCAACCTTTCGTCCCCGTCGGCGGTAGATCGTCAACCCCATCGGCCGCGGATAAGGTTGATGGTCTACCGCCACCGTCGAGGTGACGTTGATGAGATACCGCTACCTCGGGACGTGGGACTCTGTAGCGAGACGCCTGTCGGCGCGACAGCGTAGACTGGCACCTGTATGACTGATGACATCAAGGCTCGCCACGTGTTCACCGTGCCGTCGAGCGTTCCCGCCGTGGCCCTGTTCGGCCCGGCCGATGAGTTCCTGAGACTGGTCGAGGATTCCTTCGATGCCCGCGTCCACGCCCGCGGCAATGAGATCACCGTCGAGGGCGACCCCGCCGAGGCGGCGCTCGTCGAGCGCCTGCTCGATGAGCTCGTCACGATCCTGCGCACCGGCCAGGCTTTGAGCCGCGAGACGGTCGAGCGCAGCATCTCGATGCTGCGTACCGAGACCCAGGAGCGGCCCGCCGAGGTGCTGAGCCTCAACATCCTCTCCAGCCGCGGCCGCACGATCCGTCCCAAGACCCTCAATCAGAAGCGCTATGTCGATGCGATCGACAAGCACACCATCGTCTTCGGTATCGGCCCGGCCGGCACCGGCAAGACCTACCTGGCGATGGCCAAGGCCGTGCAGGCGCTGCAGGCCAAGGAGGTCACGCGGATCATCCTCACGCGCCCGGCCGTCGAGGCGGGGGAGCGGCTCGGGTACCTGCCCGGCACGCTGAGCGAGAAGATCGACCCGTACCTGCGTCCGCTCTACGACGCCCTGCACGACATGCTCGACCCGGAATCGATCCCCAAGCTGCTCACCAGCGGCGTCATCGAGGTGGCCCCGCTCGCGTACATGCGCGGCAGGAGCCTGAACGACGCCTTCATCATCCTCGACGAGGCGCAGAACACCACCGCCGAGCAGATGAAGATGTTCCTGACCCGCCTCGGCTTCGGTTCCAAGATGGTCGTCACCGGCGATGTCACCCAGGTCGACCTCCCCGGTGGTGCCACCAGCGGCCTCCGGATCGTCGAGAACATCCTGGGCGATGTGCGCGACATCCACTTCTCCCGGTTGACCAGCAACGACGTCGTCCGGCACAAGCTCGTCGGGCGCATCGTCGCCGCCTACGACCAGTACGACGCGGGGCGGCGCGACGATGCCGGCCGCGAGCGTGCCTGAGCGGGTGGGTGACGGTGAGCGTTGACGTCCTCGACGAGTCCGGCGAGGGCGTCGACGTCCTCGATCTCACCCGGCTGTGTCGCTTCGTGCTCCGCCGGATGCGGCTGCACCCGCAGACCGAGATGACCATGCGACTGGTGGATGCCGACACCATCGCCACGCTCAATGAGCAGTGGATGGGCAAGAAGGGCCCTACGGATGTGCTCTCCTTCCCGATGGACGAGCTGACCCCGGGCCGCGAGGAACCCGATGAGGACGACGATCCGGGGTATCTGGGCGACATCGCCCTCTGCCCGCAGATCGCAGCACAGCAGGCCCCGGCCGCCGGACACGACCGAGACGACGAGATTGCCCTGCTCACGGTGCACGGCATGCTGCACCTCATGGGTTACGACCACGCGACCCCCGAGGAGCATGCCGAGATGTTCGGCATCCAGGGACGTCTCCTCGTGGAGTGGCACGAAGCCGCCGCCGGACAGGACCCGGACGCACCGTGAACGACCGGGTGACGAGATGGGGGTGACGACCCCGCTGGTGCTGGCGGTGGTGCTCGCGGTGCTGGCCGGCATCCTGGTGAGCATCGATGCCGCCATCTCCTCCTTTTCACGGGCCCGCGCCGAGGAACTGGCCGAGTCCGGCAGCGCCGGCGCCAAGAGGCTCGGCACGATCCTGGAGGATCCGGCGCCCTATCTGAACACGGTCCTCCTCTTGCGCATCCTGGCCGAGACCGCGAGCATCGTGCTCGTCGCGGCGGTGGTCGCCGACCATGTCGAGGGACTGTGGACCAATGTGCTCATCGCCATCGCCATCATGACGGTGGTGAGCTTCGTCGTCATCGGCGTCGGTCCTCGCACGATCGGCAAGCAGCACGCCGAGCGCATCGCGGTCGCCTCCGCCTTCGGCGTCGTCGTGCTGACCGCCCTGCTGGGGCCGATCCCCAAGCTCCTGATCCTCATCGGCAATGCGCTGACCCCTGGCAAAGGGTTCAGCGAGGGACCGTTCGCGTCCGAGGTCGAGGTGCGCGAGCTGGTCGATCTCGCCGCCCGCAGCTCGGTCATCGAGACCGACGAGTCGCGGATGATCCAGTCGGTCTTCGAGCTCGGCGACACCATCGTGCGCGAGGTCATGGTGCCCCGCCCCGATCTGGTCTTCATCGAGCAGCACAAGACGCTGCGACAGGCGATGAGCCTCGCCCTGCGCAGCGGATACTCGCGCATCCCGGTGGTGGGGGAGAATCTCGACGATGTCGTGGGCATGGCCTATCTCAAGGACCTCACCAAGCGAGTCTTCGACAATCACGCGGCCGAGACCGCCGAGAAGGTCGACTCGATCTGCCGCCCGTGCCTCTTCGTCCCCGACACGAAGAAGGCCGACGACCTGCTGCGCGAGATGCAGGCCGATCGCACCCACGTGGCGGTCGTCGTCGACGAGTACGGCGGCACAGCCGGGATGGTCACGATCGAGGACATCCTCGAGGAGATCGTCGGTGAGATCACCGATGAGTACGATTCCGAGCCCGACGAACGCGAGCAGCTCGCCGACGGGTCCTGGCGGGTCAGCGCTCGGTTCGATGTCGACGACCTCGAGGAGCTCTTCGGCGTGCCCATCGAGGACGACGATGTCGACTCCGTCGGCGGCCTGATGGCCAAGCATCTGGGCAAGGTGCCGATCCCCGGCAGCGTCGTCGAGGTCGACGGGCTGAGGCTGGAGGCCCAGACGCCCGCCGGCCGCCGCAACCGAATCGGCCGGGTGCTCGTCTCCCGTCTCGGTGACTGAGGCGACGGGGACGTGCCGATACGCTGAGGGCATGGATCTGTCGGCTGAGGATGCCAAGCTCGTCACGCTCGCCCGCGCCACCCGTGCCCGGCTCGGAGTCGCCCAGGGCGCGGCGGTCCGCGATCTCGACGGACGCACCTACGCCGCCGCGACGATCGCGCTGGAATCGCTGACACTCTCGGCGCTGGACCTCGCTGTCGCGATGGCCGTCTCCTCGGGGGCCAAGGGGCTGGAGGCCGCGGCCGTCGTGACCGAGGGAGACGTGCCGATCCGCACCGAGACGGTGCGCGAGTTCGCGGGCTCCGGGACCTCGGTCGTGGTCGCTGGGCCGGATGGCACCGTCGACACCGTGCTGGAGGCCTGAGATGAGCGATTTCCATTCCGGCTTCGTGAGCTTCGTCGGCAGGCCCAATGCGGGCAAGTCGACCCTCACCAATGCGCTGGTGGGTGAGAAGGTCGCGATCACCTCGTCGCGTCCTCAGACCACCCGTCACGCCGTGCGCGGTCTCGTCCACCGACCCGACGGCCAGCTGATCCTCGTCGACACACCCGGCCTGCACCGGCCCCGCACGCTCCTGGGTGAGCGCCTCAACGACCTCGTCCGCTCCACCTGGTCCGAGGTCGACATCGTCGGCATGTGCTTCCCCTCGGACCAGCGGATCGGGCCGGGCGACCGGTACCTCATCGGAGAACTGGCGGCGCTGCGGTCCAAGCCGATGTTCGCGATCGCCACCAAGACCGACCTCGTCTCACCCGAGCGACTGGCCCAGCATCTCCAGTCGATCGCCACCGCCGGTCAGGAGGCCGGTGTCGAGTGGACCGAGATCGTGCCGGTCTCGGCGGTCAAGGGCGAACAGGTCGAGCTGCTCGCCGAGCTGCTGGTACGGGCGCTGCCCGAGGGGCCCGCGTTCTACCCCGAGGGCCAGCTCACCGATGAGCCGGAGGAGACGCTGGTCGCCGAGATCATCCGCGAAGCGGCCCTCGAAGGTGTCCATGACGAGCTCCCGCATTCGCTCGCGGTCGTGGTCGAGGAGATGGTCCCGCGCGAGGGACGTTCGGAGAACAAGCCGCTGCTCGATGTCCGCGTCAACGTCTATGTCGAGCGCGACAGCCAGAAGGGCATCATCATCGGCAAGAAGGGCGCCCGGTTGCACGAGATCGGCGTGACCTCCCGTGGCCAGATCGAGCGACTGCTCGGCACCCCGGTCTACCTCGACCTGCACGTCAAGGTGGCCAAGGACTGGCAACGTGACCCCAAGCAGCTGCGCAAGCTGGGCTTCTGACGCGGCCGCGACCCAGGCCTCCCCAGCGCGAAGCCGACGAAGGATGTGCCTTCCCGGTCGCGATAGCAACCACCGAAGCACATCTCGCGTGAACCCACCTGCCCGCTTCTGGCTCACTCCCTGCGCACCCAGGCGAGAAGGTCGTCCAGGGGCCAGGTGGTGACGATGCGCTCGGCCGGGACTCCGCAGGCCACCGCTCGCGCCGCGCCGTAGTCGAGGAAGTCCAGCTGACCCGGGGCATGGGCGTCGGAGTCGATCGAGAAGAGGCAGCCCGCATCGAGGGCGATCGCGATGAGATCGTCGGGAGGGTCCTGGCGCTCCGGTCGCGCGTTGATCTCCACGGCGACATCGTGCTCGGCACAGGCCTCGAAAACCGCCCGCGCGTCGAACTCCGAGGGCGGCCGGGTGCCTCGCCCGCCGGTGACGAGTCGTCCCGTGCAGTGGCCCAGGATCCGTGTCCGCGGATTCGACACGGCATTCAGCAGTCGCCGGGTCATGGCGGGTGCGCGCATCCGCAGCTGGGAATGCGCCGAGGCCACCACGACATCGAGGCGTTCGAGAAGGTCGTCCTCCTGGTCGAGGTCGCCGTCGTCGAGGATGTCGACCTCGATTCCGCTCAGCAGGGCCGTTCCCTCCGACCGTTCGCCGAGGTCCGCGACGATGCCGAGCTGATCGCGCAGACGCTCGGGGGAGAGCCCACGGGCGACCGTGAGCCGCGGCGAATGGTCGGTCAGCGCGATGTACTCCCGGCCGAGCCGGTTCGCGACGCGCAGCATCTCCTCGATGGGCGAGCCGCCGTCGGACCAGTCCGAATGCAGGTGCAGGTCACCGCGCAGCAGGGATCGGAGTGGCTCACCGCCGTCGGCGAGCGGTGCCGCACCCCGGTCTCGTAACTCCGTCAGATAGTCCGGGACCTCGCCCGCGATGACATCCTCCACGACGCCGACGGTGCGAGGACCGAGACCTTTGAGGCGTTTGAGACTGCCCTCGCGCGTCCGGCGCTCGACCTCGGCGGGCGAGAGCGAGGACAGCACGTCGGCGGCCGTGCGGAAGGCCTCCACGCGATAGGTGGACGCACGCTCTCGCTCGAGCCAGAAGGCGATCTCGCGGAGTATGTCAGCGGCGTCCATAGGCCGATGCTCCCACCTTGCGAGCGCTTCCGCCGCATGCCTTCATGGAGACATGCCCTCTCTGATCAGCCGTCATCTCGTCGTCCACGGTCGCGTCCAGGGGGTCTATTTCCGTGCCTCGTGCGAAGACGTGGCCCGCCGGCTCGGCCTCGCCGGATGGGTGCGCAATCGCGACGATGGCGCCGTCGAGCTCGTGGCCCAGGGGGAGGCCGATGCCGTCGAGGAACTCGTGCGCTGGTGTCACCAGGGGCCGCAGCAGGCATCGGTCACGTCGGTCGAGGTCAGCGAGGCCGAGGTCGACGACGGTCTCGGCGAGTTCAGCACCCGCTACTGAAGGTCACTCTTCCGCCGGCTCCGGAGTCGCGCCGAGTGGACCACTCGCGGACCCGCGAGGAGGTGCTCGGCCGCGCCGCTCACCCCATGAGCAGGGCGGCGAGGGTGCCGCCCAGTTCGGTCGCCTCGTCGAGATGAGGCTCGATGTCGCCGGTGAAGACGAGCGGCTCCGCTGCCAGCGACCACTGCAGTCCCGTCGTGATGGACTCCATCGCCCGCTCCGCTCCCGTCGTGTCGTAGCCGCCGCGGATCCAGAACGAGAACGGTCGCTTGGCTGTCGGCTCCCGGACGTCGTTGTAGACGGAGTCGAAGAAGTGCTTCAGCGCCCCGGAGATATAGCCGAGATTGGCGCTCGTGCCGAGAAGATAGCCGTCCGCGTCGAGCACGTCCTCGACCGTGGCGTCCAGTGCTTGGCGCTCGATGACCTCGACTCCCTCGATGGCCGGATCGCGGGCACCGCCGAGGACGGCATCGGTGAGCCGGAGCAGCGTGTCGGTGGGGGAGTGGTGGACCACGAGCAGACGGGACATGATCCGACGCTAACGCGGTGCTGGCGGAGGTGCGCGCGTCGGCGGCGGTTCCCGCCACCGCTTAGGATCGGAGCATGGACCTCGCTGCCGCCGCGATGTCGATCCACGCGAATGTCGAACGCGTCATCGATGGCAAGTCCGAAGCGATCGACACGGCCATCACGGTGCTGCTCGCCGAAGGTCACCTGCTGATCGAGGACGTTCCCGGCGTGGGAAAGACCGCCCTGGCGCGCGCCCTCGCCCGCTCGATCGACGGCACGGTCCACCGGGTGCAGTTCACCCCGGATCTCCTTCCTTCCGATATCACCGGCGTCTCGGTGTTCGACCAGGCCAGGGCAGCGTTCGAGTTCCGTCCCGGAGCCGTCTTCGCCAATATCGTGATCGGCGACGAGATCAACCGGGCGTCCCCCAAGACGCAGTCGGCCCTGCTCGAGGCGATGAGCGAGCGTCAGGTCTCCGTCGACGGCACGACGTACCCGCTGGCGCCCCCGTTCATGGTGGTGGCGACCCAGAACCCGGTGGAGATGGAGGGCACCTATGCGCTGCCGGAGGCGCAAAGGGACCGTTTCATGGCCCGGATCTCGATGGGATATCCCGACGCGACCGCCGAGCTGGCGATGATCCACGGCCACGATCGGGTGGAGCCGGTCGAGGAGCTGGAATCGGTGGTCCCGCTCGCGGACTTCACGGCGATGATCGGCGAGGCTCGTGCGGTGCACGTCTCGGACGCGGTGGGGCGCTATGTGGTCGCGATCAGCACCGCGACACGTGAGCACCCCCGGATCTATCTCGGGGCGAGTCCCCGCGCCACCTTACAGCTCGTCAGGGCCGCGAAGGCACGGGCGGCGATGGCCGGGCGGGAGTTCGTGCTGCCCGATGACATCGACATCCTCGCGGAGGCCGTGCTCGCGCACCGGCTCATCGTCGACCGCGGCGCACCCGCTGCGGCGACCCTGGTGCGGGAGATCGTCGCGGCGACCGCCGTCCCTCAAGGAAGCTGACCCGGTGGCCTGGTCGCGATGGCCGACCCCGACGGCCCGGGGCGCGGTCTCACTCGCCGCGGCGGTCGGCTGCGCGGTGAGTGCCTTCTGGTGGGGTGTCCCGGTGCTGTTGAGCGTCACCGGCCTCCTGGTGACCGTGGTGGTCCTGGCGCATGTCGCGGTCGCCGTCAGCCATCCTCGATGGGAGGTGCGCCGCAGCGTCGTGCCTCACGTCGCGGAGCCGGGTGAGCCGGTGGACGTCCGGTTCAGCCTGATGAGCACCCGGCGCAGCGCGCTCGATGTCGCGGAATGGTGGGAAGACGCGAGCGGCGGTGGACACAGCGGCTCCTTCGTCGCTCGCGGAGCCGGCACCAGCGCACCCCACGGACACTATGAGGTCCGGCTCTCGCAGCGCGGTCGCCATCTCCTCGGGCCCACGAGCGTGCGCGTGACCGATCCGTTCGCCCTCGCCACCCGCTGGACGCAGCTCGAGGGCGAGAACACCGTCATCGTGCTCCCGCACCGTTACCCGCTCGACGGGCGGGTCGAAGCGCTGACGGGAGCACAGGATCGCGAGGACTCCGCCCTGCGGCTGCGCCCCTCGGGCACCGGGGACGCGGATGTGCTCGCGCGACCGTACCGGACCGGCGACGCCGTGAAGCGCCTGCACTGGAAGGCCACGGCCCACCGGGGCACGCTGATGGTGCGTCACGATCAACAGCAGTCGCAACGCCAGGTGCACGTGGTGGTGGACCTACGCGGTGACTCCGCTCGCGACCTCGACTGGCGCGTGTCGGCGGCAGCCTCGGTCCTCCAGCATCTGCATCACGAGGACATCGACCTGCACCTGTCGGCGGGCTGGTACGAACAGCCGGTGGGGCGCGACGACGCGCTGCGCCCCGCGCTGGTCGACCTGGCTCTCGCGGAACCGCAACCGCACGGCCCATCCCTCGATCCTCATGCGCCGATGATCGTGGTCGCGGGACGGATCGATGCCTCATTCGCGCGCGAGTGGCTGACCACCCGTCGCCGCCCGGCCTACGCGATGCTGCACGATGCCAGCGATGCGGAGGCGCTGACGCTGCTGCGAGAGGATGCCTGGCGGATCGTGACCTATCGCGATCGCGACGATGTCGGACGCGCGTGGAGCCGGCTCGGCGAAGGTCCCGGTCGATGAGGGCCGAGCGTTCTTCCTTCTTCGGTGTCCTCGGTCTCGTCGGCGTCCTGCTTGGGCTGCGCGTCGTGCTCCTGGGCGCCTGGTGGTGGCGAGTCGTGCTGGTGGTGGCGGTCGTCTACGTCGTCGCGGCGGCGGTGCGACGCGTGCGTCCCCTGGCGGCTCCGTTCGCGGCGGTGGCAGCCCTCGCTCTCATGGTGGTCTGGGTCTTCCTGCCCACCACGACCGTCGTGGGCGTGCCGACAGGTGCCACCTGGAGCGCCGTCGGCGATCAGCTGAGTCTTGCGATCGCGGTGGTCGCGGAGGAGCAGGCTCCTCTCGCGCCACCGGAGGCGCTGGTGATGTTCATCGCCCTCGGCTTCGGCCTGGTGGCTCTGGTGGTCGACGACCTCCTCTCGCGACCCGTCCCCGGGGCGGCGGTCGGGTGCGGGATCCTGTACGCCGGGGGCCTGGCGGCGGCATCCCTGATCGTCGGGGTCACACCCGATCCGCTCGCGGTCGCGGTCACCGCGGCCGGTTGGCTCGGCGTGATCGTGAGCCGGGGCGGTGTGCCGACACCGGCTCGTGGGGCGCTCGCCGCCGGCATCGGAGCGGTGGCGGTCATCGCGGCCCTGTTGACGCCGTCCCTCGCGGCTCCCGGCCTCGAACCCACGGTCACCTCCTGGGGACGGCCCCCCGCGGACGTGTTCGGTCGCGGCATCAACCCCATGCTGCGGCTGGGGGAGAACCTGCGCCGCGGCGAGTCGGTGGAGGTGGCCCGGTCGATCACCACCGCCGACGATCCGCCGTATCTCAAGGTCGCGACCCTCATCGACGTCGACGGCGAGACCTGGCGACAGGTCGGTGACGGTGCCGGCCTGCCCACCGAGGAGCCGCTCGGCGACATCGGTCCCGACATTCCCACGAGCACCGAGGAGATCCGGGTCGAGATCGGCGACCTGGACACCACGATGCTGCCGGTTCCGTACCGTTTCGACGAGCTGCGAGGACTGGCCGGAGCCTGGGCGCGGCACCCGGTCGGCGGAACCGTGCGGTCGCGCGGCGACACCACACGCGATCTGACCTATGCCGCGTCCTATGTGGAGATCGAGCCCGATGCCGAGCAGATGCGCGGACGTTCCACCTCGATGGCGCCGGGGGTATTCCGGCGATACACGGAGTTACCGGCCGGCACCCCGGCGGAGATCGGCGGCGTCGCGCGCGAGCAGACCGCCGGTCTCACCAATTCCTATGACCGCATCGTGGCTCTCCAGGACTGGCTGCGCGGTAGCTTCTCGTACTCCGAATCCGCTCCGGTGGCCGAGGGGTACGACGGCAATGGGCTGGATGTCGTCGCCCGTTTCCTCACCGAGGAGCAGTCGGGCTACTGCGTGCACTTCGCCTCGGCCCTCGCCGCGATGGCGAGGTCGCTGAACATCCCGGCGCGTATCGCGGTCGGTTACGCGCCGGGCCGGCCCGCGGGGCGCACCGCCGACGGGGACCAGGTCTACTCGACGCGCTCGGACATGCTGCATGCCTGGACCGAGGTGTGGTTCGACGGTGTCGGCTGGGTGACCTTCGATGCGACGCCGGGAGTGGGATCGCCGACGGAGTTCGACGAGCCCCGGATCGAACCGGGCACGACCGCACCCGATGTCAACGTGCCGGACGGGCCGACGGCGGCTCCCACCGCGGGTCCTGACTCCGCACGCCCCGATGCGGATCAGACGACGGAACAGGGCGCGGGCCGGCAGTCAGTAGGGGGGCTCGGCGTCGCGCTCGCCGTGCTTCTGGGCGCGCTCGGTCTGGCTCCCGCGCTGGTGAGGCAGGTGCGCCGCTCGATGCGCTGGAGGAGGACGCGGGTCGAGCCCTGGTGGCGTGAGCTCACCGACACCGCCACCGATCTGGGGATCTCGGTCCCGCCCAATGCCACGGCTCGGGGACAGGCCGAAGCGCTCGCTCCTGCCGCCGGGCCGGAGGTGCGCGAGGTCGTCGCGCTACTGGAACGTGAACGCTACGCCGCCTCGGCTCCCGGCGTCGACGAGCAGAGCCGCCGGACGGCTCGCAGCGCTGAGCGCCGGCTCAGGGCGTCGTCCTCGCGCCGGCACCGGCTGGTCGCCCGTGTGTTCCCCCGCTCGCTCTGGCGGTGATCCCCGTGGGCGTCAGCCGCGGCCGTGCGGCTCCAGCCAGACGGCCGGGTCCGGGCCGAGCGGCACGATCTGCGTCGGGTTGATATCCGTGTGCACGACGTAGTAGTGCTTCTTGATCTGCTCGAAGTCGATCGAGTCGCCGAAGGCGGGGATCGAGTAGAGATCGCGGGCGTAGCCCCAGAGATTCGGCATCTCGGTGAGCTTCTGCCGATTGCACTTGAAGTGCCCGTGGTAGACCGCATCGAAGCGGGCGAGGGTCGTGAACAGCCGGACGTCGGCCTCGGTGATCGCGTCGCCCATCAGGTAGCGGCGGGTGGACAGCCGATCCTCGAGCCAGTCCAGCGCGGTCCACAGCCGCTCATAGGCGTCGTCGTACGCCTCCTGAGATCCGGCGAAACCGCAGCGGTAGACGCCGTTGTTGACCTCGGTGAACACCCGCTTCATGACATCTTCCATCTCGTCACGGACCTCGGCCGGCCAGAGGTCGGGAGCGTCCGGACGATGGTGTTCGCGCCACTCGAAGAAGAAGTCGTGGGTGATCCACGGGAAGTCGTTGGTCACGACGCCGCCGGAGGCGATCTCGACGATCGCGGGGACGGTGATGCCGCGCGGGTAGTCGGGGTACCGCGCGAAATAGGCCTGCTGGAGCCGCTCGATGCCCAGCACCGGGTCGACTCCTCCCGGATCCAGGTCGAAGGTCCAGCTGCGCTTGTCGTGTGTCGGGCCGGCCAGGCCGAGGCTGATGACGTCCTCCAGCCCGAGCAGTGAGCGCACGATGATGGCGCGATTGGCCCACGGACACGCCTTCGCGGCGATCAGCCGGTACCGTCCCGGCTCGACGGGCCACCGCGGCGCATCGGAGGGGCTGGCCTTCCCCGTGCCCGCGCGGTCGTCGACCGGCTCACCGCCGCGGGCGGTGATGCGATCGGGGATGTAGTCCATGTCGCGGTCGAACGCCTCGCCGGCGGTGACGTAGGAGCCGGCGGTCGACTGTTCGGGGTCTGAAGAGCTCACCTCTTCAGTCTGCCGCACGCGGTCGAGCTGCGTCCGATGACGACGGATGCGAGGCTGGCCGGTATGAGGAAGCGGATGCTGGCGGTCGGAGCGGCGGCGGTGGTGTTCGCCGCTGTCGGCGCGGGATGCAGCGACGACGACGAGACGAGTGCCGGCCCGGCCGCGGCCACCACCGATCTGGCGACCGCCGATCTCGCACTCTCGTGGCAGGACGCGGTGACGCTTGCCCAGGACTCCTTCGACGGCGAGCTGGCGTCCATCGAGCTCGACGAAGGTCACGAGGGTCTGGTCTACACGATCGAGCTGGTCTCCGCGGACGAAGAGTATGAGGCGGTCATCGGGGCGGACGATGAGCGGGTGATCGCCGAGGAGACCGAGCGAATCGACGACGATGACCGCGCCGAGAAGGCGGCCGAGACGGTCGCCGTGGACGACGTGGTGGAGCTCGACGAGGCGATGCGGACGGCGCTCGCCGAGTACGACGGCCAGGTCGTGGAGTGGAAGCTCGAGGGCACCTCGCGAGGTCCGCAGTACCAGTTCGACATCCGCGCCGACGGCGACACAGAGGATGTGGAAGTGAGCGTCGACGCGATCACCGGCGACCTGATCGGCCGCGACGACTGAGGTTCGGCGAGCGTTGACCCTATGGTCGGCGCCGCATAACGTGAACGAGTGTCCTTCATTGCCCGGAGTCGTGCGATCGGGCTCGTCGCCCTGGTGGCTGTGTTGTCGGTGGTCGGCGTGAGCGCCTGCGGCCCGTCGTCACCGGAGCCCTCTCGGAGTGAACAGCGCGGCGATGTCGACTATCGGCCGGTCTCCCTGTCGCAGGCAGCGGCGACGCAGGAGGTGGTGGAGGCCACGACGGACCTCGGCAACGACCTTCTCGCGGGTGCCGGTGGCGACAACCGGGTGGTGTCCGCGGCGTCGGTCGCCCTCGTGTTCGCCATCGTCGCGGAGGGAGCGCGGGGGCCTGCCGCCGACGCGCTCGACGAGTTCCTCGGGGCGGGCGGCACGGACCGCCGCGACGCCTTCAGTGCCTTGCAGGCCGCGATCGCCGAGTACGACGGCGACCCGTCCGTGGTCCAGGACGACGAGCTGCCGGAGCGTCCACTGCTGCATCTAGCCACCGGCATCGTCGAGGCGGAGGGCCACGAGGTCGAGTCGGACTTCCTGGACGTCATCACTGAGTACTTCGATGCAGGTGTGGCCACCGCCGACTTCGCCGATGCGAACGCGAAGGCCGTGCTGGACGCCTGGGTCCAGGAGCACACCGGCGGGCTGATCGAGGAGTCGGCCATCGAGCCGGACGCCGACACGGTCTTCGTGCTGCAGAACGCGGTCCTGCTGGCGGCGCGCTGGCAGAGCCCCTTCGCGAAGTCGGCGACGACGGACGAGCCTTTCACCGACTCCTCGGGTGATCAGCATCGGGTCGAGACGATGCATCAGAGCCTCCAGGCCGCGTACACCGATGAGCCGGGCGGTCAGGCCGTCCGGCTGCCCTACACCGAGGGCTTCGCGATGGACGTGCTCCTTCCCGAGGAGGGCACGGCCCCTGAGGATCTGACGACGCAGGACTGGGCCGCCTACGACGGGGCGCTGCGTGCGGAGCCGGAGACGACGGTGGACCTGGCGCTGCCCAAGGTCGACATCGACTCGTCGGCTTCCCTGGTGGAGCCGCTGCGGCGACTCGGCCTGGCGCCTGTGCTCGCCGGCGACGACCTCAGCGGTATCGCCGGGGGCGTGTCCATCGACGAGGTCGCGCAGCAGGCGCTGCTGCGCATCGATGAGGAGGGGACGGTGGCCGCGGCCGTCACCGAGATCGCCGGGCTGACATCGGCGCCCGCCGTCACCGATGAGGTGACCATGATCGTCGATCGGCCCTTCGCGCTGAGGATCGTCCACGTCGACACCGGCTGGCCGCTCTTCCAAGCCGTCGTCAACGACCCGCGGGGTTGAGGGACCGGATGATGTCGTGAGCGGTGACGTACGCACCCCTCGCAAGGGCGGGCGGTGAGATAGGCACCTTTCGCGGCAGTCGAGACGTGCGTAACCCACCGCCCGACGGAGCGAGAGGTGCGTAACCCACCGCCCGACGGAGCGAGAGGTGCGTAACCCACCGCCCGACGGAGCGAGAGGTGCGTAACCCACCGCCCCTGGCGTCATCATCAGGTCCCTGACCGGTCGAATGCCATTGCGACGGAAAGCCGTCCGTGCAGGCCTGATATGCTGAGCACGTTATGCGCTACGCGAACCTGCTCCTTCGCTGCCGCGTCGAGGTCCACTAGGTCGGACACCTCGCCGCGGAGTTCGTCGTGACCGGCCGCCTGACGAACCCACCCGAGGAGCCCGCAGTGAAGAACAACCCCGTCTCTCCCCAGCAGACGTCGCCGATGCCGTTCGACCGGTACCGCGCCTTCCCCCCGATCGACATCCCCGATCGCACCTGGCCGAGCAAGACCATCACCTCCGCCCCGCGCTGGCTGTCGACCGATCTGCGCGACGGCAACCAGGCACTCATCGATCCGATGACCCCCGCCCGCAAGCGACGCATGTTCGACCTGCTGCTGCGCATGGGGTACAAGGAGATCGAGGTCGGCTTCCCCGCCGCGAGCGACACCGACTTCCAGTTCGTGCGCGACCTGATCGAGCAGGACCTGATTCCCGATGACGTCACGATCTCGGTTCTGACCCAAGCGCGCGAGGACCTGATCGAGCGCACCACGCAGTCGCTGACCGGCGCCAAGCGTGCCAACATCCATCTCTACAACGCGGTGGCGCCGCTGTTCCGCAAGGTGGTCTTCAACGCCTCGCGCGACGAGATCCGCGCGATCGCCACCCGCGGCACCGAGATGGTCATGAAGTACGCCGAGCAGAATATGAACGACACCGCCTTCGGCTACCAGTACAGCCCGGAGATCTTCACCAGCACCGAGCTCGACTTCTCCGTCGAGGTCTGCGATGCCGTCATGGACGTCTGGCAGCCCGAAGCTGGGCGCGAGATCATCCTCAACCTGCCCGCGACGGTCGAGATGGCCACCCCCAATACCTATGCCGATCAGATCGAGTGGTTCGGCCGGCACGTCAAGAACCGCGAGCACGTCGCCATCAGTCTGCACCCGCACAACGATCGCGGCACGGCGGTGGCGGCGACGGAGCTGGCGATGATGGCCGGGGCCGACCGCGTCGAGGGCTGCCTGTTCGGGCACGGCGAGCGGACCGGCAATGTCGATCTGGTGACGCTGGGCATGAACTTGTTCAGCCAGGGGATCGACCCGCAGATCGACTTCAGCGATATCGACGAGATCCGCCGCACGGTCGAGTACTGCACGAATCTGCCGGTGCACCCGCGTCATCCGTACGCCGGAGACCTGGTCTACACGGCCTTCAGCGGATCGCACCAGGACGCCATCAAGAAGGGCTTGGAGCACCTGGACCGGGTCGCCGCCGAGCAGGGCGTCGATGTGCGCGAGGTGGACTGGGAGGCGCCGTATCTGCCGATCGATCCGCACGATGTCGGCCGCACCTACGAGGCGGTCATCCGGGTCAACAGCCAGTCCGGCAAGGGCGGCGTTGCCTACATCCTGCGGGCCGAGCATCAGCTCGAGCTGCCCCGTCGCCTGCAGATCGAGTTCAGCCGCGTCATCCAGGGCATGAGCGAGGGTGAGGCCGGTGAGATCGATGCCGACCAGATCTGGCAGGCCTTCCAGCGCGAGTACCTCGAGGTCGAGGAGCCCTACTCCTTGGCGGGGCTGTCGTCGACGACGAGCGCCGACGGGCGCGACGAGCAGATCGTGGACCTGATCGTGCGGGGCGAGCATCGTTCCTTCAAGGGCGAGGGCAACGGTCCGGTCGACGCCTTCGTCGACGGGATGCGTCAGGCCGGGGCGGAGATCCGTGTGCTCGACTACAGCGAGCACGCGCTGTCCTCGGGCGGCGACGCGTTGGCCGCCGCCTATGTCGAGTGCGAGATCGCCGGCGAGGTGGTGTGGGGCGTGGGCATCCATCCGAGCATCGTCACGGCATCATTGCGCGCCGTGGTCTGTGCCGCCAATCGCGCCGCCGGGGTCACCATCCCGCGCGACTGACGCTCCCGCCGGGGCGGTGCGTGAGCGTCCATTCGCACCCGGTGAGCGGTGGGTGAGCGTCCATTCGGCACGTCCGGATGGACGCCTACCCACCGCTCACGTGCACCACGCCCACTGACCGGGGACTGGACCGTCTGGACGGTTTAGTGAATGCTGTGGCCATGGTCACACGATCGATCGAGACGGTAGCGGTGATCGGGCTGGGCAAAGTCGGCGAGCTCGTCGCGTCGCTGTTGGTGCGGGCCGGCTTCGAGGTCATCGGCTTCGACGCGGTCGAGCGTCCGTGCGCCGATTTCGAGACGCGGCTCCTGGATGTCGTCGACGGACAGGCGATCCGTTCTGGACTGAGCGATGTCGACGCTGTCGTCGCCTGCCTGCCGTACCACCTGAACATCGCCGTGGCGGAGGCCGCCTACCATGCCGGCGTCCACTACTTCGATCTCACCGAGGACGTCCCCACCACGGAACGCGTGGTCGAGCTGTCGGCCGCCAGGCCGGAGTCGGTCTTCGTGCCGCAGTGCGGGCTGGCGCCCGGCCTCATCGGCATCGTCGGCGCATCCGTCGCCGCGACTTTCACCACGACCCGCAGCATCGAGCTGAAGGTCGGCGCGCTGCCTCAGAACCCCACCGGACTGCTCGGCTACGCCTTCAACTGGTCCGCGGAGGGAGTCGTCAACGAGTACCTGAACGACTGCGAGGTGTTGCGTGGTGGCCGTCGGCAGATGGTCCCGGCGCTGGCTGAGAAGGAGCGCGTCGTCATCGGCGGGATCGAGCTGGAGGCGGCGCTCACCTCCGGGGGACTCGGGACGATGTGCCGAACCTACGAAGGACATGTGCAGCGGCTCGACTACAAGACGCTGCGCTACCCGGGGCACTTCCGGCAGATGCACTTCCTCTTCGATGAGCTGAACCTGCGCGACGACCGCGCCCTCATCGGCCGGATCCTCCTCGATGCCAAACCACCGGTCAACGACGACATCGTCTACCTGCACGTGGCCGTCGAGGGCGTGAAGGACGGTCAGCCGTTCCGCGAGAACTTCGTCCGGGGCTATCTGCCGATGGACATCGACGGACGCCGGTGGCGCGCCATCAGCTGGACGACGGCAGCATCGGCCGTCGGAGTCGTGGAGCTGGTGGCCGAGGGCGTCCTGCCGCACACGGGATGCGTCCATCAAGAGGACATCCGGCTCTCCGACCTGCTGGCGACGCGCTCAGGAGCGTTGTTCGCGGCGGCATCCTGACCGGATCAGATCGTGAGCATGACTTTGCCGGTGGTGCGGCGAGCCTCCAGGTCCTCGTGCGCTCGCGCGGCGTCGCGCATCGGGTAGGCGGCACCGACGCGCACGTCGATCTCGCCGGCGGCGACCGCCGCGAAGAGGTCGGCGGCGCGCCAGTCGAGCTCGGCGCGATCGGCGATGAAATCGTTGAGGGCGGGCCGGGTCAGCACCAGCGAGCCCTTGGCATTGAGCGTCTGTGGGTCGACGGGAGGCACCGGACCGCTCGCGGCACCGAACAGCACCATCGTCCCGCGGGTGCGCACGGCGTCGAGGGAGCGGTCGAAGGTGTCTCGGCCGACGCCGTCGTAGACGACGCGGGCGCCGAGGCCGTCGGTCAGCTCGCGGACCCGCTCGTCGAATCGGTCGTAACCGACGATCACCTCCTGGGCTCCGGCCTCGCGTGAGAGACGGGCCTTCTGCGATGTCGAGACCGTGGTAAGCACCCGGACGCCCCGGTGGCTCAGCATCTGGGTCAGCAGCAGCCCGACACCACCGGCACCGGCGTGGAGGAGCGCGGTGTCGCCCGCATCGAGCTGGACGATGGAATGCGTCAGGAAGTGCGCGGTCATGCCCTGGAGCAGCACGGCCGCCGCCTGCTGGTCGTCGACATCGTCCGGGACACGGACGGCCAGGCTGGCGGGCACGACGACATGCTCGGCGTAGCCGCCGTCGCCCATCGCCCAGGCGACACGATCGCCGGGAGCGAATCCGGTGACTCCGTCGCCGACGGCGGCGACCTGTCCCGCCCCCTCCTTGCCCGGAGTGAAGGGAAGCGGCGCGCGATAGGTTCCCGTCCGCAGATAGGTGTCGATGAAGTTGACGCCTGCGGCGCCCACCTCGACGAGGAGCTCACCCGGCCCCGGCTCGGGCCGCGGGACCTCGCGCCATTGCATGACCTCGGGGCCGCCGGTCTCCTCGATGACGATCGCGTGGCTCATGCCGCCAGACTAGCGACGAACCATCCACCTCACCCACCCTCGAGGCGCCGCCCGGCGGGGGCGGTAGCTGGTCAACCCTACGTCCGTCCTCGAGGTAGGGCATCAACCTCATGGCACCCCGATTCGGTTGCTCCTCTACCGCCACACGGGGCTCACTTGGGGATCGCGGCGTCGGCGATGCCGAACATCGCCGTGGTCTTCACGATCTGCTGCGGCAACTCGATCGCACGCAGCGTGGTCAGGGCGATCCAATCGTCCTTGGCCAGCTCCATCCCGCGTCTCTTGGCCCGCTCCTTGAGCTCGCGTCTCGCCAGGCCGCCCTTGGGAGCGGCCGCGGGGGAGTCAAGCACGATGTCGAGCAGAGGCCCGGTATCGCCGTCCCCGACGGCCAGCAGCGCGGCGAGGCGCCGGATCGTCTCGTCGGGCTCCCCACCATCGACCAGCGTCGCGCGGAGACGTCCGAGCAGATCGTCGCGATGGCGCGGGTCGAGCACCGGGTAGCGCTTGCCGAACATCCCGGATCTCTGGAGCGGTCCGAGCACTCCCTCGGTCACCAGACCGCCGTAGATCCCGTCGCGCAGCTTGGTACCGCCACCGAGCCTGAGCACCGCGTTGCGGGGCCACTGCTCGGGATGGTTCCGCACCCGCGCGAGGCCGTACTCCAGCGATGGTTCGGCGACCGGGGACGGATCCAGCACCACGACTCGCGACTTTCGTCCCTCGCCGGTCCGCCCGAGCCGTCCTCGATCGACGAGGTCGTGCAGGGCCGCACCGCCGAGGACCTTGTAGCCGTGATCCCTGACCCGAATGATCGACTCTCCGGTGTCGGGTCGCGTCATGATCGAGACGATGTCGGCGAGAACGGTCATATCGGCAGGCTATCGGGACGCCGCTACTCCTCCTGCGGATCCCGAGCGGCCTCGACACCGAGGGCGACGAGCAGCCGGGGGAGCGCGATGGCGGCGATCGAGGAGACGATCCACACGACGAGAGCGCCCCATGCCCAGGCGGACAGTCCCGAGATCCACAGTGCACGACCGAACCAGGAGGCGATGACCAGCGCGATGACCGTGGCGCCGAGGCCGGTGAGTCCGACCAGGTAGCGTGCACGCTCCGCCGCGACTCGGCTCAACCACGGCGTGACGAGTCCTTGGACGATGGCGTAGATGACGACGGTGGTCACGAATCCGAAGACACGTACCCGGAACCCGTCGACAGCGACGGCGGCCGCGAGCAGTCCGAGGGCCGCCGAACCGAGGTAGACGCCGATCATCACCGCGAGTCTGGCCATGGCGACATCGTAGAACCTCCATCCACGACGGTGCGCGCGCCGAGCGGGGACTGTCGGGAGGACGCGGCACAATGGGGAAGTGAGCCTCTACCGTGACGCGGGCATCGTGCTGCGCACCCACAAGCTGGGTGAAGCCGACCGCATCATCACGCTGCTCACGCGCGAACGAGGCGTCGTGCGCGCGGCGGCTCGCGGCATCCGCAAGACCACCAGCCGATTCGGCGCACGGCTCGAGCCCTTCATGCACGTCGATCTGCAGATGGGCGAGGGCAAGTCCCTCGACTTCATCACCCAGGTCGTCACGATCAACGCCTTCGCCCGGGATCTGGGTGCCGACTACGGCGCATACACGGTGGGCTGCGCCATGCTCGAGACGGCAGAGCGGCTGGTCGCCGATACAGCCGAGCCGTCGGTCCCGCAGTTCACCCTGCTCGTGGGGGCACTGCGCGCGTTGACGGAACGGCGCGAGGACCCGGGGCTGATCCTCGACTCCTTCCAGCTGCGCTCCCTCGCGATCGCCGGCTATGCCCCGTCCTTCGAGGCCTGTGCGCGTTGCGGCGTCGAAGGTCCGCACACGTTCTTCCAGGTGGCGGCGGGCGGCATGCTCTGTGACCGGTGCCGGAGTGCGGGAGCGACGGCACCGTCGCCGGCCACGGTCCAGCTGCTCGGATCGCTGCTGGCGGGGGACTGGCCGACGGCCCGGTCATCGGACGACCGCGCGCGGCGCGAGGCGAGCGGTATCGTGGCCGCCTACCTGTCCTGGCATCTGGAGCGCGGCCTGCGCTCCCTGGCTCACGTGGATCGATACTCATGACCCTGCCGGCTCCCCGGCCCCCGCGCCCCCACCCCTCGGGCGCCCGGCCTCCTTCGTTGGCGCCATCGCAGGTGCCGCGTCACGTCGCGATCGTGATGGACGGCAATGGGCGCTGGGCCAAGCAGCGCGGCCTGCCTCGCACGGCCGGTCATGAGATGGGGGAGGCGGCGCTGTTCGATGTCGTCGAGGGCGCCATCGAGATCGGCGTCGAGGCGGTCTCGGCCTATGCGTTCTCCACCGAGAACTGGAAGCGGTCGCCCGACGAGGTCCGCTTCCTGATGGGATTCAATCGCGATGTGATCCGTCGGCGTCGCGACGAGATGCATGAACTGGGGGTGCGCGTGCGATGGGCCGGACGCCGGCCCCGGTTGTGGCGCAGCGTGATCCGTGAGCTCGAGGTCGCCGAGGAGCTGACCCGGCACAATACGGTCATGACGCTGACGATGTGCGTCAACTACGGCGGGCGCGCTGAGATCGCGGATGCGGCGGCCGCGCTCGCGCGCGATGTGCAGGCGGGCAAGCTCAATCCCGATCGGATCGATGACAAGGTCTTCGCGCGCTATCTCGACGAGCCGTGGATGCCCGATGTCGACCTGTTCTGGCGCACCTCGGGGGAGCAGCGCACCAGCAACTTCCTGTTGTGGCAGTCGGCCTACGCCGAGATGGTCTTCAGCGATATCGCCTGGCCCGATGTCGATCGCCGTGCCTTCTGGGCCGCCGTCGAGGAGTACGCCGATCGCCAGCGCCGCTTCGGCTCCGCCTGACCGGGGAACTCAACGGGTTCTGGAGGAGGGGCGCTCGATAGGGTGGCGGCATGCGCGTTGCCCGCTTCTCCTTGGACGATGAACCTCGCTTCGGTGTGATCGGCGATGACAACGGAACGACGGTGATCGCCCCCCTCAAGGGTGACCCGATGTACGCCGGTGTCGAGCTGACCGGACAGAAGCTCCCGCTGGACGATGTCCGGCTGCTGGCCCCGGTCATTCCCCGCAGCAAGGTGGTCTGCGTCGGCAAGAACTATGTCCGGCATGCCGCGGAGATGGGCGGCGAGGTCCCCGAGGAACCGCTGATCTTCTACAAGCCCAATACGAGCGTGATCGGCCCTGACGAGCCGATCTTCTACCCCGAGCAGACCCAGAATCTGCACTTCGAGGGCGAGCTGGCCGTGGTGATCGGCCGGATCTGCCGCAAGCTCGACGCGGCGGATGCCGCCAAGGTGATCTACGGCTACACGGTCGCCAACGACGTGACGGCGCGGGACCTGCAGGCGAAGGACGGCCAGTGGGCGCGGGCCAAGGGCTTCGACACCTTCTGCCCACTCGGACCCTGGATCGAGACCGACCTGGACCCGTCCGACGTGCGAGTCTCCACCTCGCTGAACGGCGAGCCGCGACAGGATGGCCGCACGAGCGACATGGTCTTCTCGGTGGCCGATGTCATCGAGTACGTCACGAGCTTCACCACATTGCTGCCCGGTGACGTGGTGCTCACCGGCACTCCCGAGGGCGTCGGCCCGATGCAGGTCGGCGACTCGGTGAGCGTGACCGTCGAGGGCATCGGCACGCTGACCAATCCCGTCGTCGCCGATATCGACGACGAAGACGATGACCTGGAGGTGCCGGCATGACCAAGCCGGTCGTAGCCCGTTTCTGCCCCTCGCCGACCGGCAATCCCCATGTCGGCATGGCACGCACGGCGCTGTTCAGCTGGGCTTTCGCCCGGCATCATGGCGGCCGTTTCGTGTTCCGCATCGAGGACACCGATGCCGCGCGCGACAATGAGGAGTCGTACCGGCTGCTGATCGACGTGATGCGCTGGCTGGGATTGGACTGGGACGAGGGTGTCGAGGTCGGTGGGCCGAACGGACCGTACCGGCAGTCCGAGCGGATGGACGTCTACGCCGATGTGGCGCAACGGCTGGTGGACGCGGGCTTCGCCTACAAGGCGTACGACACGGCTGAGGAGCTCGAGGAGCGCCGGGAGAAGGCCCGCGCGGAGGGCCGCCCGAGCGGTTACGACGGCTTGCACCGCGACCTGACCCCCGAGCAGCAGCAGGCCTTCGAGGACGAGGGCCGGCAGCCGGTCATCCGTTTCAAGATGCCGGCCAAGGACTGGACCTTCGACGATCTCGTGCGCGGACCGATCACCTTCGGCGCCGAGAACGTGCAGGACTTCGTCATCGTGCGCGCCAACGGCCAGCCCCTGTACACGCTGACCAACCCGACCGATGACGCGCTCATGGGCATCACCCACGTGCTGCGCGGTGAGGATCTGTTGAGTTCCACGCCGCGTCAGATCGCTCTGTATCAGGCCTTCGCGGAGATCGGTGTGGGGGACGGTTCGACCCCGCAGTTCGGACATCTGCCCTATGTGATGGGGGCGGGTAACAAGAAGCTGTCCAAGCGCGATCCCGAGTCGAACCTGCTCGGCTATCGGGAGCAGGGCTTCCTGCCCGAGGGACTGCTCAACTATCTGGCTCTGCTGGGATGGTCGATCGCTGAGGACCGCGACATCTTCAGCCTGGCCGAGATGGTCGAGGCCTTCGAGATCTCGCGGGTCAATCCCAACCCGGCGCGTTTCGACCTGAAGAAGTGCGAGGCGATCAACGGCGATCACGTCCGGCTGCTGTCGCTCGAGGAGTTCACCGAGCGTCTCGTGCCGTACTTCCAGTCGGCCGGGCTCGTCGACGATCCGATCACCGATGAGCAGCGAGCCACGCTCTCCAGCGCGGCTCCGTTGGTGCACGAGCGCACGAATCTGCTCACCGAGGCGGTGGCGATGCTGCGCTTCCTCTTCGTCTCGGACGCCGATTTCACGATCGACGAGACCGACCGCGCCAAGCAGCTCGACGAGAAGGGTCTGGAGGTCGTGCGTGCCGCCCGGGAGTCCCTCGCCGGTCTGGGGGAGTGGACGACGGAGTCGATCGAGGGTGCGCTGCGGGCGACGCTCATCGAGGGACTGGGGCTCAAGCCGCGGCTGGCCTTCGGCCCGGTGCGGGTGGCGGTGACGGGCAGCCGGGTGTCCCCGCCGCTGTTCGAGTCCCTCGAGCTCCTCGGCCCTGAGACCTCTCTCGCTCGCCTCGACGCCGCCCTCGCCTGAGGGCTCGCCCGCCGCACCCCGGTTTGGGGTGCGGTGGTGCCGTCGGGTAGAGTTTCACTTCGGTTCCCTGGCTTCCGCAAGGAGCGCGAAGGGTACCCCCTTGGGGTATGGTGTAATTGGCAACACGGCTGATTCTGGTTCAGTTGTTCTAGGTTCGAGTCCTAGTACCCCAGCCACAAACCTTGGTATTGCGTGGTTAGTCACCGACTTCTGCTCGAAGCCTGCTCGGCATCGTTCCTCCACGGCTGGCGCAGCGCCTACGCTTGTTCCCCCGACCGCGCACCGCGACGAGTTGATCCCGCTGATCGAGGGCCTCCCCTGACGATCGGGTCGAGGTCGTGTTCGCGGGCGGATTCGGCACCCGCCGCTCGTGATCCTCTCCGACACCGGGCCCACTATGCGGCCGCGAGGCACCGGGATGCGGGCCACCACGGGCGCGTCGAGTTGCTCACCGGCCTTCGGCTCGCGTGCCGCCGTCTTCTCGTGCCTCACGTGGTGCGGGGTGTAGCTGGGGTCGTGGAGTCATGCCCCGCCCTCGATCCAAAGTTTGGCGCTGAAGCCCGTGAGCTTCTATCGCAGAATCGTCGCCTTCGCTGCGATGGGGAGATGCCAATAGCGTACCGTTTTTGGTACTGTATTGGCTAGGGAGGTGGCGTGATGAGTTACCGGCGTGACTTGTGGGAGATTGCCGCATCTCGAAACGGCGTGGTGACTGTCGCTGAGGCGGAGGATGCGGGTGTGCCCGCTGTCGAGGTTCGGAAGCTTGCTGCTCGGGGGGCGCTCCAGGCGTATCAGCAGGGTGTCTACACGCACCGCGATGTGCCGACGACGCCGTTCACGGAGCCGACGATCGCTGCGGCCCTCGCGGGAGAAGGTGCGTTCCTGCACCGTGAATCCGTGCTCGACCTTCTTGGGCTCGGGCAGTTCAACCCGCCGAAGGTGCGCGTGGGTACGCGCCGCCGCGTGCGGCGCACTCTGCCGAAGTGGGTCGACCTGGAGAACCGGTCCGACGTGCCCGATGAAGAAATCGTCCGTTACGAGGGCGTCCCGGCGACGACCGTCCAGCGGGCGCTGGAGGACATGCGGCATCGGATGCCAACCGACCGATGGGAATCTCTGGTCGTCGAGGCGCTGCGCCGAGATCTGATCGGAGGGCAGGGCGTTGCTGGGTGGAAGGCTGTGTCGGCATGAGGGGAATGACTCCGCCGCTGAACGTCGCTCAGCTCAATGACCGGCTCACGCGGGTGGCAACTGAGCTGGGCATCCCTGTTGCACGTGCGCGGGTGATGCTGTGCACGCTGATCGTGTCGCAGATGCTCCCCGAGGCGGTTGCGGTCAAGGGCGGCATGGGCGTGAAGCTGCGCTTCGGGGAGCGCGGCACACGCGCTACCTCCGACCTGGATGTCTCCACCTACGTCCGCGGCGACGAGTTCGAGCAGGCGTTCCGTGCACGTCTAGCGGTGGGGTGGGGAACGGTGCCGCCGTCGAAAGGTGAGTAGCGCCGCAATTCGGATGCACCGGATCGCGTTGCGTTCACCGCGACGGTGCGCGCCGTGAAGGCTCATGATCCAGGGCTCGCTCGCCCCGAGTATGTGATGCATCCGTATCGCGTGTCGATCGCGTTCCTCGGCGATGCCTGGGGCGCGCTCGATGTCGAAGTGTCTGATCCCGAGATCGGTCCGGACGCACATATGCGAAAGGAGATGGACGGCGAACTCCTGCGGTTCGGCGCCCACTTCGGTTTCGGCGAGCTGCAGCCCGTCGAATTAGTCGACCTGGAGTACCAGATTGCGCAGAAACTCCACGCCGTCTCCGATCCGGCCTACGTGCGAGCGCACGATCTGGTCGACCTGCAACTGCTCTGGGACGCCGGTCCCGATTTGGTGAATCTGCACCGTCTCTGCATGCGTACGTTCGACTGGCGACAGCGTCAGGCCTGGCCGCCGCTCCCACTGCGTCCGATGGACGGGTGGGAACTCGCCTACGCAGACGCACGCGCCGAGACCGAGGTCGACGGACAAACCCTGGTGATGCCGGACATTGTCACGGCGCGTGAGTGGTTGAGTCGGATCATCGACGTCATTACCTCGTCACCTGTGCTCGATTGACGATCTTCGGGAGGGCACTCGATCGTTGTGACGTCTCATCGCCGCGAGGCTGAAGGGCGCGATGATCATCATGGAGCTGACGGATGTGCCAGATGAGCTCCAGGTGGCCTCGCGGGGTTCGGGGTCTCATCCGGGCCGCGGGCGCGGTCGATATCCTCATCGCGCGGGTCAGCGATGTGCAGCACGAGTACATCGCGTCCTAAGCCTGAGGTGGGAGACTGCACGCCGAGGACGAGGATCAGTGTGCTGAACCCATCCTGCCCGATGCCGCGGCGATACCTGGGTGCCCGTGCAGCAGGCGTATCGTGAAGCCATGACCGTGCGGCGCATCGTTCCTGATATCGAGAGCGCCGATGTGCCGGCGTCCGTCGAGTTCTACTCCGGCCTGCTGGGTATGGAGCCCGTCATGGACCATGGCTGGATCGTGACCTTGGCCGATCCGGCCGATCCGGCTCGGCAGCTGAGCGTCGCATCGCACGACGCTTCGGCTCCGGTCGTGCCCGATGTGTCGATCGAGGTCGACGATGTCGACGACGCCTATGCCACGGCCCGGCGACTGGGAGCCGAGATCGTGCATCCGCTCACCGAGGAGCCGTGGGGAGTGCGCCGGTTCTTCGTGCGCGATCCCGATGGGCACGTGGTGAACATCCTCGGTCACGGCTAGCTAGTCGCCCAGGAGGGCCGCTGGCGTGAGGGGAAGGTCGCGCAGCCGTAGGCCCGTCGCGTGATGGACGGCGTTGGCGATGGCGGCCGCCGATCCGACGATGCCGATCTCCCCGGCGCCGCGTGAGCCCATCGGGGTGGCGAGTTCGTCGCTGTCATCGAGCCAGCTCGCGTCCATGTCCTCGATATCGGCATGCACCGGGACGTGATAGCTCGCCAGATCCTGTGTCACCACATGACCGAACCTCGGATCCCGCACACTCCTCTCGTGCAGGGCCATGGACACCCCCATCACCATCCCGCCGAGGAGCTGCGAACGGACCGTGCGGGGGTTGATGACCCGGCCGATCGAGAACACCCCGCGCATCCGCGGCACCCGCACTTCGCCGGTGCCCGGGTGCACGCGCACCTCGACGAAGTGAGCGCCGAAGGAGGCGGCGGTGTATCCCTCGGCCAGTGGATCCTCCGCGACACCGCCGGTCGTTTGCGCCTCGGCGTCGGGATCCTCGCCGTGCTGTCGGCGGAACATCTCGGCGGCCGCGACGATCGCCGAACCCCACGAGCTCGTCCCGGACGACCCGCCCGCGACCGTCGCCGTCGGCAGCGACGAGTCGCCGATCTCCATCGTCACCCGATCCGGCGAGATCCCCAGCGCATCGGCGGAGATCAACGTCAACGTGGTCCAGGCTCCCGTGCCGATATCGGCCGCGCCGGTGCGCACGGTGTAGCGGCCGCCGCCCTCGTGGCGGATCGTCGCCTTCGTGCCCGGCATCATCGTGTGCGGGTAGGTCGCGCTGGCCATGCCGGTGCCCACCAGCCACTCACCGTCACGCCGCACCCCGGGGCGAGGATCCCGGTCCTGCCAGCCGAACTGGCGCGCGCCCTCGCGCAGGCAGTCGACGAGCCGCCGGGAGGTCCACCGATTGCCGGTTGCGGGGTCGCGGGGCGGGTCGTTGCGGATGCGCAGCTCGACAGGATCGACGCCGGCGGCCACCGCCAGCTCGTCCATCGCCACCTCCAGCGCGAACATCCCCGGGGCCTCGCCCGGCGCGCGCATCCAGTGCGGCGGCGGGACGTCGAGCGGGACCAGGTGATGAACGAGGCGACGGGCGTCCGCGGCGTACATGCTCGCCGAGATCGACGACGCGCTCTCCGAGAAGCTCCCGACCGGCGATACCTGAGAGAAGGACTCATGGTCGATGGCCGTCAGAGTGCCGTCGGCGCGGGCGCCGAGACGCAGACGCTGCTGCGTGGGGGAGCGGTAGCCCACGAACACGAAGCCCTGCTGACGGGTGATCGCATATTTCACGGACCTGCCGGGTACAGCCATGGCGCCCAGCGCGGCCAGCACATCGTGCGCATGGGGCGCTGCCTTGGACCCGAAGCCGCCGCCGACGTGCGGCGAGACCACCCGTAACTGCTGCGGCTCCAGGCCGAGCAGTGGCGCGAGCGTGTCGACGACGCTGTGCGGGCCCTGTGTGGCGGTCGTGAGCGTCAGGTGCTGCTCCTCGGCATCCCAGCGGGCGACCGAGGTATGCGGCTCCATCGGCGTATTGTGCTCCTCCGGTGTGGAGTACCGCTGGTCGATCACGATCTCCGCCTCCGACAGCGCCTGATCGACATCATCGCCGATGGTCTGCGGATCGTCCTCGGGATAACGGTCCGGATGGTCGGTGCGGAGGACGGTGTCGTGCTCCTGCTCGGCATACCCGATCTCGATGAGCGACTGAGCGTGCCGGGCGATCTCGGGGGATGTCGCGATGACCGCGCCGATGACCTGACCGCGGAACCTCACCTCCGGCCCCTGCAGGAGCGTCAGCTCGGGGTCCGAGATGTCCGCGAGGCGGGGACCATTCCAGGGAGACAGGACGGCCAGCACGCCGTCCACCTCCTCGGCGGCCGACGCGTGGAAGGTGTCGACCTTCCCCCGAGCGATCGTGGCCTGCACGGGATAGAGGTACACGGGGTCGGTGAACGGATGCTCGTAGGCATACCGCGCCGTCCCGGTGACCTTCGCGATGCCATCGACCCGCGCGGTCGAGGTGCCGATCGCGCCGGTCATGCGTCCTCCCCGGTGAGCTCCTCGAGGGCCGCGACCATCATGGTGCGCGCCATCGGCACCTTGAAGGCATTGCCCTCCAGGGGACGGGCGTGGTCGAGTTCGGCCTCGGCGGCCGCCGTGAAGGTCTCGGTGGTGGCGGGCGCGCCGCGCAACACCTCTTCGGCGCGATGGGCGCGCCAGGGCTTGTGCGCGACCCCGCCGAGCGCCAGCCGCGCGCCGGTGATGACGCCGTCCTCGACCACCGTCTCCGCCGCCAGCGAGACGAGAGCGAAGGCGAAGGACGAGCGCTCGCGCGCCTTGCGATAGGTCGACCGGGCGCCCGGGGGCGGTGCAGGGATGCGGATGGCGGTGATGAGGCGACCCGGATCGAGGACCGTGTCCTGCTCGGGGGCATCGCCGGGCAGGCGGTGCAGCTCCTCGGCTGTAACGCTTCCCGGGCCGTCCGGGCCGAGGAACAGGACTTCGGCATCGAGGGCCGCGAGCGCCACGGCCATATCGGACGGGTGGACGGCGATGCAGTGTTCCGAGGCGCCGAGGATGGCGTGCTGCTCGGTGTGGCCACCGATGGCGGAGCAACCGCTGCCGGGGACCCGCTTGTTGCACGGGGTGGTCACGTCCTGGAAGTACACACAGCGCGTGCGCTGGAGGAGATTGCCGCCCGTCGTGGCCAGGTTGCGCAACTGGCCCGATGCTCCCGACAACAACGCCCGGGAGAGGACCGGATGACGGCTCTGCACGAGCGGATGGGCGGCGAGGTCGGCATTGCGGACATTCGCGCCGATGACGAGGGCGCCGTCGGCCTCCTCCTCGATCGTCGTGAGGGGGAGGTGGGAGATGTCGACCAAGAGCTCGGGCGAGGTGATCCCGAGCTTGAGGTGGTCGACGAGATTGGTCCCACCGGCGAGGAAGGTCGCGCCAGGGCGTGCCGCGACGCTCGTGACCGCCCCGGCCGCGTCGGTGGCTCGTTCGTAGTCGAAGGGATTCACGCGGCACCCTCCTCGGCCGCCTGCTTGACCGCGGCGACGATATTGACGTAGGCCCCGCAACGGCACAGATTGCCGCTCAGTCGTTCCCGGATCTCCGCGTCGGTCAGCGACGGTGCCTCCGCGAGATCGTCCGTGACGAAGCTGGGAGAGCCGTCCTCGGCCTCGGCGAGCATGCCGATGGCGGAGCAGATCTGCCCGGGAGTGCAGTAGCCGCATTGGAAGGCGTCCTGGTCGATGAAGGCCTGCTGCATCGGGTGGAGGTCGTCGCCACCGCTCAGACCGCTCGCGGTCACGATGCTCGCGCCGTCGTGGGCCACGGCGAGCGAGAGGCACGTGGTCACGCGGCGGTCGTCCTCCAGCACGGTGCAGGACCCGCATTGCCCGTGATCACAGCCTTTCTTGGGTGCTGTGGACCCGAGGTGATCGCGCAAGGCATCGAGGAGCGTGGTGCGGTTGTCCACGACGATCGTGTGCTCCTCACCATCGACGGTCAAGTCGAGTTTGGACTCCATGGGACACCTTCGGGGGTCGGCGGATCGCTGTCGGGCGTACCTGGCCATTGAATCAACGGAGCCGCGGTGATGCCTCCCGAGAGACCGGCCCGTCCGGGCTATAGCCAATATCCAGAATATTGGATAGATTGTCGTCATGACCCGGATGCACGTGCTGATGTCGAAGGCGGGTGCCGTCGCTCACCGCCTCGCACTCGAGCTCTCGGCAGCCTCCGCGGGGGACCGCATGCCCACCGTGCAAGACCTCAGCGACCGCCATCAGGTCGGCAAGGGGACGGTGCAGGCCGCCCTGGCATTGCTGGAGGAAGCGGGCGCCGTCGAGATCCGGCCACGCGGCAAGCTCGGCACCTTCGTCACGAGCATCGATCATCGGCTGCTGTGGGAGCTGGCGGGCGGATCGAGCGTCTCGGTGGCGATGCCGTTGCCGTACTCGCGCCGCTACGAGGGTCTGGCCACCGGCCTGCACGCCGCCTTCATCGAGGTCGGGGTGCCCCTCACACTGATGTTCGTCCGAGGAGCCGCCGACCGTGCCGCCGCGCTGCATCGCGAGCGCGCCGACTTCGCCGTCATGTCGAGGCTCGCCGCCGAGGGCGACCCCGAGCTGGAGATCATCCGCGACTTTGGACCCCACACCTATGTCGGCGCCCACGGTCTCGTGCTCGCGGAGGGTCGCGATCCCGAGGATCCCGACCTGCGTGTCGCCGTCGACCCGTCTTCCACCGACCAGACGGCGCTCACCATGGCGCGCTTCCCGCAGCTGCCCGATGACCGGCTCGTCGAGGTCTCCTACAACCAGCTCGGCCGCTACTTCGCCGACGGGTTGGTCGACGCGACCGTATGGAATCTCGACGAGATCGACGCCCACATCACCGTCCCCGTCACCACGCATCCGCTGGACGGCGTGGACATCGCCGCGACCACCTCGGCCGTGATCGCGGCACGCCGCGACGCCGGCCCCACCCCCACGCCCGTCACCCGAGCCCTCGGTGCCGACCTCATCATGCGGTCCGCCGAGGAGGTCGTGGCCGGCCGGCGCATCCCGACCTACTGAGACCAGGAGACCCTGATGGACGACACGCTGCGTCAGCGGCTGGCCCTCTACGAGGCGATGGACGACACCCCCGACGGCGTCGTCGACTTCGTCCGCGAGGAGCTGGAACGACTCGAACCGCAGTTCGACGTCACCGAAGAGTCGGCAGGGGCGCTCACCTCACATCTCATCGCCGCGCTCGGCCGGATGATCCGCCGCGATCCGGACATCGACCCACCGGGTGACACCGTCTACCGCGAGGTCGTCACGCACTTCCCCTCCGCCGTCGCCGATGCCGCCGCGGTCTCGACCCGCGCGGAAGAACGACTCGGCGTCCCCTTGTCGTCGATCGAACAGCAGTACCTCAGTCTCCACCTGGGCACCCTCGCCCTGACCTCTACCAAGGAGCAGTCATGAAGATCATCGCCGGAGGAGTCGCCAAGTCGGAGGTCGCGGACGCGCTGCGACCACTGCTGGGCGACGGCGACACCGTCACGATCGGCACCGATATGGATGCGGCCGTCCAGCTGCAGTCCGGTGCGGTCGACTTCTACCTCGGCACGTGCCACACCGGCGCCGGGGCGAGTCTGGGCGTACTGGTTGGCTTCCTCGGGTCGCAGCGCACCCACACCTTCGGGCGCTCGCTCCCCTCGCAGGAGCAGATCGACGCCGCCGTCGAGGCGGGCAATGTCGCCTTCGGCTTCTCGATCGACCAGGTGCAGGACATCGTGCCGATGCTGTGGAGGGCCCTCGAGGCCCGTCAGGGGGCCTGAGCCATGCTGCTCGCCGCCGAGACGTCGACCGTCTCCTTCGAGCCCTGGCAGGGCGTCCTCGTCATCGTGCTGTCGGCCTTCGCGGCCCTCATCGCCAATGCCGCGCTGGCCGTCTTCAACGACGGCGCCCGGCCGTTCCTGCTCGACTACATCCGCGGCAGCTCGACCCGACTGGCCACCGCGACCATCGTCTTCGGCCTGTCGGCCGGCTTCATCTTCGGCCTCGGTGCGCCGATGGCGCTCTCGACCGGCGTGCTCAACCCGTGGCTGGTCTTCCTGCCCGTCGAGATCCTGGGCCTCCTGGCCCCGTGGCGCTGGCTCGCCGCGGTCGCCGGCGGCGCCTGGGGCGCCGTGTGCGTCTTCGGACTGAACGCCGCGAACTCGGCCGCCACCGCGTTGCCGATCGACTTCATCACCTCGCTGCAACAGATCTCGACGCCGATCCTGTGGCTCTTCACGATCTTCCCGGTGCTGGCCATCACCCGGCAGTTCGGTCGTCTCAAGGGCGTACTCACGCTCGTCGTCGAGATCGCCGCCATCCTGCTCTCCATGAACCTGTGGCCCGATCTGTTCGCCGGTTCCATCGCCATGGCGGTCGGCGTCATCATGCTGCTCGTGTTCGCGGTGACCAGGGACCGCACCACGCGGCGCCGGGAGCTGGCCGAGCTCGCCGACAAGAGCGCCGAGGAGCAGGAGGCGTACGAGACACAGCGCGCCGCGACCGCCGAGGTCTCGAACCAGCTCTTCGGCCCCAACGCGATCCGTCTGCGCAAGAACATCGTGTGGTTCGCGATCCTCGGTGGCCTGGTGTGCATGCTGGCGGCGAGCGGGATCTTCGGCGGGGGCGAGGCCACCAGCTTCCTCGTCGCGGAGGGATCGTACGCCGAGGCGGCCCAGGTCGACTTCCTGCGCGCCTTCGGCTTCGTGCCGCTCATCGCCACGACGGCCCTCGCCTCGGGTGCCTACGCGATGGCGGGTTTCACCTTCGTGTACCCGGTGGGCTATCTCACGCACATGTTCGTCGACTCGTGGCCGCTGGCGCTCGCGGTGGCCTTCGTGCTCGGCGCGCTCATCATGACCGTCGAGGTCTTCCTCCTCAGCGCACTGGGCCGCTGGCTGCAGCACTGGCCGAGCGTGCGCGATGCCGCCGATCACATTCGCAACGCGATCACCGAGTCTCTCTCGCTCGCGATCCTCGTCGGCTCGCTCATGGCGGGCCTGGCGATGGGCGGAGGCCTGGGCATCGCCCTCGTCGGCGGTCTCTACCTGCTCAACGAGTCGATGGGACGCCCCGTGGTGCGGATGGCCGCCGGACCGTCGGCCGTGATCGTCAGCGGTATCGCACTGAATCTGCTGTACCTGGTCGGACTCGTGGCGCCGGTGGCCTCCTGATGCCGATCCGCACTGCCACCGGGCGGAGACTCGAGGCCGGGGATGTCTCCGGCTCGGTGCTGGCCCACGAGCACCTGCATCTCGATCTGCGTACAGAGAGCGACGCCGAGGCGACGCTCCACGATACCGGCGCGGTGACCGCCGAACTCGCCGATGCGCGGCGCGACCACGATCTCGGGTTGGTCGTCGACCTGACCTGCCGGGGTATGGGCGGCGACGCTCGCGTGGTCCGGCGGATCAGCGAGGACTCCGGCGTCGAGGTCGTAGTGGCGACGGGCTGGTACTACGAGCGATTCCACCCTCGTGGCGAGCCGGGCACGTCCGTCGAGGAAGCGACCGAGCTGCTGCTCGCGGACATCCTCGGCGGTCTCGATGACGGCATCCTGCCTGGGGTTCTCGGTGAGATCGGCAGTCATGGGGAGCGGGCGAGCGACGCCGAGCGCACCGGGTTGCGCGCCTCGGCGCGAGCCGCGGTGGAGAGCGGACTCTCGCTGGGCACCCACGCGCACCTGGGACAAGGGGCGCGCGAGCAGCTCGACCTGCTGACCGCCGAAGGACTCTCGCCGCACCGCGTGTCGCTGGGGCATCAGGACCTGTGCGATGACGGCCGCCAGCACGTCGACCTCGCGCGAGCGGGGGCCTACATCGCCTTCGACACCGTCGGCAAGACCGGCTATCAGAGCGATGAGCGGCGCGCCGAGCTGCTCTTGGATCTGCTGGAGGCCGGTTTCGAGCGTCACCTCCTGCTCAGCAACGACATCTCCCGTGACACCTATCTGCGCGATCGCCAGGGCCAGGGCTACGGACACGTCCTCGGCCCGTTCCGCCGGATGCTCACGGACAGGGGAGTGGGCGCCGACGTACTCGACCTGCTCTACCGCGCCAACGCACTGCGGTGGCTGACCGGAAGCGAGGAACCATGAATCGTCCCCTCCTGCCCGCCACGACCCCGCTGCCGATCATCAGCTCCGCGCAGGCCTGGGAGGCCCAACAGCGGCTCGTGGCAGCCGTCGCCGAGCATCTGCCCGATGGCGCTGTGTTCCGCAGCGATGCCGGGGTGGTGCCGGGCCTCGGGCAGCCAGACACCACGCGTCGGGTGGAACGTGCGCTCGCGCAGACCTTCGGTGCCGACGACGCCTGTCTCGTGCAAGGTGCCGGCACCGGTGCCATCCGTGCCGCGCTGTCCGCCGGCCCGTGGGCCGAGGGCTCGCGCCGGCTCATCGTCCATGACGCCCCGGACTACTCGACGACGGCGACCACCTTCCGCGACGGCCTCGTCGAGCCGGTCCGCGTCGACTTCGAGGACATCGAGGCCGTCCGTCGGGCGTTCGAGGAGGAGCCGGCCGCATGGGTGTACGTGCAGCACACCCGACAGCGGCTCGGCGACGCCCACCAGCCCGCCGAGGTGATCGCCCTGGCGGCCGAGGCCGGACGGCGGGTCATCGTCGACGACAACTACGCGGTGTTCCGCGCGCCGCGTATCGGCGCCGAGCTCGGCGCCGATGTCTCCGCGTTCTCGCTCTTCAAACTGCACGGCCCCGAGGGCGTCGGCGTGGTCGTCGGCGCCGGCGATGTCGTCGAGCGGGTGCGCCATGCCAACTACTCGGGGGGCGGACAGGTCCAGGGCCATCAGGCGCTCGCCGCCCTCCAGGCCCTCGTCATGGTGCCGCTCAACTGGGCGGCCCAGGCCCAGGCCTCCGTCGAGCTCGCTGCCTCGCTGTCCGAGGGCGGCGTCCCGGGCATCGTCGACGCCCGTCTCGCCAATGTCCAGGACCTGTGCGTCATCGCCCTCCTGGACGAGCCCGTCGCCGAGCATGTGCCCCAGTGGGCCGCGGAGCACGGTGCCGCCCGTTTCCCGGTCGGTTCCAACTCCCGCTACGAGATCACCCCGCTCGTCTACCGGCTCTCGTCCTCGACCCTCGAGGCACAGCCGGAGCTGCGGGAGTGGGCCGTGCGCGTCAATCCGATGCGTGCCGGGGCCGGGCTGACCGCCGACATCCTGCGCCGAGCCCTGGCCGAGAGGGGAGCCTGAGTGTTCCTGCCCACCACCCAACGCCGCAATCCCGAGTTGGTCGACGCGGCCGTCGCGCTCCACCGCGACGGTGTCATCGAGCCCGACACCTACGTCATCGACCGCGATGCCGTCGCTCGCAACGCCGCCGCCCTCGCGACCGCGGGGCGTGAGCACGGCGTCGACCTGTGGTTCGTCGCCAAGCAGTACGGCCGCAACCCCCTCGTGAGCGCGACCATCGCCGAGCACATCGGCTCCGCGACCGCGATCGACCACCGGGAAGCACAGACCCTCCTCGACGCCGGTGTGCGGCTCGCTAACCTCGGCCACCTCGTGCAGATCCCCGTCCGCCGGCTGCCGGCACTGCTGGCCGCCGATCCCGGCTACGTGACGGTGACCGATATCGAGAACCTGCGCGCCGTCGCGGCCGCCTCCTCGGCACTGGGCCGCACGCAGCGGGTGTTCCTGAAGGTCCGCGGTGCCCAGAACGTCACGTTCCCGGGGCAGGACGGCGGCTTCGAGCTCGACGACATCGAGGGAGCACTCGCCCTGGCCCGCGGGATCGACGGCGCCGAGATCGCCGGCGTGACCGGGTTCCCCTGCATCAGCTTCGACGAGTCCGCGCAGCGTCCGGAGCCGACCGAGACCTACCCGAGGGTGGTCGAGGCGGCACGCCTCCTGAGCAGTCATGGCATCGATCCACTGCTGTCGCTGCCCAGTCATACGAGCGTCAGCACGATCGGGCAGATCGCCGACCTCGGCGGACACATCGGTGAACCGGGCCACGCGCTCACCGGGACGACTCCCGAGCACGCGGTCCGTGACGATCTCGTCGAGCAGCCGGCGCTCGTGTACGTCTCCGAGATCGCCCAGCTCGGCTCGGCGCCCAGCGTCTTCGGCGGCGGCTTCTACTCACGGGGTCACGCGCGGCGGATGGTCGTGCACACCGATCACGGACCCAGGGCCGCGACCCTGCACAAGGCCTCCGCCGCGAGCATCGACTACTACCGCAGGTTCGACTGGGACGAGGAGGGTCCGCAGGCGCGGATCGGCGACACCGCCGTCATGGCCTTCCGCACGCAGATCTTCGTGACCCGCTCGCAGGTCGCCGTCGTCTCTGGCATCGGAGCCGGTGCTCCCCGTCTGGACGGCGTGTTCGACCCACAGGGGAGGAGGCTGCGATGACGAATCGCTCGGCCACGATCGTGGTCGTCGACGGCTTCGGGATCGGGGCTACGGCCGATGCCGGGACGCTGCGCGCATCGGATGTCAGTGCCGACACGCTCGGCTCGCTCACCGCCTGGTCGCGTCGCGAACGGGGCCGGGCCCTCCGCGTCCCGTGGCTGGCCCGGCTCGGTCTCGGCACGCTGCGACCCGATCTCGGCGACGATCTCGCAGACCCCCTGGCCGGGCCGCCGCTCGACGCCGTCGCGCGGCGCAGCGCGCTGGGTTACCCGGGGGCCGACTCCTTCGCGGGGCACCAGACGCTCATGGGCGCCGACATGTCCCATGTGACCCTGTGCCTGCTGGCCGAAAGGCTCGATATCGTCACCGATGCGCTGCGCGCGGCGGGCCACGAGGTCGATCGCCTCAACGGGCTCCCGCTCCTGGTGGTCGACGGAGTCGCTCTCGTGCACGACAACCTGGAAGCCGATCCGGGCCTGAACTGGAACGTCTCCTGCCGGCTGACCGATCTGCCTTTCGACGAGATCGTCGCCATCGCGAGGATCGTCCGATCGGTGGCTCCCGTCGCCCGGGTGATCGCCGTCGGCGGTCACACCGACCGGCCGCTCACCGAGGCCGTCAGGGAGGGGGCAGACGGTGCGATCGGCATGGACACCCCGGCGAGCGGGCTCTATCGGCACGACGGGCTCGAGGTCCTCCATCTGGGGGCCGAGGTCGACCATGAGCGTCAGCTGCACGAGGTCGCAGCCCGTCACGGCATCGATGTCGCGCTCGTCGGCAAGGCTGCCGACCTGCTCGTCGGCGACGCGGATCTCCGTCGTGAGCCGGCGGTGGATACCGACCGGATCATGGACACCGTGGTCGAGGGCGCCGGCCATGGGCTGGTGGTGGCCAACGTGCAGCAGACCGATCTCGCCGGTCACTCCCAGGATCCGGAGGCGTATGCCGATCTGCTCGAATACGTGGACGAGCGGATCGGCGAGATCGCCCGTGCCGGTGGTCCCGACGACCTACTGGTGATCACCGCCGACCACGGCAACGACCCCTCCATCGGCCATCCCTTCCACACCCGCGAATGGGTGCCCGTGCTCGCCTGCCGAGGCGCGACCGAGGCCCACCTGTCCAAGGGGCACGACCTGACGTCCCTGGCCGATGTCGGTGCCGGCGTCGCGCGCTGGCTCGGCCTGCCCGCCGAGCTGGCGGTCGGCACCCCCACTGAACTGCTGCGACCCGAGGAGACCCCCAGATGACCGAGCTTGGCCGTCAGATGAGCCAGGAGATGGACGAACAGCCGGCTGCGCTCGCGCGGATCGCGGACCGCTTCGAGGCGATCGTGGAGGAGCTGCTGCGCCATGGCGCCGAGTCCCGGCGGGGGCTGGCCGTGCTCGCGCGAGGCTCGAGCGACAACGCCGCGCGGGTGGCCTCCTACGCGGCCCAGGCGCGCAGCGGCACGCCGGTCAGCCTGCTGACGCCGAGTGTGTACACGGCTTACGGGCAGTCGCCGGCCGCCTACGCGTCGTGGCTCGTCCTGGCGCTGTCGCAGTCCGGGCGCACACCCGAGATCGTCGACCTGGCCGCCTCCTGCCGTGAGGCGGGGGCGCTGGTCGTCGGCGTGACCAATGACGGCGACTCGCCCTTGGCGGCGGTCAGCGACGTGCCGGTCGTGCTCGGCGTAGGGGAGGAGAAGGCGGTGCCGGCCACCAAGACGGTGACCGCGCAGATGCTCGCCGGACTCGCTGTCGCCACTGCGCTCGGCGGCCCACGGATCAGCGGCGGCGAGCTCGCCGCCTTGGGGGATCAGGCTCGCGAGGTGCTCGACGACGGGGAGTCGATGCAGGCTCTCGGCGGCGAGCTCGCCGCCTTCGGGGCGATGGCACTGGTGGGCCGCGGCTTCTGTGATGCCGCCGCGTTCGAGTCCGCGCTCAAGCTCCAGGAGACCGCGGGTGTCGCCGCGCACGGATTCTCGACCGCGGACTTCCGGCACGGCCCGGTCCACCTCGCCCATGCGGGCGTCCCCGTCATCGGATTCGCCGGTGACGGTCCGGCCGATGACGACACACGCGATCTGATCGGCGCTCTGCGAGCTGATGGCCGGTTGGCCCGGCTCATCGGGTCCGGAGACGCCGACGCCGGCCTTCCGGCCACCAACCCCGAGCTCACGACGATCCTCGCGACCATCCGCGGACAGCAGCTGGCACTCGCGATATCGCGAGCCCGGGGTATCGATCCCGACCAGCCGGAGGGTCTCTCGAAGGTCACACCGACGGTGTGAGCCTCAGCTCGACGATTCGCGCAGCTGCTCGCGGGCGACCCGCTCCACCGATTCGGCGACCCGATGGTGGACCTCGGGATGGAACACGCTGGGCACGATGTAGTCGGCGTTGAGTTCCTCGTCCTCGACGCAGGCCGCGATGGCCTCGGCAGCCGCGATGAGGACCGGCACGTCGATGTCGTGCGCGTGAGCGTCCAGGAGACCGCGGAAGATGCCCGGGAATGCGAGGACGTTGTTGATCTGGTTCGGGTAGTCCGAACGGCCGGTGGCCACGACCGTGGCGTGCTCGCGGGCGAGCGAGGGGTCGATCTCCGGGTCGGGATTGGCCAGCGCGAAGACCACCGCGCCGTCGGCCATCTTGGCGACATCGGCGGCACCGATCAGGCCGGGAGCGGAGACCCCGATGAACACATCGGCTCCCGGGAGCGCGTCGCGCAGGGTGCCGGACAGGCCCTCGGGATTGGTGTTCTCGCCGATCCACTTCAGCGTCGGGTCGGTATCGCCGCGGTCGGTCGAGACGACACCGTCGATGTCGCAGACGACCACATTGCGCAGACCGGCGCCGAGCAGCAGCCGCAGGATCGCGGTTCCGGCGGCGCCCGCGCCGACGAGTACGACGCGCACCTCGTCGAGGGACTTCTCCACGACGCGCAGCGCATTGCGCAGCGCCGCGAGCACGACGATCGCGGTGCCGTGCTGGTCGTCGTGGAAGACGGGGATGTCGAGCCGCTCGCGGAGACGCTTCTCTATCTCGAAGCAGCGAGGCGCGGAGATGTCCTCCAGATTGATGCCGGCGAATCCGGGGGCGACGGCCGCGACGGTCTCCACGATCGCGTCGACATCCTGCGTGTCGAGGCACAGCGGCCACGCGTCGATGGCACCGAAGGTCTTGAACAGCGCCGCCTTGCCCTCCATCACCGGCAGTGCCGCATGAGGACCGATGTTGCCGAGACCCAGGACCGCCGAGCCGTCGCTGACGACCGCGACGCTGTTGCGCTTCACGGTCAGGCGGCGCGCGTCCTCGCGGTCGGCGGCGATCGCCTGGCAGATGCGCGCGACGCCGGGCGTGTAGACCATCGAGAGGTCGTCGCGGTTGCGCAGCGGGTGCTTCGAGGCGGTCTCGATGACGCCACCGAGGTGCATGAGGAAGGTACGGTCCGAGACCTTCTTGACGTCGACATCCGGGATGTCGCGCAACGCGTCGACGATGCGGTCGGCGTGCGCGGTGTCGCCCGCGGCGATCGTGAGGTCGATGCGCAGGGCGTCGGAGCGCGACGCGGCGACGTCGAGCGCGGTGACGATGCCGCCTGCCGACTCCACCGTCGTGGTGAGGTGACCGACGGCTGTTCCGCCGGGCGGCACCTCGAGGCGCACCGTGATCGAGTGGGAGATATTGGGGGACGGGTTCATGCCGATCGCGCTGTCCGTCGTCGAGTGACTCACCCGCCTTTTTTACGCGATGGAGACGGTTACCCGCGAGTCGGACACGCGGGTCCGTCGTCGTCCCATGGCGTTGGGCAGTAGGTGCGGCGACTCGCTGTTATCGTCGCGATGGTGGAGGTGCGCGAGTTCCGGCAGAGTGATTGGCCGATAGTCTGGGCCATCATTCATGATGTCGTGTCCGCCGCCGACACGTTCCCCTACGATCCGGCGATGAGCGAGCGGCAGGCACGCGAGACGTGGCTCTTCTCACCTCCTGGTCTCACCGTCGTCGCGGTCGACGCGGACCGGGTCGTCGGTACAGCGGCGCTCGGTCCCAACCGGCCGGGACCCGGTTCCCACATCTCCACGGGGAGCTTCATGGTCGCCGCGGAGAGCAGGAACCGTGGTGTCGGCCGGGCGTTGGGGGAGTACGCGTTGGCGTGGGCTCGGCGTGAGGGCTACGCCGCGATGCAGTTCAACGCGGTGGTCGAGACCAATACGGCGGCGATCCGTCTGTACGAGCGACTCGGTTTCGTCACCCTGTGCACGGTGCCGGGAGCCTTCGAACACCCGTCGCGCGGTCGGGTCGGATTGAACCTGATGCTCTGCGATCTGTCCTCGGCGCCGGTTCAGTCGATCTCGGCGACGACGGAGTAGACGCCGGGGCTCGGTGTTCCGAGGGTCGCCGTGCGCTCGGCGTATCTCGCTGCCGCCGGATCGGCCTGTGTCGCCCGGGCGGACTCGGCGTTCTCCCAGCGGGCGATGTTGACTACGCGGCTCCGGTCGGCGCTCGCCAGGATCGTGAGGGAGAGGAAACCCGGCCGGTGGGAGACGACCTTCTCGGCGCCCTCGGTCAGCAGGTCGACCACCTCCTGCTGTTTCGACGGATCGACGTCGATGATGTTGATGAACGTGATGGGGTCGTCGGACATGAGGTGCCTTCCTCTCGGTGCGGTGGACGGACGATCGTCCGCCTACGACCTGGACGACGCAGCCCGACGGATCGTGAGGCGGGACGCCGGACCTCACGATCCATCGGGCTGCGTCGTCTTGAATAGGAGAGGACGTCACGAGGAGGGGCCATGACGCACCAGAGCCGGACCGGCCGGGGCGGGCAGTCTGAGCCGGTCGAACGCGAGGTGCTGTTGGGCCTCGCCTACCGGCTGCTCGGCTCGGTCGCCGATGCGGAGGACGCGGTGCAGGAGGCCTACGTCCGCTGGTACCGCCTCGACCACCGGGATCGTCGGCAGGTCGCGTCACCGCGCGCATGGCTCCTCACGACGGTCGGCCGCATCGGACTCGACATGCTCCGCAGCGCCCGCGTCCGTCGGGAACGGTATGTGGGGGAGTGGCTCCCCGAGCCCGTGCCGACACCGGGACGGTGGACCAGTCACGCCGAGGGCGATCCCCTCGATCCCGCCGACCGGATGACGATGGACGAGTCGGTGTCGATGGCGCTCCTGATCGTGCTGGAGTCGATGACCCCGGCCGAACGGGTGGCCTTCGTCCTCCACGACGTGTTCAGGTGCACCTTCCCCGAGGTCGCGGCAGTCGTCGGTCGCAGCCCGGAGGCGTGCCGGCAGCTCGCCTCGTCCGCCCGTCGTCGGCTGCGGCAGGCGCGTGCCCGACCGGTGAGCCGCTCCGAGCACACCGCCGCCGTCCGCTCCTTCGCTCGTGCCTGGCGGGCGGGCGATCTCGCCGGCCTCGTCAGTGCGCTCGATCCGTCGGCGACGGCGGTCACCGACGGAGGCGGCATCGTCTCCGCCTCCGTTGCTCCGCTTCGGGGTGCCGAGGAGGTCGCGCGGTTCTTCCTCGGCGTCGCCGGGAGACAGCCGGACCTCACGATCGTCGAGGACCTGGTCAACGGCGAGGCGGGGCTCGTGGCGACCGGAGTGGGCCGCGTCCTCGCCGTGATCACCTTCACTGTGGGCGATGGGAGGATCCAACGGGTCCACGCGGTCCGCAATCCCGACAAGCTCACGGCCTGGAACGAGATCGTGACCTAGGTGAACGATGCATTGTGGTCGCCATGGCCGCCGTAACGCATCATCATGGGTCCATCAACACGGCACGGGCGGCCTCGAGGCGCGCGACCGGGATCCGATAGGGCGAGCAGGAGACGTAGTCGAGCCCGATCTCGTCGAAGAACCGCACCGACGCCGGGTCTCCACCGTGCTCGCCGCAGACGCCGAGGTGGAGGGCGGCATTGGCGGATCGCCCTCGCTCGAGCCCGGCGCGCACCAGCGCTCCGACCCCTTCGACGTCGATGGTCTCGAACGGCGATATCGGGAGGATTCCCCGGTCGAGATAGGTGGGGAGGAACGAGGCCTCGACATCGTCGCGGGAGAATCCCCAGGTCAGCTGGGTGAGATCGTTCGTGCCGAAAGAGAAGAAGTCGGCGAATCGAGCGATGTCCTCGGCGGTCAGGGCGGCGCGCGGTACCTCGATCATGGTGCCGATCCGGTAGCCGACGGCGATCCCGTGTTCGCTCGCGACGTCCTCGGCGACGGTTTCGATCTCCTCACGTATGACTCGGAGCTCGGCGGCCGTCGACACCAGCGGCACCATGATCTCCGGCCGGGGGTCCCCGCCGGCGCGCAGCCGCTCCACACCGGCCTCGAACACGGCACGTGCCTGCATGCGGACGAGGCCGGGGATGGTGAAACCGAGCCGGACGCCGCGCAGGCCCAGCATCGGGTTCTGCTCACGCAACCGGTCGAGAGCGGCCGACAGACGCTGCTTCCGTCGCGGGTCGGGCTCCTCGGCAAGATCATCGGCTTCGGGAAGGAACTCGTGCAGCGGCGGGTCGATGAGCCGGATCGTCACCGGCAGGCCGTCCATCGCTGCCAGGATGGCCGTGAAATCCTCCCGCTGGAGGGAGAGCAGCGCGTCGAGCGCCGCCCGTTGACCGTCTGCGTCCTCGGCGACGATCAGGTCCTCGATGAGCCGTCGCCGGGGCCCGAGGAACATGTGCTCCGTTCGGCAGAGACCGATCCCCTCGGCGCCGAGACGGCGTGCGTTCGTCGCGTCCTCGGCGGTGTCGGCGTTCGCGCGGACCGACAGCCGTCGGACGGCATCGGCGTGGGCCGTCAGGCGTCGAACCGCCCCGACGAGCTCATCCCCGCTCTCGGCCCGCCCGCCACCGAGGGCGCGCATGACCACCGAATCGGTCACCGGCACGTGGCCGCTGAACACCTCGCCGGTGGTGCCGTCGATGGAGAGAGGCTCGTGTTCGCGCACGATCGTGCCGTCGGGCAAGGTCATTCGCCGGCCGGTGATGTCGATGTCGAGCTCGTCGGCACCGCACACGCAGACCCGCCCCATGCCCCGCGCCACCACGGCGGCGTGGGAGGTCTTGCCGCCACGACTGGTCAACACACCTCGTGCGACGCTCATGCCGGGCAGATCGTCGGGAGTGGTCTCGCGGCGGACCAGGATCACCGCGCGTCCCTCCGCCGCCAGCTTCGTCGCCGTCGCCGAGTCGAACACGACCTCGCCCGACGCGGCCCCCGGTGAGGCTCCGACGCCGCGGGCGATCCTCTGGCGTGGGGAGGAGGCGTCGAACTGCGGGAACATCAGTTGCGCGAGCTGACTTCCGGTGACCCGCCGCAGGGCTTCGTCGAGGTCGATGACACCCTCATCGACCATCTGGTCGGCGATCCGGAACGCGGCCTCGGCGGTGCGCTTCCCGACACGGGTCTGGAGCATCCACAGCTTGCCGTCGTCGATCGTGAACTCGATATCGCACAGGTCGCGGTAGTGCTTCTCCAGCCGCTCCATGATGCCCATGAGCTCGTCGTGGGAGGCCGGGTCGATGTGCGCGAGATCCGCCAGCGAGACCGTGTTGCGGATGCCCGCGACGACATCCTCACCCTGGGCGTTCTGCAAGTAGTCGCCGTAGGCGCCGCGACGGCCGGTCGCGGGGTCCCGCGTGAAGGCGACGCCCGAGCCGGAGGAGGGACCGCGATTGCCGAAGACCATCGCCTGGACGGTCACCGCGGTGCCGAGATCGTCGGGGATCCCCTCCTGTCGCCGGTACAGGATCGCGCGCTCGGTGTTCCAGGAGTCGAAGACCGCCCGCAGGGAGAGGGCGAGCTGCTCGCGCGGGTCCTGCGGGAAATCCCTTCCGGACTTCGCGCTGATGATCCGCTGATAGGTGTCGATCAGCTGCCGCAGGTCGGCGGCGTCGAGCTGGATGTCCTCGGTGACACCGCGCTCGTGCTTGAGCCCGTCGAGCGCTTCGACGAAGGCGGAGTCGACGAGGCCGAGAACGGTAGTGCCGAACATATGGAGCAGGCGGCGATAGGAGTCTGCTGCGAACCGCTCGTCGCCGCTCGCCCGCGCTAGCCCGGCCACCGATCGGTCGTTCAGCCCCACATTGAGCACTGTCTCCATCATGCCCGGCATCGACTGCGATGCTCCTGAACGGACGGAGACCAGGAGCGGATCACGAGGGTCGCCGAGGCGGCGTCCCATGGCCGCTTCGAGTGAACTGAGGTGGTCGCCGACCTCCTCAGCGAGTCCGTCCGGTTCGTGTCCTCGGTCGAGATAGGCCACGCAGGCATCGGTCGTGATCGTGAACCCCGGCGGAACGGGCAGACCGAGCTTCGTCATCTCGGCGAGATTGGCCCCCTTGCCGCCCAGTCGGTCACGCTGGGTCATATCGCCGTCGGCGAAGTCGTGGACGTACCGGGTCATCGTGCTCCTCTAGGCCTGGCTGTGGTCGGGTCGGCCGCGCCGGGCGAGGAGCTCGTCCCAGAGCGCGTCGTCGAGCGGCACCTCATCGGTGTCGGCGATGGCGGCGAGTTGAGTCCGCCGGGAGCCGGGCACTCGCCCGCCCGCGTTCGCGGTGCGTTCGGCGAGGTCCGCGAGCCGGGACATGGCCCCCGCAGGATCGCCGTTGCCGTCGGTTCTGGCGGGGTCGAGGGCGATGACCAGATGCGCGATGCGCTGGGGATCCCCTCGGCGATCGGCGGCGAAGAAGTCCGGCACGTCCGCCGACAGCAGCGGTCCGACGAGGCCGGCCGTCAGCGCCTCGACCATGAAGGCGAGGGCGAAGCCCTTCGCGCCTCCCAACGGCGACAGCATGCCCGACAGCGCGACCTGCGGGTCATTGGTCGGTTCCCCCTCGGCGTCGAGAGCCCAGCCGTCCGGCAACGGGGTATCGGTCTGCGCGTGGGCGGCGATCTTGCCGCGCGCCACGGTGCTCAGCGCGAGATCGACGACCGTCGTCCCCTCGGGGAGGGGAAAGCCGGCAGCGATCGGCGAGGTCGACAGCAGTCGCTCGGCTCCTCCCCAAGGGGGCAGGACCGCCGGCCCGCACGAGAACACCAGCCCGGCGAGACCCTGACGGGCGATCTCCGCCGCGTAGACGCCGAGAGCGCCGCAGTGGCCGGAGTTGGCGACCGCCACTCCGGCGATGCCGTAGCGTCGCGTGCGGTCGATCGCCGCGGACGTCGCCTCGGCGAGCTGCCAGTGGCCCAGGCCGCCCTGACCGTCCAGGGTGAGCAACGGCCCGGTGTCGGTGACGGTCCGCAGATCGACGTCGACGGGGTGGCCGCCGGCGGCGATCCGGTCGAGATAGACCGGCAGCCGCAACAGGCCGTGCGAGCCCAGCCCCCAGGCCTCGGCGACGGTGAGGACGTGAGCGGTGGCCTCGGCTCGTGCGGGGGATAGCCCGGCCCGGCCGAGAAGCTCGGTGGTGAGGCTGCGAGCCTCGGCGACGGTGACGTTCATCGGATGGCCTCCTGCGGCGTGTCGGCCCGGCCCACGTGACAGCGTGCCGGCCGCCCGGACAAGGTGGCGGCGATGTCCGAGCAGAGCAGGTTCATGATCCGGTCCTGGGACTGGCCGGTGATCCCTGCGATGTGCGGGGTCAGGACGAGGTTGCCGAGGTCGTGGAGCGGATCGGGTGTCGGTGGTGGCTCCTGTGCGCGAACATCGAGGCCGGCGCCGAGGATGTCGCCGTTCGAGAGTGCCGCGGCCAATGCGGCCTCGTCGACGACCTCGCCACGACCGACGTTCACGAGGATCGCTTCCGATTTCATCGCGGCGAGGAGCGTGGCGTCGACAAGGCCGATGGTGTCGGCGGTGGCGGGGAGATGGACGCTGAGCACGTCGGCGGCCGCCACGACCTCGTTCAGCGGTGCCAGCCGGACACCGATCTCGGTCAGCTCGGGATCATCGGGGGTGACGTAGGGGTCGAAGGCCACGATGTCCATGCCGAGACCGCGGGCGAGGCGGGCCGTGGCGCGGGCGGTGGCGCCCGCCGACAGCAGCCCCCAGGTCCCGCCGGCCAACTCACGACCCGAGAGGCGGTTCCACCGGCCTTCGCGGACCTCGCGGTCCAGGGGCACGGTGTGGCGCGCCACCGTCAGCGCCAGTCCCAGAGCATGCTCGGCGACGCTCGTCGCATTCGCGCCCAAGGCGGCGACGACGACGATACCGAGTTCGTCGGCAGCAACGAGGTCGATGTTGTCGAGACCGACGCCGGCGCGAGCGATGAGCTTGAGCTCTGGCGACTGCCTCATCAACTCCGCCGTCAGCTGAGTCCTGTTGCGGATGACCACAACGGAGCTGGCGCGCATCAGTTCCGCGAGACGATCTGGCTCGGACCAGGCATCCGGTTCGCGCACCACGGTGTGACGCGCGCTGAGGTCGTCGAAGGCAGGACCCCAGACGTCCTCGACGACGGTGACGGTGTCGTTCATCGGCTGCTCTCCTCTGGGTGGGTGGGGCTGGGGGACGAGATACGAACGATATTTGGTAAGACCTCTGTCCAAGCTAGGGTAGCGGTTGTCACCTGTCAACGAGGGGGCGAGTCCCAGGGAAAGCTGGATCGCCTCGTCGTGGAGGGGAGGAAAGCGAGGGAGATTCGGCGCCTGCCCTGTGCCAGATCATCAGTGGTCTTACCAGCTGAGATGGCATACTGGCGGTATGGCCACCGCTTCAGAGACGAACACTCCGTGGAATCGCCTGGGTGAGTCGTCCCTCACCGCGCGCATCAAGGATGAGATCGTTCGCTGGATCGAGGCCGAAGGGCTGGCGCCGGGGGACCGGCTGCCCGCGGAACGACAGATGGCCCAGAACCTGGGGGTGAGCCGCCCCTCGCTCCGAGAGGCGGTCCGTACCCTCCAGAGCGAAGGGCGTCTGGTGGTGCGTCACGGTCAGGGCGTCTTCGTCGCGGAGCCGCGGTCCGCCGCGGAGCTGCGTCGGTCCCTGCTCGAAGCCACGCACAGCAGCGAGGAGCTCTTCGCCATGCGCGAGGTCCTTGAAGTCCCCGCCGCGCGCTGGGCGGCGGAGGGGCAGAATCTGGCCGCGCTGCAGAGGGTCGAACGCGCCCATGACCTCCTGCTCGAAGCGTCGCAGGGCTCGCCCCCTGATTTCGAGGAGCTCCAGCGTCTGGATATGGACTTCCATCTGAAGATCGTCCAGGCATCCGGCAACCGGTTCCTGGAGCAGACCCAGGGCGTCCTGAACAGCATGCTGGCTGAGGGGATGCAGACCACCTTGACGGTGCCCGGTCGACTGGAGAGGTCTCGGGAGGACCATCGACGGATCCTCGATGCGATCTTGTCCGGTGACGGTGCCGCGGCTGCCCGCGCCGCGAGGCGTCACGTGCGCGGTGCGGCGACCGCCGCTCGTACGCTCGGTGCTCCCGGCACGGGCTGAGGGGCGGCGTCCGACCGTGACGAGGCCGGCGCCGGAGACCATGGTCTCCGGCCCCGGCCCCGTCAGATCGCGGTACGTGTCGTCAGGCGCTGCGGTACAGCTTCGTGAGCGTGAACTCGCGATGCCCGAGGGACTCCGCCGCGGTGACCCGGCCGTTGATGGTGCGTTCGACCAGCTCGATGAGCTGTTCGCCGGCTTCATCGAGAGACTGCCCGGTGGTGAGCAGTGGTGAGCAGTCGACATCGATGTGATCGTGCATGCTCTCGGCCGTCTTCGGGTTGGCGGTGATCTTGACCACCGGCTGGACGGGGTTGCCGATGACATTGCCCTGGCCTGTCGGGAACAGGTTCACCACGCCGCCACCGGCGGCCATCAGGGTCACGCACTCCGCTGCGGCGGACGACGTGTCCATGAAGTGCAGGCCCTGTCGAGTGGGTGCCTCGGCGGGCGCCAGGGCGCCGACCACCGGTTTCGATCCCGTCTTGACGATATTGCCGAGGGCCTTCTCCTCGATCGTCGACAGGCCGCCGGCGATGTTCCCCTGCGTGGGCTGTGATCCCAGCAGGTTGGCACCGGTCGACTCGATCATGTCGATGTAGCCGTCGTAGAACTCTTGGAAGCGAGCCCGCACGGTGTCGTCGATGCACCGCTCGGCGATCAGATGCTCGCCACCGGTGAGCTCGCTGGTCTCGCCGAAGATGACCGTGCCGCCGGCATCGACCCAGCGGTCGATGAGATAGGCGGTGGCGCGACAGGAGCCCAGGCCGGTCGTGGTGTCGGACTCGCCGTCCTTGGTGGTGATGAGGATCTCCGAACGGTCGACCGGCTCGCGTTGGAGCTCCGTGGCCGTCTGCAGGTACTTCTGCGCGACGCGAGAGGCCTGCTCGACGACCTTGAGATCGCCGAATCCCTCGATCGAGAATCCCTCGACCTGCTTGCCGCTCTTGGCAATGCCCTCGACGACGCGATTGGTCCAGTTCGGCTCGATGCCGATGACGACGACCGCCGCGACATTCGGGTTCGTGCCGATGCCGATCAGGGTCCGGAAGGTCAGCTCCAGGTCCTCGCCGAACTGCAGTCGTCCGAAGGCGTGGGGGAGGGCCAGGGTGCCCGGGACGTGTGCGGCGACACATTCGGCCGCGGCATTCGACAAGTCGTCGACGGGAAGGATCGCGACGTGATTGCGCACGCCGACGGCGCCGTTCTCTCGCCGGAAGCCGGTCAGGCCACGCTGTTCTGCCATCGTGCGCTCCTCACATTGTGGGTGTGGACGTAGTCGCCCTGGGTGATGTCGGTGCTGGCCGTTCCGATCGGCAGCGTGTACTCGATGACCTGGTCGCCGGATGAGATGTCCTGCAGTGCCACTTTGTGACCGAGCGGGATGTTCGACGCCACGGTCACCGCACTGGTCGGAGTGCCGTCCAGGTATCCGACCACGGCATCACCCGGCTCGACATCGCAGACAGCGACGGCGACCGCGTCACCGTCGCAGTGCGCCAGGAAGTGTGGATTCTCGCGTGCCACGTTGAATGTCCTCCTAACAGGTCAGTGGTCTGACCTTGCGCGGCTCACGTTACCACAGGCATCGCCCATGTGGTCAGAGGTAAGACCGCTGGACGTTACAGTGGGCGGATGGTCATCGGTGGCGCGGCAGTCGTCCTCTGTGCGGCGTTTCTCGGCGGTGTCGTCGGCTTCGCCTACGCTCTGGTCGCCTTGCCCCTGCTCCTGCTGGTGGGTCTGCCGCTCGAACAGGTGGTTGTGGTGAACCTGGTGATCGCGCTGCTCACCCGGATCTTCGTTCTCGCCGTGCGATGGCGAGACGTCAGTTGGCCCAGGTCGGCACGGATGGTGCTCGGGGCGCTCCCCGGCACGGCGGCAGGGCTCTGGCTGGTCGACGACGTCCCTGAAAGGGACCTGCAGCTGGCGTCCGGAACGCTCGTGCTCCTCGTCGTGGTGGGATTGATCGCGCGTGACCGGCATTCCGCGGCCGCTGAGTCGATGTCCGGACGAAGGGCTCGGCCGCTGGAATGGATCGCCGGCGTCCTCGGGGGCTTCCTCGGCTCCACGACGAGCCTCAACGGAGTCCCGCCCGCGCTTCTGCTCACCGGCCGCCGAGCGAACGCCCGGCAGATCGTCGCGGACCTGGCCGTGTTCTTCGTGGCCGGCAATCTCGTCACCCTGACCTTGCTCGGCGTGGGCGGGCGGCTGCCGCTGGGGGAGGTGGCGCCGCTCCTCCTGTGGTGGGTCCCGGTCGGTGTCGGCGGCACTCTGTTGGGGGTCCGGCTCGGTCCGTCCCTGCCGGTATCGACCTTCCGACGTCTGACCATGTGTGTCATCACTGCCTCCGCGCTGGCCTGTCTGTGGCAGGGCCTCTCGGGCTGAGCGGGACAGCGTCTCTCCTGCGGGCTCCTTGCGACTCCATGTGACCTGGGTTACTGTCAGTGGCCAGACCTCTATCCACTCAGGAGGTGGCTTGATGTCATCAACGTCGTTGAGATCGAACGGCCGTACACGACGCCGAAACGGTCCAACACCCCAGATCGACCCGGCGAAACCGCTATTGAATGTGGCAAAAGTCCAACTGGGCTACCCCATGGACGGCAAGCTCACCATCGCCGTCGACGACGTCAGTTTCGACGTCTGGTCGGGGGAGAAGATCATGCTGCTCGGTCCTTCGGGCTGCGGTAAGTCCACCCTGCTCAAGTGCATCGCGGGATTTCTGAGCCCCGTGAAAGGCGAGATCGCGATGCAGGGACGGAACCGGATGGAGCCGGGGCCGGATCGTGCGGTGGTCTTCCAGGAGTTCGATCAGCTCTTTCCCTGGTTCACCGTCCGCGCCAATATCAGTCATCCGCAGATCGAGAACGGACGCGACAAGAAGGAAGCCGCTCGTCGAACCGACGAGTACCTGGAGCTGATGAACCTCGGGCACGCCGCCGACCGTTATCCCTATCAGCTGTCCGGCGGCATGAAGCAGCGAGTCGCGATCGCCCGCGCTCTGGCCCTGGACCCGGCGATCCTGCTCATGGACGAGCCCTTCGGCGCACTGGATGCCCAGACTCGCGCACGCCTGCAGGCGGAGATGCACACCGTCACCAGGCGGACCGGAGTGACGGTCCTCTTCGTGACCCACAGCATCCAGGAGGCCGTCTATCTCGGCGACCGGGTGGTCGTCCTCGGCCAGCCGCCCTCGCAGGTCGTCGAGGTCGTCGACGTAAGGGGGCTCGAGGATCCGGACGAGCCAGCGTTCAACGAGGCGCTGCATCATCTGCGCTCACTGCTCGGCCATGACGACACGAAGATCGCATTCGAGTGAGGTAACGATGTCACAAGAGACCATGACCCAGGCCGTGACCATCGAGATCCCGAAGCACATGCGCGGGGGCAAGGGAGTCTGGGGCCGGCTGCCCGTGGTTCCCCGGCGGATCGCCCTGCTGGTGATCTTCGTCGTGATCTGGCAGCTCTACATCACCGCATTCACTCCCGATTCCCTGCTCGTCTCCAGCCCCTTCGAGGTGCTACGGACCATGGTCACGGGATTCGGTGATGGGACATTGCTCAGCGCGACCTTCACCACCTTGCGCATCCTGTTGACGGCGATGCTGATCGGCATGGTGGTCGCCGCGGTGTTGACCACCCTGGCGACCTGGACTCGGATCGGCGACGACCTGCTCGTCCTGCTGACCTCGATGCTCAACCCGCTGCCGGCCATCGCACTGCTGCCGCTGGCGATCCTGTGGTTCGGGCTCAACACGACATCGTTGATCATCGTGATCGCCAACTCGGTGATCTGGCCGATCGCGATGAACGTGAGCATGGGCTTCAAGACCGTCAACCCCACACTGATATCGGTCGGGCGCAACATGGGGATGCGCGGGTGGCGGATGGTGCGCAATGTGCTCATCCCGGCGGCGCTGCCCTACGCACTCACCGGTCTGAAGACCGGTTGGGCCTTCGGCTGGAGGACGATCATCGCCGCCGAGCTCGTCTTCGGCGTCGCCGGCGGCGGTGGCGGTCTCGGGTTCTACATCAACGACGCACGGTACTTCCTGCGGACTCCGGAGATCTTCGCCGGCCTGATCACCATCGCGATCATCGGCATCTTGCTGGAGTCCTTCTTCACCTGGGTCGAGCGGCGGACCGTCGTTCGCTGGGGAATGAAGAACGCGACCTGACCGCCGGATCACTGGGAGCTCTCATGACTAGAACCTTTCGGCCCCGGCCCTCTCGCCGGGTCCTGTCCGCACTCACCGCCGCGGCACTCACAGCCTCGCTGGCCTCCTGTGCTCTGGCGCCGTCCTCGGGCGATACCGGGAGCTGTGAGGAGGAGACGTCGATCACCATCGCCTATCAGCCCGGTCTGGGCTACGCCAATCTCCTGCTGGTGCAGGTCGACGGCACCCTGGAGGAGGAGCTCCCGGGTGTCGATATCACCTGGCGCGAACTCAACTCCGGCGCCGCGATCCGCGACGGCACGCTCGCCGGGGAGATCCAGATGGCCGCCGGCGGTGTGGGCCCGTTCATCATCGGCCGCGGCGCGGGCATGAAGTGGAAGATGATCTCCTCGCTGAACTCCATGAACCTGCAGCTGATGACGATGGATCGAGATGTCCGTTCCCTCGAACAGCTCGAGGGAGACGGCAGCATCGCGATGCCGGGGCCGGACTCGATCCAATCCATCGTGCTGCGCAAGGGCGCACAGGAAGAGCTGGGCGATCCGCGGGCGCTGGACAGCCAGATCATCGCGATGGGGCACCCCGATGGCATGCAGGCGTTGGTCGCTGGACAGCTCCAAGCACACCTGACGGCCCCGCCGTTCCAACAACAGGAGGCTGACCAAGGGGCCCATGTGCTCCTCGACAGCTACGAGGTCTTCGACGGACCGCACACCTTCAACGGGATCTACGCGATGGAGGACTTCGTCGCGTGCAATCCCGATGTGGCGTCGGCGATGGTCGATGCCCTCGAAGCGGCCAACGAGGAGATCGCCGACGACCCCGACGCGGTGGCCGACCGGCTCACCGATGTCATCGGAGGAATGGACGCGGCCGAGATCTCTGAAGAGCTGACGGCCGAGGGCACCGAGTTCACGACCACGCCGGTCAGCCTGGGGCTCTTCGCCTCGTTCATGGAGGAGACCGGCCTGATCCGCGAGGAGCTGACCACCCGCGACCTGTTCTTCGAGAACGACGCAACAGAAGGAGGAAGCTGATGCCAGAGCACGACACCGGATCGATCAGTCGCCATCGCCTGTCCGAGGCGCCGGGGGAGACCTACACCCGGACCATCCTGGAGCCGAGCTACCAGTTCATGCGCGAGCACTATTTCGAAGGACTGCTCGATGCCAACGAGGCGTGGATCGTCATGCTCGCCGAATGCGGGATCGTCGACCGCGCGGCAGCCGCGCAGGTCGCGGAGGGCCTGGCCGTCATGCGGCGGGAGGGCGACGAGCGGTTCGCCGCCTTCGATCCGCGCTATGAGTACTTCTACTCACATCTGGAACATCGGTTGACCGAGCTGGTCGGAGCGGAGATCGCCGGAGACATCAACATCGCCCGGACCCGTCCGGAGCCGCTCACCCGGCTCGCCATCCGCGCACGGACGGCGGTCGTCGCCGAGCGGCTGCTGGATCTGGTCGACACGCTCTTACGCATCGCGGAGTCCGAGAGGGAGACCGTGATGCCGCAGTGGACCCACCTCCAGCCGGCTCAGCCCAGCACCGTCGGCCACTACCTCGTGGGCATGGTCGATGCACTGCTGCGTGACGCCGGCCGGCTGCAGGCGGCCTATGGGACGACGAATCACTCGACCCTCGGCTGCGGTGCGCTGGCCGGGACCTCCTATCCGATCGACCGGGCCCGCGTTGCCGGGCTGCTCGGCTTCGACGGAGTCCGCGAGAACTCCATCGACGCGGTCGGATCGGGTGACTACGCGACGGAGACCGCGGCGGCGCTGAGCGGCGTGGGCATCGACCTCAGCCGGCTGAGCATGGACCTCTATCTGTGGTGCACGGTCGAGTTCGGCTTCGCGGAGATCGGCGACTCCTATGCGGGCTCGAGCTCGATGATGCCGCAGAAGAAGAACGCCTACCCCTTCGAGTACGTCCGGGCGCGTGCTGCCCGCGCGGTCAGCGACATGTCGGGCGTCTTCATGGTGCTGCACAACACCACCTTCGGCGACACCAAGGACGTCGAGGAGGAGATGGTGCCGCCGGTGCTGCGGCTGCTGGACGAGACCGCGGTCTCGCTGGAGCTGCTCGCCGGCAGCATCGACTCGATGCGTTTCCATCGCGAGCGGATGGCGGAGGCGGCCGCCGCGGGATTCTCGACGGCCACGGAGCTGGCAGCGGTCATCCACCGCACGACGGACCTGGACTTCCGCTCGGCGCACCAGGTGGTGGGAACGCTGGTGAGGCTCGCCGTCGAGCGCGACATCGGTCCGGAGCAGGTCGATGCGGCGCTGGTGGACGAGGCCGCCGAGCTCGCGCTGGGGCACCGGTTGGGGATGAGCGATGAGAACGTCCACCGCAGCCTCGACGCCCGGTCCTTCGTCGCCGCGCACCGAAGCGACGGTGGCGCCGCACCCGACATGGTCTCGGCCAATGTGTCGCACGCGCGCGAACGGGCGACGGCGGTACGCGCCTGGCTCGACGCGGCTCGCGCGCAGGTGCGCAAGAGCGACGAGGAACGCCGAGAGGCGATACGGCAGCTGGCCGAATGAGCCGGCCCGAGAGAAGGAGGGTCATGAGCGCTGCGAAGGCCGAAGGCCGAGCAGAACGGGTGGAGGTCAGAGTCCACCGATCGTCCGAGGACTCCGCGAGCAGCTTCACGGTCGACCGGATCACGCCGATGACGGTGCTGGACGTGCTTCTGGCGATCCAGCGCGAGCACGACGACTCCCTCGGGTTCCGGTTCTCCTGTCGCGTCGCGATGTGCGGCACGTGCACGGTGCGCGTCAACGGACGGTCGGTCCTGGCTTGTCAGCGCATCGTCGAGCGGGGGGAGCAGCGGATCGACATCGCGCCAGCGGCCGGTATGCCGGTCATCCGGGATCTGATCGTCGACACCTCCCCGTTCTGGGAGCAGTGGCAGCGGGTCGTCCCCTATGTCAGCCCCGAAGACGGGCGGCTGCCGGAGCCGGCCGTCGTGGCACCGGACTCGGCAGAGCGCCAGGCCATCGATCCCGCCCTCGACTGCATCCAGTGCGGGGCCTGCTATTCCAGCTGCGGGTTCGCGGGCGACGATGGACAGTTCATCGGGCCCGCCGCGCTCAATCGGGCCTTCGTGCTCATCAGCGACTCCCGTGACACCGCCGGACAGGAGCGGCTCGACATCATCGAGGGTCACGACGGCGTCGGGCGCTGTCACTTCATGTACGGCTGCACGGGCGTCTGCCCGAAGGGCCTCGATCCGGCGCGGGCCATCCGCGCCGCCCGGACCGGGAGGATGAAGGACCGATGAATGACACCACTCTGGCGCAGATCGAGACCGATATCGCCATCGTCGGCAGCGGGGGCGCCGGGCTGATGTGCGCCCTGCACGCCCACACGGCGAACCCAGACCTGTCCATCGCCGTCGTCAGCAAGGGTGCCGTCGGTCGGTCGGGCTGCACCCGGATGGTCCAGGGCGGATACAACGCGGTGCTCAACGACGCCGACTCGTTGGACGCCCACTTCAGCGACACCCTCGCCGGCGGCAAATACCTCAACGACCAGGAGCTGGCCTGGACCCTGGTCAACGATGCTCCGCGGGTCATCCACGAGCTGGAGACCCGGGTCGGCTGCTTCTTCGACCGCAACCCCGACGGCACCATCAAGCAGAAGGCCTTCGCCGGGCAGACCTTCGACCGCACGGTGCACCGAGGCGATCTCACCGGAATCGAGATCATGTCGCGACTGCGCGATCAGATGTTCCGGATCGGCGTCCGCGAACTCGAGGACACCCGCGCCCTGGAGATCCTCCGTGGCCGGGACGGCAGCTGCGCGGGTCTGAGCTGTCTGGACATCCAGACCGGAGAGTTCCTGATCGTGCGGGCCTCGGTGGTCGTGGTGGCGACGGGAGGCGCGGCGACCATGTTCAAGATCGCCGCGCCCGCCCGAGAGAAGACCGGCGATGGCGTCGCGATGCTGATGCGCGCGGGACTGCCCGTGCGTGACATGGAGATGATGCAGTTCCATCCGACCGGCCTGCTGGCCGGCGAGTCCCGGATGACCGGGGCCGTCCTGGAGGAAGGACTACGCGGGGCGGGTGCTCACCTGTACAACGCCGATGGCGAGCGGTACATGGGCGACTACGATCCCGAGCGGCTGGAGCGCTCCACCCGCGATGTCGTGTCCAGGTCCAGCTACCTGGAGATCATGGCCGGTCGCGGGACTCCCGAGGGCGGCGTGCTCATCGACATCTCCCATCTGGGTAAGGATGAGGTGGAGCGTCGTTTCCCCGGCATGGTCGAGCGGACCCGGCTGATCGGCTCCGACCTCGCCACCGGGCCGGTCAACGTCTCGCCGACGGCCCACTTCCACATGGGCGGCGCGATCATCGATCGGGACTGCTTCACCGAGATCGAGGGCCTCCTGGTCGCCGGCGAGGACGCCGGGGGAGTGCACGGGGCCAATCGTCTCGGCGGCAACGGCGTCGCCGAGTCGACGGTCTACGGTGCTCGCGCCGGTGATACCGCGGCCCGGCTGGCGGCGGAACGCGGCACACCCCCAGAGCCCGATCGGGAGCTGGTCCGGCGAGCGGTCGAGACCGCGCTGGCACCGACCGCTCGAGCGGACGGTCCCGATCCCTTCGGCATCACGCGGCGACTCAAGGACACCATGTGGGTGGGTTGCGGCGTGGTCCGCAGCCCCGACGGTCTGGCCGACACCACCGGGGTGCTCGACGAACTGGAGGCCGAGCTGGAGCAGGTGAGCGTGCCGGACGTCCGCGCCTTCAATCCTGCCTGGCAGGAGGCGCTCGATCTGCGTAACCAATTGCTGGTCGCCCGGGCCGTCGCCACCGGCGCCATGCTTCGGACCGAGACCCGCGGAGCGCACGCGCGCTCGGACTACCCGGAGTCGCGCGACGACGAGTGGCTCAAGTATCTGGTGCTGCGGCTCGACGGCGAGGGCTTCGATATCGCGGAGGCGCCCGTCGAGTTCAGCCACAGCGCCCCGGCGGGCGAGGCGGTTGAGTCGTGACCTTCTCTCAGACCATGTTTATGGCCGGTTTCATGCTGGTCGCGGTAGCGATCGTCACCGTCACGCTGGTGATGTATCGCCGCGCTCGCGTACTCGACGGTGGCGGCAGTCCCACACTGGCGACGGTCTCCGGTCTCGGGCGCACGCCTCCTTCTCTCACGGAGGCCAACCGATGGGCCACGTACCTGCACCGCATCACCGGCGTGGCGATCTTGTTGTTCCTGTTGCTCCACCTGATCGACGTGTCCCTATACGTCTGGTCCGTTCCGGTCTATGACTCCGTGCACGAGCTGTACGGCACGGCCTTCATGCGGGTCTTCGAATGCGGGTTGCTCTTCGCGCTGTGCTTTCACGCCTTCAACGGCTTGAGACTGATCGCGATCGACGTCTGGGATATCGGCATGACCGGAGCGCTTCGGCTCCTCTGGCTCACGATGGCAGTCAGCATCGCGCTGACCATCGCAGGAAGTGTGGTGATCTTATGGCCAGTCCTGTGACCCGAGAGACTCGGCGCAGCGGCGGCATCCTTCGCCCGGCGAGGGCCAACTACGTGCTGATCCGCGGCACCGGGATTCTGCTGGTGTTCTTGGCCCTGGGGCATTTCGCGCTGACGCACATCATCACGGACGTCGCGGACACCGGTTCGGACTTCATCGCGCGCCGCTGGGCCGATATCGGCTGGGTCGTCTGGGACGGGGCGCTCCTCTTCGCTGCGCTGGCGCACAGCGCCGCCGGACTGGCCGCCCTGGTGCGCGACTACCGTCCCGGCCGAGCGCGTGTGGCCTATGTGTTCATCCTCGGTGTGCTCATGGTGTTCCTGTGCCTCGGCCTCGCGACCCTCGTGCTGCACCAGTTGCGATAACGGTGCTCCGCTCGACTCCCGTGGAGCGGTGGGTGTGCGTCCGTCTGCCGGTGCGGGTGGACGCTGTCTCACCGCCTCGGGGACGGGCTACGAAGGATGTGCCTCGGTGGTTGCCATAGCAACCGCAGAAGCACATCCTTCGTAGCCACCTCGGGCTCGCCACTTTAATCGGGAGGTGTAATATCCCGATCATGCGGATGAGCGAGGGGGTCGAGTGGGGACTGCACTGCTGTCTGGTCCTGTCCTGGCTCGATGACCTCGCGCCGCTGCCGGTGGGCCGGCTCGCCGAGGTCTTCGAGCTGCCGCCGCAGTATCTGAAGAAGCAGCTCCAGCCGCTCGCCAAGGCGGGCATCCTCGCCTCGGAGCCGGGCGCGCGGGGCGGCTATCGCCTCGCCCGCGAGCCCGAGGCGATCACGCTGATGGACGTCGTCGCGGCGATCGAGGGCGGGGTCGACCCGTTCCGCTGCACCGAGGTGCGTCGTCGCGGGGCCGGGACGCTCGCCGAGGCCGGCGAGTTCGCTCATCCTTGCGGCATCTCCGTCGCGATGCGCAAGGCGGAGCTGGCCTGGCGGCGCGAGCTCGCCGGTCAGACCGTGGCCGATCTGCTGGCCGCTGCTCCACCGGCCGCGGCGCAGCGGGCCCGGCGATTCGTCCAGCGCGTCGCGTGAGCCTCTGAACACCTGATACCCACATCCCCGGTGGGCTCCGCGAAGGGAGAATCGGGATATTGAACATCCCATTAAAGCTCGGCCGTGGCTCCTCCGCGTCGAGTGGCGGACCGGTGCCGCTGTTGGCGCTCGGCACCTTCGCGGTCGGCACCGATGCGTTCGTCGTCGCGGGCTTCCTGCCGGAGCTGGCAGACGACCTCGATGTCTCCACGTCGACGGCCGGCTTGTCGGTCACGGTGTTCGCGATCGGCTACGCACTGCTCTCGCCGGTGCTCGCCGCCGTCACGGCCACGGTTCCCCGGCGCCGGCTGCTGGTGACCGCGCTTCTCGTGCTCGGGATCGCCAATCTCGGTTCCGCGCTCGCGCCGGGCTTCGTGGCGTTGTTGGCATCGCGGGTGCTCGCCGCTGCGGGAGCGGCGGCCTACACCCCGAACGCGGGAGTGGCCGCGTCGTCCCTCGTGCCGGCGGAGCGGCGCGGGCGGGCACTCGCCCTCGTCGTCAGCGGGCTGACGGTCGCGACCGCCGTCGGCGTGCCGTTGGGTGGTCTCGCCTCGCGGGTCATGGGCTGGCGTCCGGCCCTCGGCCTGGTCGCCGGTCTGTGTCTGCTGGTCGCGGCCGGACTGATGGTGCTCCTGCCGCGGTTGCCCGGTGGTCCGCGCGTGCCGCTCGGCACGCGGCTGGCGGTGCTGCGCGTCCCATCGGTGCGCCTGATCCTGCCGGTCACCGTCCTGGGCATGGCCGCGGCGTACACGGCCTACGCCTATGCGGTGCCGGTCTTCGCGGCGCTGGACGTCACGGGCGGGGCGGTCCAGCAGATGCTCTTCCTCTACGGCGTGGGCGCGATCGTCGGCGCGCAGTCCTCGGGGCGGCTCACCGATCGCTTCGGCGGCACCGCCGTGCTGCTGACGGGATACACAGCGATGGCCGGCACCTTGCTCGCGCTCGGTGCGCTGGTGCTGACCGGGGCGAGCCCGGTGATCCTCGTCGCCCTGCTGACCTGGGTGTGGGGTGCGAGTACCTGGTGCCAGACCCCGCCACAGCAGCACCGCCTGATGGCCGCGGCACCCGAGGACGCCTCGTTGGTGGTCGCCTTGAACTCCTCGGGGATCTATGTCGGTATCGGCCTCGGCACTCTCATCGGCGGCCTCGGAGGCGGTGCGTCCTGGATGTTCCTCTCCGGCGCCGCTCTCGCCATCCTCACCGCGGTCTTCCTGACCACGATCCGCCCGGTCTCTCGGCGATGACCAGCGTCCGACCGACCCGGTCCAGGACGGACGATGTGCTTCGGTGGTTGCCATAGCCGCCCTGAAAGCACATCGTCCGTCTGGGCTCCGACGAAAGATGTGCTTCCGCGGTTGTCGTGGCAACCGCCGAGTCACATCCCTCGTCGCCCCCGCACCTCAACGCGAGCGAACGGATGTGCTCGATACCGGGCTCATTCCTCACCGGGTCGTGACGGAGCCGGTGACTCGACCTCCAGGATCTCCACGCCGGCCACGGTGATCCAGGCGCGCATCTCCTGGGGGAGCGGGGTGGTCACGGGGGTGTCGACCTGGCCGGTCGGGCACACGGTGAAGGTCGCCGAGGTGCCGATCGCCTCTGGCGTGGTCACCGCGATCGTCCGGCGAGCCGACCCTAGGAGTGCCTTCTTCACCTCGGCATCGTGCAGGGACGATGCGGTCAGACCGCCGGCCTCGTCCCATGCGCAGACCCCGAGTACGGCGACATCGGCGCGGAAGTCGATCACCTCGCGAACAGCGCGGTGCCCCGACCACGCCAGCTCATCGCTGTCGAGCTGGCCACCGGGCGTGACGATGCGAGCGCCTGGCCGTTCGCCCAGGGCGGCGGCGACGGGTACCGACAGCGCCAGGGCGGTGATGTCGCGTCCGGCCAGCGCGTGGGCCACGGCGGAGCAGGTGGTGCCGGCGTCGACGATCACGCTGGAGCCATCGGGGATCAGCTCCACGGTGGCGGTGGCGATCGACTGCTTCTGCTCCAGATGTCCGCCGAGGCGGACCGCGAACGGCAGGCGGCTGCCGCGCGTGGGCAGGCTCACCGCTCCGCCGTGGGTACGGCGCAGCACGCCCTGGCGTTCCAGCTCGGCGAGGTCGCGCCGGATGGTCATCGGCGACGTGCCGGTGGCCCGCGCCAGGTCGCCGACGCGGGCACCGCCGGGGACGCGGACCGCGTTGGCGATCGTTTTGAGCCGATTCGCACGTTGCACATGTTCGATTCCACGGCAAGAGTGCTCGATGTGCAACATTCCGCCACTCCTCGTCGTGCCCGTGCCGCGGCGATGGTCGCCTTCGCCACGAACGGAGCCCTCCCGGCGACCCTGCTGGCGCGATACGCCGAGGTGAAGGACGACCTCGGACTCAGCGCCGCGGTCTTCGGGATCGTGGTCGTGGGGTTCACGATCGGTGCGGCAGGGGCATTTCACCTCCCCGGCGTGGTGCTGCGTCGCCTGGGGATGAGGTGGACGACCGCGATCGGCACCGCGTGGATCGCGCTGGCGCTCGTGGTGGCCGGCTCCGGCGTGGCGGTCGGGAGCGCAGGGGTCTTCGTGGCCGGGCTGATCCTCGCCGGGTTCGGTGATGCCGTGGTCGATGTCGCACAGAACGCACAGGGCCTGCGCGTGCAGGAGGTCTACGGACGTTCGGTGTTGACGTCCATGCACGCAGGGTGGAGCATCGGCGCGGCCATCGGTGGAGTCGTGGGCACCGCCGCGGCATCGGCCGGCGTGCCGTTGACGCTCCACCTCACGGCGTGGGGTGCGCTTTGCGTGATCGCGATGGCAGCGGCTGCACGCCTCTTCCTTCCCGAGGCGCGCCGAACGTCCACGGAGGAGGCGGAGCCCGGTCCGCTGGGGCGGCACGCCATGGTGCTGCTGGCACCGCTGGCCTTGGTGGCGCTGGCAGGGATATCGGTCGAGGACGTCGGCAACAACTGGTCGGCGGTTCTGTTGTCCACCGAGCGCGATGTGCCGGCATCGTCCGCGGGCATCGGCCTGAGCGTGCTGCTCACCGCTCAGTTCATCGGGCGGCTGCTGGGTGATCGTTTCATCGATCGCGTCGGCCACCGCGCCGCCCTGATCACCAGCCTCGCCGCGGTGGCCGGGGGGCTGACGTCGGCCGCATGGTCACCGGGAGCCTGGTTGACGCTGGTCGGCCTGGCCCTAGCGGGCCTCGGGTGTGCGATCACCGTTCCTCTGGCCTTCGCTCGCGCCGACGCTCTGCCGGGTCTGCGGCCACACGCGGGTGTCACCTGGATCGGTTGGACGATGCGGACCGCGACGATCGCTCTGAGCCCGGCCATCGGCGGCGTTGCCACGGTCGCGTCGTTGCCGATCGCCATCTCGGCGGTCGCGCTCGTGGCGGTGCTGGCCCTCGGGCTCCAGCTCCGTCCCGGAGTCAGGTGAGGAGATCTGCGGCGATCGCACGGGCTCGAAGGACGGGGGAGGTGTCGCCGGTGAGCCCACGCTGGACGATGGCGCCCTCGAGGAGGAGGAAGAGATGGTCGGCCGTGGTGTCGACGGACTCGCGATCGGCGTCGCTCGATGCCTCGGCGCGCAGCAGCTCGGCCAGCAGATGACGGACGGCGTGCTTGTGGGCCCTGATGACGCGATGAGCGGGGTGGTCGACAGACAGCTCGCCGGCGGCGTTGAGGAAGGCGCAGCCGCGGTGAGAGGAGAGCTCGTCGGCTACGTAGGCATCGAAGACGGTGAGCGCCCGGGGGCGGTCGGCGTGGTCAACGCGTTGCACGAGCAGTTCCCACCAGCGTGCGTGTCGGGCTTGCAGATAGGCGACGACCAGGCCGTCCTTGGAGCCGAACCGGTCATACAGAGTGCGCTTGGTGATGCCGGACTCCTCGGCGATCGTGTCGACGCCGATGGCGTGGATGCCGCGTTCGTAGAACAGGCCCGAGGCGACATCGAGGAGGCGAGTGGCGCCGGGCGTCAGGGCAGGCGGGCGTAGGGGATCGGGTGCACTCTGCGTTGCGGACATGATCGCCCCTCTCGGTTGACTTCACCGATCAGTGTACCTACAGTGACACCCATGGTTCACAGATCTGTAAAGTTCACGTCGAGGTGACGACGCTCGACGAAGGGGCGCCTTCCGCCAAGGTCCAGACCCTGCGCCTGGCCGGGGCGGGGGTGTCGCTGATCGCCGTCTGCTACGGACTGGCGCGCTTCGCCTACGGCCTCTTCGTGCCCGCGTTCCGGGACGAATTCGCTCTCACCGCCACGGTCATCGGCGTGATCGCCGCGGGCTCCTATGTCTCCTACTGCGTGGCGATCGCCGTCACCACCGTGCTGATCCCACGCTGGGGGTCGCGGCCGCTCGTGGCGGTCGCCGGCGGCCTGGCCACGGTGGGAACCGCATTGGTCGCGGTGGCGCCTCATGGCGTGATGCTCGCCGTCGGCGTGATCGTTGCGGGGGCGAGCACCGGCGTCGCCTCACCTCCTTTGGCGCATGCCGTCGCCCACGCCGTGCCGGCGAAGGATCGTGACCGGATCCAAGCCGTCGTCAACGCCGGCACAGGAGCCGGAGTCGCTGTCGCGGGCCCCGTCGCCTTGCTGGTCCGGGACCAATGGCGGATCGGATGGCTCGCCTTCGCGGTGATGTGCGCTGTCGCCACCATCTGGGCCGCCGTCGTCGTCCGCACTCCGGCCCCGCGCGAACCGATGCCGCGGGAGATGCTTCCGCGGCCCCTGCTGCCGTCTGGTGGCGCGCACCTGCTCGTGGCGGCCGCGACCATGGGGCTGTCCAGCTCGGCGATCTGGACCTTCGGGCGGGAGATGCTCGTGACCGAAGGCGGGCAGAGCGAACGTTTCTCGCTCGTCGCGTGGATTCTCCTCGGAGCCTGTGGCCTTGCGGGAGCTGCAGCGGGCGATGCCATCGGACGGCTGGGTCTGCGCCGGGCGTGGCAGTTCGTCGCCGTGCTTCTGGCCGCGACGACCGGTCTGCTCGCCGCCTGGCCCGAGATCGCTGGCGCGTGGGCGATGTTGGCGGTGTTCGGCGCGGCCTACATCGCTCTCACGGGGATCGTGCTGATCTGGGGCAGTCGGATCTACGGGCGGACGCCCGCCGCCGGGGTCGGGCTGTCCTTTCTCGTTTTCGCTCTCGGGCAGGCCCTCGGTGCGCCGCTGATCGGTCTCGTCGCCCAGCTCGCCGGCCTGCCGACGGCATTCGGGGTAGCGGCGGCGGTCGCCGTCATCGGAGCGGTGCTGGCGCCGCGCAGGTCGCTCGAGGGTGGGTGACAAGGGTGCGGCAGCGGGCTGGTAGAGTCTTCTCCTGCTGGCCCCGTTGTGTAGCGGCCTAGCACGCCGCCCTCTCAAGGCGGTAGCGCGGGTTCGAATCCCGTCGGGGCTACCAGCGATCGACCCCCGGTCCTCATCGGCCGGGGGTCGAGTCGTTCGTGGACCGCAGCACGCTGACGGTGATGTCTGATTCCCGCCAGAAATCCTCTGTGCGGGGGCGCATGATGGGATCATGACCGATGACGACCGCTACCGCGCCGTGCAGGCCCGCGATGCGCGATTCGACGGCGTCTTCTTCACCGCGGTGCGCACCACGGGCATCTTCTGTCGTCCTTCATGTCCCGCCGTCACTCCCAAGCGGGAGAATGTCACCTTCTACCGCGATCCGGCCTCGGCTCAGGCCGCCGGCTATCGCGCGTGCCGCAGGTGCCGGCCGGATGTGACGCCCGGTTCCCCGGAATGGAATCTGCGCGGCGATCTGGCTGCCAGGACGATGCGCCTGATCGCCGACGGAGTCGTCGAGCGTGAGGGCGTGACGGGGTTGGCGCGACGACTCGGCTACAGCGAGCGGCAGGTGCATCGCACCCTCGTCGACGAGCTCGGTGTCGGACCGCTCTCGGTCGCTCGTAGCAACCGCGCTCATCTCGCTCGCACCCTCATCGAGTCCACCGACCTGCCCCTGGCCGACATCGCGTTCGCCGCCGGTTTCGGGTCGGTTCGGCAGTTCAACGACACGATGCGAACGGCGTATGCGCTCGCTCCCCGGGATCTGAGGCGAGGTGCTTCTCGCGGGGGTGGACGCCTCGAGATCCGGCTCGCGGTGCGGCGGCCCTTCGCGGCCGGGGCTCTCACCGCTTTCCTCGGCGCCCGGGCGATCGCCGGCGTCGAGCGAGTGGAGGAACGTCGCTATGCGCGGATCGTGAGTCTTCCGCACGGGCCGGCTGTCGTCGACCTGACTCTCCACGACGATGCCGTGCAGGCTCGGTTGGAGCTGACCGACCTCGCCGACACCCAGACGGCCGTGCACCGCTGCCGCCGTCTGCTCGACCTCGATGCCGATCCCACGACCATCGACGACGCGCTCACCTCCGACCCGGTGCTGGCGCTGCTGGTCGATCGCCACCCCGGGCTGCGGCTGCCCGGCCAGGTCGACGGTTTCGAGGTCGCGGTCCGGGCGATCGTCGGCCAGCAGGTCTCCGTCGCGGGCGCGCGGACGGTGCTGGGCGAGATGGCCCGGAAACACGGATCCGCCGTCGATCTGCCGATGGCGGCCGAGCTCGGCCTGAGTCACGCGTTCCCGTCGCCGCAGAGTGTCGTGGACGCGCCGGAGACCGGCTTCTCGATGCCGCGGTCGCGCGCCCGTGCGCTGGTGGCGGTCGCGCGGTCCTTCGTGGCAGGCGAGCTCGTGCTGGACACCGGCGTCGATCGTGCCGATGCGAGGCGCAGGCTGCTGGAGGTGCCGGGTGTCGGCCCGTGGACCGCGGATTACATCGTCATGCGCGCCCTCAGCGATCCCGACATCCTGCCCATCACCGACCTGGTGTTGCGCCGCGCCCTGGCGGCGCACGGGCTGACCGAGGAGAGAACCGACTACTGGCGGCCCTGGCGTTCCTATGCCGCCCTGCACCTGTGGCAGAGCATCACCGACGAGAGGATGGACTCATGAGCACCCGATGGATGGACTCACCGATCGGCGGGCTGCGGTTGCACACATCGGCCGGGTTGTTGACGCGCATCGAGTTCGACGCGACCCCGCGCGGCCGGCGCATCGACGACGATCTCCTCGATCGCGCCGAGGAGCAGCTGAACGAGTACTTCGCGGGTGATCGACGCGACTTCGATCTGCCGCTCGCGAATGATGGCACGGAGTTCCAGCAGAAGGTCTGGAACGAGCTGCGCAAGATCCCTTATGGCGAGACCGCGAGCTACGGCGAGGTCGCCGCCCGTCTCGGCTATCTGCCGGTGGTGTCGCGGGCCGTCGGCGCTGCCAACGGCTCGAACCCGATCCCGATCGTCGTGCCGTGCCATCGCGTCATCGGCGCGAGCGGGAAGCTGACCGGGTACGCGGGTGGCATCGAGCGTAAGCGGACACTGCTGGAGCTGGAGCGTCCGGCGCTGTTCTGAGGCCCTGATCGATCAGGGAAGCGGTGACACCGGTCGGCGCCGACCACGCGATGTGTCCGGGCGGTGAGTGAGCGTCCATTCCCGGCCGTTCTCCGGTGGGATGGCGTCCGTTCGTGCGTGTGAGACGGCCGCTGTCTCACCGCCGCCTCGGCCACCGGGGCCTGTGGACGGCGGTCTCGACGGATCCGCGCCTCCGGGCGAGGGTGTGGCCATGAGACTGTTGCAGACCGAGGCCGATATCACTCGTTACTGGCGCGCCGTGCGTAAGACCCTCGAGGTTCCCTCCGCCCAGCTGAGCTTCCTCGCGATCGACGAGCGGGGAGTGGCGCAGCCTCAGCTGACCACGATCGACGGACTAGCCCCGATGCCGCAGCAGCACGTCATCGATGAGATCGTCGACGTGCTGGCCGCGGTGAACCACCGGCTCGTGCCGCGGGGCAGCATCGCGGTGCTGTGGACCCGGCCGGGACGAGGACCGATGCGGCCCGAGGAGAGCGCATGGCTGCGTCTCCTCGACGACGAGCTGCGTCGGCGGGGCGTCGCCGCCTGGCCCCCGCACTACGCGAACGATGCCTACCTCAGGGTGGTGCTGGCCGACGACCTCGCGGCCTGAGGCTCACTGCTCAGCGCCGGAGGTTCTGCGACAGTCGCTCGGCGGCGGCGACCACGGCCGGGGCGTGCATGCGGCCGGGTTGGCGGGTCAGGCGTTCGAGGGGGCCGGAGACCGACACCGCCGCGACGACCTTGCCGGAGGGGGAGCGGACCGGCGCAGAGACCGAGCCGACGCCCGGCTCGCGCTCACCGACGCTCTGGGCCCAGCCGCGCCGGCGGACGGCTGACAGCTCCGAGGCCGCGAAGGTGGCCTTGAGGAGGCCCTTGTTCATGCGCTCGGGATCCTCCCAGGCGAGGAGGATCTGCGCCGCCGAGCCGGCAGCCATCGTCAGCTGCCCACCCACCGGTATCGAGTCGCGCAGGCCGGTGGGGCGATCGGCAGCGGCGACACAGACGCGGAAGTCGCCCTGCCGGCGGAACAGCTGGGCGGACTCGCCGGTGATGTCACGGAGACGGGCGAGGACGGGCCCGGCAGCGGCGAGCAGGCGATCCTCGCCGGCGGCCGCCGCCAGCTCGCCGAGTCGGGGTCCGAGGATGAACCGTCCCTGCATGTCGCGGGCGACGAGGCGATGGTGCTCGAGCGCTACCGCGAGGCGATGGGCGGTCGGGCGAGCCAGTCCCGTGGCGGCGACGAGGCCGGCGAGGGTGGCGGGCCCGGGTTCCAGGGCGGCCAGCACGAGTGCCGCTTTATCCAGAACGCCGACTCCGCTAGAGTTGTCCATGACTTGATACTGCCGTATCGCATGTTGAGACGCAAGTCAGTAATCCGGAAGGCACCACATGTCGAAGACACTCGCTGAGAAGATCTGGGACGACCACGTCGTCCGCCAGGCGACGGGAGAGCCCGACCTGCTCTTCATCGACCTCCACCTCCTGCACGAGGTGACCAGCCCTCAGGCGTTCGACGGGCTCCGCCTCTCCGGGCGCGTGGTTCGTCACCCCGAGCTCACCCTCGCCACCGAGGACCACAATATCCCCACGACCGACCTCGACAAGCCGATCGCGGACCCGGTCTCGCGGACTCAGGTCGAGACCCTGCGGCGCAACGCGTCGGAGTTCGGCGTGCGGCTGCACCCGATGGGCGACATCGAGCAGGGCATCGTCCACGTGGTCGGCCCGCAGCTCGGGTTGACGCAGCCGGGCATGACGATCGTCTGCGGCGACTCGCACACCTCCACGCACGGTGCCTTCGGATCGATCGCCTTCGGCATCGGCACGAGCGAAGTCGAGCATGTGCTGGCGACGCAGACCCTCCCGCAGGCCAAGCCGAAGATGATGGCCGTCGAGGTGACCGGACAGCTGCCCGAGGGATCCACCGCCAAGGATCTGATCCTCGCGCTCATCGCGCAGGAGACCACCGGCGGCGGGCAGGGCTATATCGTCGAGTACCGCGGAGAGGCCATCCGCGCGCTGACGATGGAAGAGCGCATGACGGTCTGCAATATGTCGATCGAGTGGGGCGCCAAGGCCGGTCTCATCGCCCCCGATGAGACGACCTTCGAGTACATCAAGGGCCGCCCGCACGCTCCCGAGGGCGAGCAGTGGGACGCGGCGGTCGAGTACTGGCGCAGTCTCGTCACCGATGACGATGCCCACTTCGACAAGGTCGTGACGCTCGACGCCGCGCAGGTGACCCCGTTCGTGACATGGGGAACCAATCCGGGCCAGGGCGTGCCGCTGTCGGATGCGGTGCCCAGCCCGGCCGACTTCGACGATCCGACCCAGCGCGAGGCTGCCGAGAGCGCGCTGCGCTACATGGGGCTCGAGGCGGGAACGCCGATGCGCGACATCAAGGTCGACACCGTCTTCATCGGCTCGTGCACCAATGGCCGGATCTCGGATCTGCGTCGCGCCGCCGAGCTCATCAAGGGCCATAAGGTCGCCGACGACACTCGCGTGCTCGTGGTGCCCGGCTCGGTGCGGGTGCGTCTGCAGGCCGAGGAGGAGGGCCTGGACGTCGTCTTCAAGGATGCCGGAGCCGAATGGCGTGGTGCCGGCTGCTCGATGTGCCTGGGCATGAATCCCGATCAGCTGACACCGGGTGAGCGCAGTGCATCGACGTCCAACCGCAACTTCGAGGGCCGTCAGGGCAAGGGCGGGCGTACTCACCTGGTCTCGCCGGATGTCGCCGTCGCCACCGGGGTCCTCGGCCACCTGGCCAGCCCCGCCGATCTGGAGAAGGCAGGAGCCTGAGCATGGAGAAGTTCACCCAGCACACCGGTGTCGGCGCCCCGCTGCGGCGCTCGAATGTCGACACCGACCAGATCATCCCCGCGGTCTATCTCAAGCGCGTCACCCGCACGGGCTTCGAGGACGGGCTCTTCGCCGCCTGGCGCAGCGACCCGGAGTTCGTGCTCAACCAGGATGTCTACCGCGACGCGACGGTGCTGGTGGCCGGCCCCGACTTCGGCACGGGCTCCTCGCGGGAGCACGCCGTCTGGGCGCTGCAGAACTACGGCTTCAAGGTGGTCATCAGTCCGCGCTTCGGTGACATCTTCCGTGGCAACTCCGGCAAGGCCGGTCTGCTCGCCGCGCAGGTCGACGACAAGGTCGTCGCGGCGCTGTGGGACTACCTCGAGGCCAACCCGGGCGCTTCGGTGAGCGTCGATCTCGAGGCGCGCACGGTGAGCGCGGGGGAGGGGCCGGACCGGATCGAGGACTCCTTCACGATCGACGACTACACGCGGTGGCGTCTGCTCGAGGGCCTCGACGATATCGCGATCACGTTGTCCCATGAAGACGACATCGTCACCTACGAGGGCCGTCGGCTCAGCTTCAAACCCGCGACGCTCTAGGCGTTTTCGCAGATGAGGGGCCGTCCAGCAGTGCGCTGGGCGGCCCCTCCTGCGTCTGCGTCATCGCGAGGTTGTACCTTGTATAGAAGACAATGTTTAAGAGGTACCTGCTCGGGTGTGGACAACCACGCGATGATGACGCGATCTGTCTGTCCACCGTCCTATGGTCAACCACACCCAGCCCGCAGACGGAGGAAGCAGCCATGTCGTCCCTACCCCCATCCCAGCATTTCCCGCTCTGGTGCGAGAAGGCGCACGCACCCGATGACCCGCCGGAAGCCCGGTACCACGAGCAGATCCTCGCCGATTTCCCGGCGATCATCGGCACGCAGGCCGATATGGAGCAACCGCCGGTGCCCGATGCCGACGGTCTGATCGTGCGCCGGATCCGCCACTTCGACTCCCCATCCACCTGGGTCGCCATCGAGCCGGCAGAGACCGGCGAGAACGGCCTCTTGGTTCACGAGGATGCCGCGATCCTGCTGCACGACGCTCTATCGGCGGTGACGCGCGAGCTGGGGTGATCCCGGCTCCGGTCCGCGACCGGTAGTCTCGGGGCATGGCCGCTCGTTCCATGCCGCGTACGCTGCGCGTCGTCGTGTGGATCCTGAGGCCCTTGTTGATGGTCCTCACCAAACGAGACTGGCGTGGAGCCGAGCGCCTTCCAGAACCCGGCTATGTGATCGCGGCCAACCACCTCTCGTGGACCGACCCGGTGCTGTTCGGGCACTGGATGGTCGATCACGGGATCGTACCGCGCTATCTGGCCAAAGATCCGCTCTTCCGTGTCCCGGTGCTCCGGAGGATTCTGCTCAATACCCAGCAGATCCCGGTGTACCGGGGCACCGAAGGGGCCGCGGAGTCGATGCGGGCCGCCGTTGACGCAGTGGCGGCCGGCGGCATCGTCACGATCTATCCCGAGGGCACGATGACCCGTGATCCCGAGGTGTGGCCGATGAGCGGGCGAACGGGCGCGGTCCGCGTGGCGCTCGCCACGGGACGACCCCTCGTACCCATCGTGCAATGGGGGCCTCAGGACATCCTGTTTCCCTACGACAAGCGCCTACGACTCTTCCCGCGACGGACCTATCGTGTGCTGGTCGGAGAGCCGGTCGACCTCGACGATCTGGGCGCTGACCCGAACGAGGCACAGATCGTCGCGGCAACCGGGCGTCTGATGGACGCGCTCACCGACCTGTTGGCCGAGGTTCGCGGCGAACGCCCCACCGGCCCACGCATCGACATTCACACACTCGGTGCGCCGCGCACCGGATACCGCCCCGAGGAGGAGCGCTGATGGTGACGACCGCTGTGATGGGTGCTGGTTCCTGGGGCACCGCCTTCTCGATCGTCGTCGCCGACGCCGGAAACGAGGTGCGCCTCTGGGGCCGTCGCGAGGAGCTCTGCGAGGCGATCAACCGCACGCACGAGAACCCGGACTACCTCCCGGGCATCCAGTTGCCGGAGACCGTCGTCGCCTCACACGACGAGGCTGAGATCCTCCGCGACGCACAGGTGGTGGTTCTCGCCGTGCCCTCGCAGCAGTTGCGCGAGAACCTGACGCGATGGGCGCCGATGCTGCGCGACGACGCCGTGCTGGTGAGTCTCATGAAAGGCGTCGAGCTCGGCACGCACAAACGCATGACCGAGGTGATCGCCGAGATCACCGGCGCCGGTCCTGAACGGATCGCCGTCGTCACCGGGCCGAACCTGGCCAAGGAGATCGCTCGCCGCGAGCCCGCGGCCAGTGTCGTCGCCTGCGAGGACGCCGGGGTGGCCGGGTTCCTGCAGAAGTGGTGCCACACCGAGTCCTTCCGTCCCTATACCAATACCGATGTGATCGGCTCCGAGCTCTCCGGCGCCACCAAGAACGTCATCGCGCTCGCGGTCGGCGTCTGCGATGGTCTCGGTTACGGAGACAACTCCAAGGCATCGGTCATCACGCGCGGTCTCGCCGAGACCACCCGGCTCGGCGTGCGGATGGGCGCGGATCCGATGACCTTCGCGGGCCTGGCCGGTCTCGGCGACCTCGTCGCCACCTGCTCGTCGCCGTTGTCCCGCAATCGCACCTTCGGGCAGAAGCTCGGCGAGGGCATGAGTGCCGCTCAGGTCGCCGAGCAGACCCGGCAGGTCGCCGAGGGCGCCAAGTCGTGCACCTCGATCGCGGAGCTGGCGAGCCTGCACGGCGTCGACATGCCGATCGTCGAGCACGTGCGAACACTGGTCAACGACGAGATGACCCCCGACGAGCTCGTCGCCGCGCTCATCAGCCGTGAGGCGAAACCCGAGATCCGGTGACGCCGCTGCGGCTCGGGCGCGCGGTGCTGGGGCTCGCCGTCATCGTGATGGGCGGCCTGCTGCTCATCACCGGATCCGTCCACCGGTTGCTCGCGGCTCTGCTGACGGTCGCGGGCCTGCTCCTCGTCGTCGCGGCGATCACGCTGTCACGACGTTCCTGACCACGATCAGGCCAGGGCGGCCTCGATATCGGACCAGAGATCCTCGACATCCTCGATGCCGACCGACAGACGGATGAGACCGGCCGGGATCGAGGGAGCCTCGTTCGCATGACGCCGTCTGCGTTCCCACGTGGATTCGACACCGCCGAGGCTCGTGGCATAGCGCACCAGCCGGCTCGACTCGGTCGCTCGCTGAGCGCGCTGATCGTCGTCGAGCACCAGGCCGATGATCGTGCCGAACCCGGGATAGCGGACCTCGTCGACGAGGGGGCTCGCCGTCAGCCGTTCGGCCAACTCGCGGGCGTTGCTCTCGGCACGATCCAGGCGCACCGCCAGCGTGCGCAGGCCCCGCGTCGTCAACCAGGCCTCGAGGGCTCCCGGGATGGCCCCATGATCGTGACGATGCGCGCGCAGCGCGGCGTACAACTCGGGGTCACGGCTGATGGTGAGGCCCAAGATCACGTCGCTGTGCCCCGCGAGCAGTTTCGATGCCGAGTGGGTCACGATATCGGCGCCGAGCTCCAAGGGGCGTTCGCGTAGCGGGGTCCGGAAGGTGTTGTCGACCGCGACGAGGGCCCCGGCATCGTGGGCCGCGGCGATCAATGTCGGCAGATCGGCGACCTCCATCGCCGGGTTGGTCGGCGATTCCAGCCACACGTGAGTGGCGCCGCGCATCGCATCGACGGTGGAGGGTGTGTCCGACACGTCGACGAGCCTGACCTCCACGTCACCGCGCTGGCGGAGCTGGTGCGTCGTTCCGTAGTAGCCATGTGTCGGGGCGACGACCACACCGCCGGCGGGAACGAGGGAGAAGACCGCGGCAGAGGCCGCGATGCCGGAGGCGAAGGCCAGCGCGTCCCCGCCCTCGAGCTCGCCGACGATGGTCTCGAGCGGCGCCCAGACCGGGTTCCCGGCGCGCGCGTACTCCGCGTCGCCGCCGGGCACCAGCGCGCTCGCGAGCGTGATGGGGGCGCTGAGCGGGTCCCCTGGGGCGTGGGGCCGTCCGGCGGACACGGCGATGGAGGCGGGGGAGAGGTCGCGTGGCGTCATGGGTCCATTCTCCTCGCACCGGTAGTGTGCTGTTCGATGACCGGTACAGAGCGTGTGCGCGTGGCAGTGGTGTTCGGTGGGCGTTCCAGTGAGCACGGGGTTTCGTGCTCGACCGCCCGTGAGGTGATGGCGGTGATCGACTCGTCCCGCTACGAGGTGCTTCCCGTGGGGATCACGCCTACGGGGCACTGGGTCGAGGAGACCGGGGTCTGGGATGACCTCCCCTCCGGCACGCTGCCCTATGTCCGCGATGATCGGCCCGATTTCTCGTGGGATCGGTTGCAGCACGAGGTGGACGTCGTCTTCCCGCTGCTGCACGGACCCTGGGGCGAGGACGGCACCATCCAGGGCATGCTGGAGATGGCGGGCGTGCCCTACGTCGGCGCTGGCGTTCTCGCGAGCGCCGTGGCGATGGACAAGCCCTTCACCAAGACGGTGTTCTCCGCGGCCGGACTCCCGCAGTTGCCCTATGTCACGATCCAGCCGTGGGAGTGGGATGCCAAGCGTGAGCGCACCGTCGCTCGGGTCCACGCCCTCGGGCTGCCCGTGTTCGTGAAGCCGGCGCGGGCAGGGTCGAGCTCGGGCGTGACCATGGTGAGCGATTGGGGCCACCTGGAGGATGCCGTCGAGGGGGCGCGCAAGCTCGATCCCAAGGTGATCGTGGAGGCCGCCGCCCGCCACAAGCGCGAGGTCGAGTGCGCGGTGATCCAGGATCTCGGCGGCATGCCGATCGCGAGCGAGGTCGGCGAGATCGTCGTCGACGACAGCATCGGCCACACCTACTACGACTTCGAGGCCAAGTACCTCGACGGCACCAGCCAGAACGTCATCCCCGCGGAGATCAGCACCACGCAACGCGATCGGATCCGGGCGTACGCCCTGCAGGCCTTCGACGCGATCGGCGGGGAAGGGCTGGCGCGGGTGGACTTCTTCCTGACCGACTCCGTCGACGGAGGCCTGGTCATCAACGAGATCAATACGATGCCCGGGTTCACGCCCTACTCGATGTTCCCGAAGGCCTGGGAAGCCAGCGGGATCGCGTACCCGGAGCTGGTGGAGCGACTCCTCGCGCTCGCGCTCGGCCGGAGCACGGGCCTGCGCTGAGGTCGACCTAGATCCGCACGACCGGGCAGGTGAGTGTCCGGGTGATGCCGGGGACCTTCTGGATGTGCGAGATCACCAGCGCGCCGAGCTCGTCCACGCTGGGTCCTTCGATCCGAGCGATGACGTCGTAGGGACCGGTGACATCGTCTGCCACGACGACGCCGTCGACATCGGCGATCGCGCGGGCGACCTCCGCCGCCCTGCCGACCTCAGTCTGAACGAGGATGTACGCCTGAACAGCCATCGGTATTCCCTCCTATGAGACCGCCACGACACGCTATCGCAAACGGCTCAGTCGCGCCCCTCTCGGCTGGGACAATCAAGGCGTGAGCAACGACGATCAGACCATCGCCGCCATCGGGGAGTTCGGACTCATCGACCGAGTGACGAGGTCGATCGGGTCGAGTGAGTACGTCTTGCTCGGCCCCGGTGACGACGCCGCGCACGTGGCGACCGCCGACGGGACCTTCGTCGTGAGCACCGACATCCTCATCGAGGGCCGTCATTTCCGTCGTGACTGGTCGTCGGCCCTGGACATCGGCCACAAGGCGGCGGCCGCCAATCTCTCGGACATCAACGCCATGGGTGGCGTGGCCACGGCGCTGACCATGGCCTTCGCGGCTCCGGCGGATCTTCCCGCCCAGTGGGCCGACGACATGGTGGTGGGTTTCGAGACCGAGTGCGCCACGGTCGGCGCCCATCTGGTCGGTGGAGATGTGTCGGCCGCCGATCAGGTGGTCATCTCGGTCACGGCATTCGGTGATGCTGAGCGTCCGGTCACGCGAGGGGGAGCGCGCGCCGGGGACGTGGTGGCGTACGCGGGCACCCTCGGACTGTCGGCGGCCGGTTATGCCGCGCTCAGCCGCGGTTTCCGGTCGCCCAAGGTGGCCGTCGACGGGCATCGGCGGCCCTCCCCGCCGTATGCCGCCGGTCCGGCGGCGGCTGCTGCCGGAGCCACGTCGATGATCGACGTGAGTGACGGTCTCTTGGCCGATCTCGAGCACATCTCCCGGTCCAGCGGCGTGGCGATCGATATCCAGGCCGAGCGTCTCGACATCCCGGAGGCCGTGGCGACGCTGGCGAGCGCGCTGGGTGGTCTCGATCCGCTCGGCTTCGTCCTGGGCGGGGGCGAGGACTTCGCGCTGGTCGCCACCTTCCCCGGCGATGCGAAGGTTCCGGCCGGCTGGACCGTCATCGGCGCCGCTTTCGCGGGCGAGGGTGTCACCGTCGACGGGGAGCCCTACACCGGCTCGACGGGGCATCGCCACTTCGCCTGAGCGCAGGCGCCGGACATGATGGTGGCGTGCCACGCGGAGGGGGTCGCGTGACACGCCACGAAGATCGTCCGGCCTGGCTGCGGCCCGGACGGGTCAGAGCCGAGCGGTGCCGAGCTCCACGTCGGTCTCCAAGGCCTTGACGATCGCCTTGCCGACGACCGGTTCGATCTTCTTGCCGACGAGCGGGATGGACACCTTGACATCGCCATCGACGACGAACTCGGTGGCGTCCCCGCTGCCGTTGAGGGTCGCGGTGCCCTTCATCTGGGCGGGTTGGCCGAGGATCTCGACCTTCACATCGGCCGAGCGCCCACCGGCGGAATCCGCCGGGCCCCAGGCCTCGGTCTGGACGACCTTGACGGAGTTGCCGGTCAGCTTCTTGACGAACTCGGGCATGTCATCGGCCGGCATGGTGCGCTTGATCGTGACGGTGTGCCCGCCGCCGTCGGCTACGACGTTGACGTCGTAGTCCGTCGATCCCTGGGCCTCACAGCCGGATTCGCGGAACGAGGGGTCGACGATCAGCGCATAGACCTCCTCGATGGCAGCGGGATAGGTGTAGCTCTCGCTGAGCTTCATGCGGGGTTCTCCGTTTCGTCCGGTTGACTGGTGAGGGAGCTCTGCGGGGTGCTCGATCCGGCGCCGAGCTGCTTGAGTTCGGCCAGTCGTGCCTCGACCTCGAGCTGGGTGGTGTCCAGCTCGAGTTCCTCGAACTGTGCGTCGATGCTCGAGGACGCGAGCTCGGCCTGTCCGGCGACCTGGGCCTCCACCCGGCGCACCTTGTCCTCGAATCGCGACAGTTCGCTCGTGGGATCCAAGATATCGATCGACTGAACTGCCGACTGCACCTGCGCCTGAGCTTGCGCGGTCTTCTGGCGAGCGACGAGCTGATCGCGCTTGACCTGCAATTCGCCGAGCTTGCCGCGCATCTGCACCAGACCGGTCTTGAGCTTCTCGACGACCTCGTTCTGCGACTCGATCATCGGGGCCGCCTGCTTGGCCTCGGTCTCGTGCTGGATCTGCTTGCCGAGTGCGACCTTGGCGAGGTTGTCGAAGCGGGAGGCCTCGCCGTCCTGCCCGCTGGAACGCAGCGCGTCGGCCTTCTGCGAGGCGGCGAGGGCCTTGGCACCCCAGTCTTTGGCGTCCCGCACGTCCTCGGCGTGGTCGGACTCGGCGAGACGCAGGTTGCCGATGGTCTCCGCGACGGCCTTCTCGGCCTCCGCGATCGAGTTCGTGTAGTCGCGGATCATCTGATCCAGCATCTTCTCGGGGTCTTCGGCCCGGTCGATCAGCGCGTTGATGTTGGCGCGGGTCAGTTGGGCGACGCGGCCGAGGATGGACTGCTTCTGAGCCATCGGTCACTCCTTCGTCTGGACGATGATTCGAACCTACCGGGTGATCGTCACTCATGTGAGAACCACACGGTGATGATCACCCGGTAGGGGCGCGCGCGGCGTCAATACAGCAGCTGCGGCAGCCAGGTCACGATCCCGGGAAACACGGTGAACAACAGGATCGAGAGGGCCAGGACACCGACATAGGGGAGCGCGCCGATGAGGATCTCCTTGAGGGGGATCTGCGGGGCGACGCCTTTCAGGACGAAGAGGTTGAGCCCGACCGGTGGCGTGATGAGCCCGATCTCCATGTTGATCGTCATGATGATGCCGAACCAGATCGGATCGAACTCGAGCCCGACGATGAGCGGGAAGATGATGGGCGTCACCATGACGATGATCGACACCGGGGGGAGGAACAGGCCGAGGACGAGGAGGAAGAGGTTGATCGCCAGGAGCACCAGCCATTTGTTCATGTCCAGGCCGGTCACCCACTGGGCCAGGGCCTGAGGCACCGCCATGAAGCTGAGGACCGTGGCGATGACCGCCGAGAACGCGGTGATGAGCAGGATCATCGTGGACTGGTTGGTGGTCTCCAGCAGCACCGAGCGGAACTGCCGCGGGGTCAGGCCCCGATAGCCCACGACGACGAGCAGCAGGACCAGCACGACGCCGACCGCGGCGGCCTCGCTGGGGGTCGCGATGCCCGCGTACAGGACGACGAGGACCGCGAGGATCAAGGCGAGCACCGGCATGATGCGGCCGAGGCTGACGAATCGTTCCTTCCACGAGTAGCTGACCTCGGGGAGCTGGGTGTCCGCTGGGGGCGGGCCGGCGTCCGTGCCGCCCCCGACGGTCGCCAGCGCGAACTTCCGCTGCCGTGCGTCGTCGAGGGACTTCGCGATGTACAGCCACACGCAGAACAGCATCGTGATCACGATGCCCGGGATGATGCCGGCGGCGAAGAGTTGGCCGATCGACTGTCCTGAGGCGACGCCGTAGAGGATCAGGGTCACACTCGGCGGGATGAGGATGCCGAGCGTTCCGCCCGCGGCGATCGCGCCGGCCGCGATCCGGCCCGAGTAGCCGCGCTTGAGCATCTCGGGCACGGCGACGCGGCCGATGGCCGCTGCGGTGGCGGGGCTCGACCCGGTCAGCGCAGCGAATACCGAGGAGGCGAGGACGCTGCTCATTCCGATCCCCCCGCGGATTCTCGACAGCCACACCTCGCCGGCCTCGAAGAGGCGCCGGCTCGCTTTCGATCCGCCGAAGAGATTGCCCATCAGCACGAAGAGCGGGATCGCCAGCAGACCGAAGTCGTTCAGCGATTCGAAGACGAACGAGCCGAAGAGGTCCAGCTGTGAGGCGTCGAGGTAGAGGACGATGGCGATCAGGGCGGTCAGCCCGAGCGCGAAGGCGATCGGCATGCCCGTCATGAACAGGACGATGGCGATGATGCCGACGACGGCCCCGTGCAGGAGAGACTGATCCATCTGGAAATCCTTAGTGGTTGGGTGGGATCTAGTGGCCGGCGGAGCGCCGCACGAGTTCGGCGGCCTCGGGCTCGCCCCGGCGCAGGCAGTCGATGGCGTCGACGATCTGACGGACGTATTCGAGCGCGAGGAGGAGCATGCCGAGCGGGAGGATCGCGTAGACGACGCCCAACGGAGGTCCCCAGCTCGTGGTGGCGTGGTGTCCGTTCGCGGCGGCGTGCCACCACATCGATGTCGCGGTGACGGCGACGATGGCGATGACGGCGACCGAGAGCACCGCTGTCGTGACACGTGCGATCAGACGCTTGCGCGGTTCCAGCAGTTCGACGAAGAGATCCACGCCCACGTGGGCACGGTGCTTGAGACCGTAGGCGCTGCCGATGAAGGCGACGAGGATCAGCAGATAGGTGGCCGCCTCCGTCTGCCACAGCGTGGGCGCCTTGAAGAAGTAGCGCATGATGACGCCGTGGAGCACCGCGCCGGTCGCGACGATGAGCGCGATAGCGCTGAGATACCCGGTGCCGTCGGTGAGCACGGAGATCCAGCGCAGGGGCGAGCGCTTCGTCGCCGCGGGCGAGGGGCTCTCCTCCGGGCGCGGGTTCACTGGTCTTCTCCGGCCTGTAGGGCGAGGTCGAGCAGTTCCTGGCCTGCGGGGACCTTCTGCGCGAAGTCGGCCCAGGCGCTCTGCTCGCTCAGATCACGCCACTGTTCGAAGGCGGCCGCGTCCATCTCCACCACTTCAACGCCGGCCTCTTCGAGCGTCTCGCTGGCCTGCCGGTCGTCCTCCTCGGAGGCGTCGAAGGCGAACTCCTGCAGTGAATTGCCGACCGATTCGAGCGCCGACTGCTGCTCGGGGGTGAGCTTGTCCCAGGCGCCGTTGCTGATGATCAGCGGCTCCATGATGAACCAGATGCTGTGATCGGTCGGCGCCGTGTAGGAGTCGATCTGCTCTTGCAGGTTGAACGAGACCGTCGACGACGCCGAGGTGGTCACGCCGTCCAGGACGCCGGTCTGCATCGCGCTGTAGATCTCATTGGAGGGGAGGCTGGAGACACCCGCGCCGGCCGCCCGCAGCACCGTCTCGGTCGAGGTGCCGGCGCCGCGCATCACCATGCCCCGACGGATATCGTCCGGCGTGACGATCGGATCGCCCTTGGTGGCGAAGGCCCCGGAGTTCCAGACCCAGGTGAGGATCTGGACGCCGCGCTCGTCCGCGAGGCTCTCGACCCGTTCGCCGATGGGCGAGTCGGGCCACGTGCGTGCCTGCGCGTGGTCGCGGACCAGGCCGGGCATCATCGTGATGTCGAACTCCGGCGCCTGTCCGGAAGCGTAGGAAAGCGGGAACACCGACATGTCGATCGCTCCGGTGGACAGCGCCTCGAACTGCTCGTTGGCGCCGATCAGGCTGGCATTCGGGTAGACCGTGATCTCGACGGCACCGCCGGTCTCCTCCGCGGCCTCCTCGGCGAAGCGGTTGGCCAGTTCGGCTCGGAAGTCGTCCTCGGGCCACTGATGCGACAGCCGGAGCTTGACGGTGTCCGACCCGCCCGCGCCACCGCTTCCGCAGGCGCCCAGAGTGAGCCCGAGGCTCACGACGGCCGCCGTCACGATCGCCGATGGTGTGTATCTACGCATGATGTCTCCTGGTTGGGCTCGGGTGGCGCTAGTTGAGGAATGCTTGGGCGCCGCGGGCGACATCGCCGGCCATGAACGACTCGATCATGGGCGCCGAGAGCCGCGGCAGGTCGTCGCGAAGCTCGTGGCCGAGGGCCATCTGCTTGATGCCGGTGAGCGCGAACGCCGAATGGTGACGTAACCGTGCCGTGAGGCGATCGATGCGGCGGTCGAGCTCCTCGGGGGCCGTGACCTCGTGGGCGATGCCGGTGCGAAGGCAATCCGCCGCGTCGAGGGTCTCGGCGGTGAGAAGAAGGTAGCGGGCCGTCGAGCTGCCGACGAGTTTCGCCAAGCGCTCGTAGGTGAAGTGGTCGGGTACGACCCCCAGACCGGCGAGAGGTAGCTGGAACCGCGCGGTGTCGTCGGCGATGCGCAGGTCTGCCGCGAGAGCGATCTCGGCGCCGCCGCCCGAGGCGATCCCGCTCAGCCGGGCGATGGTGGGAACCGGGCAGCTCGCGATCGCCGTGAGCGCTCCGACGACGGCCTGACAGAAGGCTTCGGCCTCGTGACGGCTCTGGGTGGCACGGTAGACCTCGCGCAGGTCGGCCCCGGCGGAGAAGGAGCCGTTCGCCCCCGTGATCACGATGCACGCTGCCCCGTGGTCGACCAGCTCGGTGAGCAGAGTCGGCAGCTGATTCCACATGTCCGTGGTGAGGGCGTTGTGCTTCCCCGCGCGGTCCAGGACGACGACGCCGATACCGTCCTGGACGGTGCCGCGCACGGGCTTCGTGGCCGTCATCGGGCGGCCCGCCCGCTCACCTGTTCGCCGGCTCGCACCCTGTCGGAGGCGAGCAGAGCGTCGATGCGCTCGGGGGACAGCCCGAACTCGGTGAGCACCTCGACGGTGTGCTCGCCGAATCCAGGGGCGGGGCGCCGGATCCACATGGGGACGTCGTCGATCCGCCAGGGACCGCGCAACGTGCGGGACGGCCCGAGATGCGGATGGTCGAAGTCGGCCACCATCTCGAGGGCCTGGATCTGGATGTCGTCGAAGACCCCCGCCAGATCGTGGATCGGACCGGCCGGCAGTTCGGCTGTACGGAAGCGTTCGAGCCAGTGGGCGCTGGGATGCCCGGTCAGCCGCTGCTCGATCACCTCTTTCAGAGCGTGGCGATTCGCGCTGCGCGAGCGGCCGTCGGCGAATCGCGGGTCGGTGAGCAGGGAGGGCTCTTGGAGGATCTCGCAGAGCCGCTTCCACTGCCCGTCGGTGGCCACCGCGAGGTTGACCGGGGCGTCTTCGGTGCGGAACGCGCCGTAGGGCGCGATGACCGGATGTTCGTTCCCGACCCGTGGCGGGATCTCGCCGAGATTGAGGTAGCGCTGCGCCTGGAAGGTCATGACGCCGAGGACGCTCTCCAGCAGCGAGGTCTCGACGCGTGAGCCACCGCCACCGCGTTCGCGTCCGAAGAGCGCGCCGGCGACCCCGATCGCGGTGAACATCCCGGAGAGGAGGTCGGCGATCGGGAGGCCGGAGCGCATCGGCTCGCCGTCCGGGGTGCCGGTGACCGACATCAGGCCGGCCATGCCCTGGGCGATCTGGTCGAAGCAGGGATCGTCGCGCAGTGGTCCTCGGGGGCCGAAGCCGCTCACACTCGCGACGACGAGGTCCGGGTAGTCGCGAGCGACACTCGACGGTCCGAAGCCCAAATCGTCGAGGACACCCGGTCGGAAGTTCTCGACCAGCACGTCGGCATCGCGCACCAGGTCGTGCAACAGCTCCCGTCCGTCCTCGGAGTGCAGGTCGACGGCGATCGAGCGCTTGTTCCTGTTGACCGACAGGTGGTAGAGGCTGATATCGCCGTCATAGGGTCCCCAGCTCCGGATCATGTCGCCGCCGAGGGACTCGACCTTGATGACATCCGCTCCGAGATCGGCCAGCAGGGTCGTGCAGAAAGGGCCCGCCAGGGCACGTGTCAGGTCGATGATGCGGATGTCCGAGAGTGGCTGGGGCGCTGAGGGCATGGCACAGAAGTTAAGCCGAAGCGTCGAGACCGTGTACATGTCTTCAAGGCCATGATCTAATCCCTCGATATGTGCTCTGGGTCACTCGCCGGTGCTATCGGTCGGCTGCTGAACGCGGTAGAGGGTCTCGACGATCCCGGGCCCGCCCTCGACGAGGCGGAGCGGGAGCTGCGGCGCATCGGCGAGCCCATCGGGGACCTGCGTCAGGAGGTGACGGAGCTGACCTGGAAAGCGGCGGCCCGCCGTGATCGGGAGGACGGGCTGCGGGCCCTCGTGAGGACATCCGAGCAGTTGCTGAACGTGTCGGCCGTCGACGAGCTCCTCGACGTCATCGCGCGGGCGGCACGCGAGCAGCTGCGTTGCGATGTCGCCCATCTGAACATCCTGGGGGAGGACGGCATGGCCACCACCCGCACGTGCGTGGGTGCCTTCACCGAGGCGTTCCGGCGTCAGCGGACCGCGTCCGGGTCGGGCATCACGGGCTTGGTCGCGACGACCAGGAGCGCGTATGTCTCCGAGGACTACATGGTCGATCCTCGCATCACGCACGACCCCACCGGTGACGATTCGGTGGGAGCCGAGCGACTCCGCACGCTCGTGGGCGCGCCGCTGTTCCGAGGTGAGACGGTGATCGGCGTGCTCGTCGCGAGCTACCGGTCCCCGACGACGATCTCGACCGAGCACTTGGGCACGCTGAACGCACTGGCGTCCTTCGCGGCTCTCGCGCTCAGCGGCGCGCAGGTGCGTGACGAACGAGAGACAGCGCTGGCCGAGCTCCAGCACGCCAATGTCGTCGTGCGAGACAACAACGACCTCCTCGAATGGTCGAGTGCGGCACACGACCGGATGATGCGGTTGCTCCTCGAGGGAGCGGACGTGGAATCGGTGGCCGAGGCGGTGTGCTCGCTCATCGGCGGAAGCGTGCTCATCCGCGATGCCGAGGGAGCGATATTGGCCGGCGGGCCGGAGGAACTGGCCGCCAGCCTTCCGCGTGTCGAGCGAGAGGCGTCCGAGCCCGGAGGCCGCCTGAGGCGCTGGGGGGAGGGTGACACGCGATGCTGGCTGGCCCCGGTGGTCGCGAGTGGTGAGGTGCTCGGGTCTCTCGTCCTGGTGAGACCGGCCCGAGAGCCCGGCGCGGACCTGAACCCGCTGGAGGAACGCACGCTCGAACGCGCCGCGATGGTGTGCGCGCTGAGGATCCTGCTGGATCGGTCGATCTTCGAGGGCGAGCTGAGGGTCGCCGGAGAGGTCGTCGACGATCTCGTGGCCGGGGGTGAGCGTGGGGCGCGCGCGGTCGCACGAGCTGGCCGGTTCGGGCTGGACGTGCGAACACCGTGTGTCGTACTGCGGGCCGAGTCCACCGCGAATGCCGCCGGGTTCCTGCGTGCGGCTCAGCGGTTCGCCCGGAGGCTGGGTGGGCTCGCCGGAGCCGGCCGGCCGGTCCATCAGCTCACCGTCGTCGTCCCGTGTCCGGAGTCGACCTCGCCGGAGGCGGTCGCCGAGTCCTTGTGGACCGCGCTGGCCGAGGCTGGGCCCGAGGCCCCGCGCGTCGGCGGGAGTACCGTCGCGTCCTCTCCGGACGGGCTCGTCGCGGCCTATGCGGAGGCGAGCGACTGCCTGACAGCGGTACAGCGTCTCGCCGCCCGCCGCCGCTGGGGAACACCAGGATCGCTGGGCTTCATCGGATCCTTGCTGAGCACGAACGGTGGCTCCTCGCTGAGCGCTTACGCGGGCTCGGTGCTGGAGCCGGTCCTCGACTATGACGCGCGGCGGGGCACCGTCTTGGTGGCGACGCTGGAGGCCTATCTCGACTCCGGGCGGAGTCTGCAGCAGGCCGCCGTGATGTTGAACGTCCACCGCAACACGGTGCAGCAGCGGCTGGAACGCGTCGGTTGGCTCCTCGGCACCGACTGGCAGGACGTGGACCGGGTCCTGGAGATCCACCTCGCACTCCGGCTGCATCGCGTACGTGCGGGCACGGGGCCTGCGCCAGGTTAGTACGGGAGCGCGGTGGATTGACGGGGAGCGGCGCCGCGGAAGTCTGGGCCCTGTGCCCAGCGGCCGGGTCAGGTTCTCTTTCGTCGTCTACGGCGCGGATGCGCCGCCGGGTGCCGTCCGGCCAGGTGAGTGCGTTGATGCGCTCACGATCTCCCCCGGACGTGGCACCCGGCCATGCGTTGGTTGTGAGTCGGCTGTGAAGCTCCTCCTAGGCTGTGGGCAGCACGAGAACGGCCCAGGCGACCGCAGGTGCGACGACGACGATCGACATGCCCCACTGCATGAGGCGCTTGAACACCATGTCGCGATCGCGCGGCTCGGCATTGGCGACCACGAGTGCGCCATTGGTGGAGAAAGGGCTGCAGTCGACGACCGAGCTCGCGATGCCGAGCGCGGCGATCAGAGCGATCGCGTTGACCTGATCGGTGAGCAGGAAGGGCACGGCCAAGGGGATGAGAGCACCGATGATGCCGGTGGTCGAGGCGAAGGCCGAGACGACGGCACCGATGAGGCAGATGAGCAGTGCGGCGACCAGCGGGCTGCCGACATCGGCCACACGGTCGCCGAGCCAGTCGACCACGCCCTGGTTCTGCAGCAGCGTGACATAGGTGACGATGCCGCCGATCAGCAGCACGGTGCCCCAGCTGATCTTCTCGACGGCGCCCTTGGCGGACTTCGGATAGACCAGGGTCAGGACGACCGCGATGGTCAGCGCGGTGAAGCCGACATCGAGGTCGAAGCCGAGGGCGCCCACCATGAGTGCGACGAGGCCGAGGAGCGTGACGATCCGCTGCGGGTTGAGCCGGAAGTCGACCTCGACCGACTCGTCGGAGGAGACGCTGCGGCCGGCTTCGACCGCCGAGTGCGGTGTGCCCGACGGGCCGGGACGCGTCGCCTCGTGACTCGCGGCCTCCGCCTCGGCGCCCATCGCGTTGACCGTGGCCTGTTCACGGCCCCGGGAGATGAGTTCGCGCCCGCCGAAGGCCAGATAGGTGATCACGGCGATCAGCGTCGCGGCGAGGAAGGTCGCGACGAACAGGAAGGCGGGGCTGCCGGGGAGGCCGTTGGAGTCGACCACGCCGTTGGTGATGGAGCCGAAGATGCCGATGGGGGAGAAGCTGCCGGCGGTAGCGCCCTGGACGACCATCATGCCCATCATGACCGGATGGATCTCGTAGCGGAGCGCGAAGCCCATCGCCACGGGGGCCACGATGGCGACTGCTGCGGGGCTCACGGCGCCGATCGCGGTGACGAGTGCGCAGACGGTGAACATGGCCCAGGGGACGAGCGCCACCCTCCCTCCGACCGCGCGTACGGCACCGTGCACGAGCCAGTCCACGGTGCCGTTGTTCTTGGCCAGCGCGAACAGATAGGTGACGCCGACGAGGATCACGAAGAGGTCAGCGGGGAAACCGGCCAATACGTCATCGGTCGTGGAGCCGTAGACGCTGAGGCCGACGACGAAAGAGGCAACGAGCGCCAAGGCGCCCATGTTGACGCCGCGGATGGTCGCGACCAGGAAGACGATGGCGAGAACCGTCAACGCGATGAGTGCGTGAGACATGGGACTTCTCTCAGAGGGTTGGGATCAGATCGGGTTCGTGTGACCGGTGTCATACGGCGAACGGCGTCTACTATGACAAGTGGCTAGGCCACTTGGCAACTCGGCCACTGAAGTATCTATGATGGAGCCGTGGCAAAGAACCCCGTCAACCGTCTCTCGCCGGTCCGTCGCGAACGCCTGTACGAGAGCCTGGCGGCCCATATCTCGGACTTCATCGAGGCTCAGGGGCTGGTCGGCGGCGACCGTCTTCCTCCGGAGCGTCAGTTGGCTCAGGAGCTCGGCGTCAGCCGTGCGACGGTCTCGCAGGCGCTCGCGGCGCTGGAGACCCGAGGTCGCGTCGAGGTCCGCCACGGGGTGGGTGCGATGGTGCGTGACCCTGCCCCGGCCAGCCCCGACGCGGGGAGCGGGGTGCGGCTCGAGGGCCGTCCGGTCCGTGAAGTCGTGGTCGCGCGGGAGGCGATTCTAGCTGGAATGGCAAGATCAGCTGCCGTGAACCCGCAGTCCTCTCTACGGTTGGCGATGCTGGCCGATGACGGGCGGCCGCGGTCCTTCGAGCACACCATGCGGAGTATCCGCAAGCTCGCCGATGCGCCGCTGTTGGCCGATCTGGACGACATGATGAGCGAGCAGGCGCCCGCGCCGCAGGCGTCTCCGGACTTGCTGCGCGCCCTCGATGCCGTCGCCGAGGCGATCATCGCCGGCGACCCCACTGCCGCAGCCGTGGCATGCCAGGGCATGCTCGACTGAGCTCTCGATGCCGAGCGTCCGACTCGTCGTGCCGGTGCGGGGGTTGTCGAGAACAGCCTGAGGGTGGTTCAGTGGCCTAGCCAATAGGATGTGTGAGGAGGGTGCGATGGGTGCCGCCGAGATCGCGCTCGTTCTCGCGGCCGGGTTCGGTGCCGGAATCCTCAGCTCATCGGTCGGGGTCGCGTCGCTGCTGAGCTTCCCGATCCTGCTCGCGGTCGGACTTCCCCCGGTGGTCGCCAATACGACCAACACGGTGGGCCTGATCCCGGCTGGCGCCGGCGGGGTCATCGGATACCGCGAGGAACTGCGCCAGGTGCGTGGCCTGGCGGTGCGGGTGGTCGTCCTGACCGGGCTCGCGGGGAGTATCGGTGCCGCGCTGCTGCTCGGTCTGCCGTCCAGCGTCTTCGAGTGGGTGGCGCCATGGCTGATCCTCGGCACCTGTCTATTGGTGGGAGTGCAGCCGCGGATCTCGCGCTGGCTCGCGGCACGCCATCCCGAGGGAGAGAACCGGCCCGCTCGAGTCCGGCTCTCTCCGCTGACCACCGTGTTCGTCGTGCTCACGGGTGTCTACGGCGGCTACTTCGGCGCCGGGGCCGGCGTCATGATGATCGCCGTCCTCGCGATCGGGCTGGACATCGACTTGCGGATCATCGGTGCTCTGCGGACGACATCGGTCATGGCCTCGAATGTGGTCGCGGGAGCGGTCTTCGTGGTGGTGGCCGATATCGACTGGGCGGTGGTGGCATTGCTGGCCGTCGGCTCGATCTTCGGCGGGTACGCGGGTGCGCGGATCGCGCGCCGAATGCCAGCACCGCTGCTGCGAGCCGGGGTGGTGGCGGCGGGCATCGTCGCCGCCATCACGCTCTGGACCTGAGCTCCTCCGGTCTCCCCCCGCCGGCGCGAAGCGGTGAGCGTCGAGGTTGTCCACATTCTGGCGGTGGGGTCTTCCCGAAGCGGACCATCTCGTGCAAGATCGGCCACGAGGGTCCGTTTCTCATCGGGGGTGAAGGGGCCGTGGATCAGGCTTTGGCGCAACAGGTGCGTCGTCTCGTGCGCGAGCGGCGTATCGATCCGGCCGATGACATCGAGGCGGTGCGTGCGGCGGCTGCCGATGTGGTGGCGGAGCACGAGGCCCGGAGTCTCACCGGTGCCGTTCGTTCGCTGGACGACCCCGACGTGGTGGTCGGGCAGCTGGTGGCCGATGCGGCCGGTTTCGGCCCGCTGCAGCGGTTCTTCGATGACGACGACGTCGAGGAGATCTGGATCAACGAACCGGATCGCGTCTTCATCGCTCGCGACGGCCGACACGAGTTGACATCGGTCCGGCTCACCGCCGAGCGTGTGCGGGAGCTGGTCGAGCGGATGCTCTCGAGCACCGGGCGCCGGCTCGATCTGAGTCAGCCTTTCGTCGACGCGATGTTGCCCGGCGGGCATCGTCTGCACGTCGCCTTGAGCGGCATTGCGCGCGACTTCACCGCCGTCAACATCCGCAAGTTCGTCACCAAGGCATCCTCACTCGAAGACCTCATCTCGCTCGGCACGATCGACACCGAGCTCGCCGCGCTGCTGCGCGAGGCGGTCCTGGACGGCAACAACATCGTCGTCTCCGGCGGCACCCAAGCCGGCAAGACCACCCTGGTGAACTGTCTGGCCGGCACGATCCCGGGAAGCCAGCGACTGATCTCGGTGGAAGAGGTCTTCGAACTGCGCTGCGCTCACCCGGACTGGGTGGCGCTGCAGACGCGCCAGGCCGGCCTCGAGGGCACCGGGGAGATCACGCTGCGCACCCTGGTCAAAGAGGCTCTGCGGATGCGGCCGAGCCGGATCATCGTGGGCGAGGTGCGCGCCGCGGAGGCCCTCGACCTGCTGCTGGCGCTCAACGCCGGCCTGCCGGGCATGGCCACCGTCCACGCCAGCTCCGCGCTGCAGGCGCTGACCAAGCTGTGCACGCTGCCGTTGCTCGCCGGTGAGAACATCTCCGCGCGGTTCGTGGTGCCCACCGTCGCCTCGTGCGTGGATCTCGTGGTCCACACCGCCATCGCCGCGGACGGTCGCCGAGCCGTGCGCGAGGTCATCCGTGTCACCGGCCGGATCGAGGGAGACGTGATCGAGACCGAGACGGTGTACGACGCGATGGCGGGCCGACGAACACGCGAGGAGCCGGCATGGGTGCACTGATCGGCTTCACCGCCGGGATCGGGCTGTTGCTCATCCTCACGGCGAGCGACCCCGGGGCGGCCACCCGGCGGCGATCGCGTTCCCGACGAGTGCCCTGGACCTGGCTCGGCGTGGGGACGTTGCTCGGGCTGATCAGCGGGCTGCTGGTCACGGCGATCACCGGTGTCCTGGTGATCGGTGCGATAGCCGGTCTCGCCGCCGCGGTGTTGCCGGTGACGATCGTCCACGGCGTGGAGCGGCGCCGGCGCCGCGAGCAGGCTCAGGCCTGGCCGGACGCGGTGGACCAGCTGGCATCAGCGGTGCGCGCGGGCATGTCGCTTCCTGAGTCGGTCATCAGCCTGGCCGAGCACGGTCCCGAACCGCTGCGCGAACCGTTCGCGGCCTTCGCCCGCGACTATCAGTCCTCCGGCCGCTTCGTGGAGAGCCTCGAGTTGCTCAAGGGCCGTTTGGCGGACCCGACGGGTGATCGTGTCGTCGAGGCGCTCCGACTCGCCCGCGAGGTCGGTGGGGGAGACCTCGGACGAATGCTCCGCTCACTCGCGGGATATATCCGCGATGATCAGCGCACTCGGGGAGAGCTGGAGGCGCGTCAATCGTGGACCGTCTCCGGTGCCAGGTTGGCCGTCGCCGCTCCATGGCTGGTCCTCGTGTTCATGAGCGGCCAGCGCGAGGTGATCGGGCGGTTCGGGGAGCCGATGGGCGTCGCCGTGCTCGTCGGTGGCGCGTTCAGCTGTCTGGTGGCCTACCGATTGATGCTGCGCGCCGGCCGGCTCCCCTTGGAAGACCGGGTGCTCGCATGATCGGCGCGGTCATCGGCCTGCTGCTCAGCATGGGGCTCGTCCTGGTGGTCGTGGCGTGGCGCGAGAACCGTCGTCCGGCGCTGATGGCACGTGTCGGGCCCTATGTGCGCGATCTACGGGTGCACGATCCTGCGGTGGAGTCCCTCGGTCCTCGACTGACGTCGATCTGGCGCGCGAGCACGACCGCGGTGGGCGAGATCGTCGGCAGCGGGGCGAGCGTCTCCAGGAGGCTCGTGCGTGCGGGGGATCGGGGTGATCTCGAGGACTTCCGTATGCGGCAGGCCCAGTGGGGGTTGGCCGGCTTCGGCGTGGCCTTCGCCGTCGCGCTGGCGGCGTCCGCGCGCGGGGCGACCCTGGCGCCGCTGCTCGTGCTCTGCCTCGCCGGCGGCCTGGCTGGAGTCTTCGGCTGCGATCAACGACTGACCGCCCAGGTCCGGGACCGAGAGCAACGGCTCGTGCGGGAGTTCCCCGTCGCGGCTGATCTGCTCGCCCTGGCCGTCGCGGCGGGGGAGAGCCCACGGGCCGCGGTCGAACGGGTCGGCGCGCGGCTGCGCGGTCCACTCGGAGACGAGTTCGCGCGACTCCTCGCCGACATACGTTCGGGCACGCCGGTACCGGAGGCCTTCACCGCGCTCGGGCGCCGGACGGGGGTTCCGAGCATCGCGCGATTCGCCGAGGCGATGGCCGTCGCGGTAGAACGCGGCACACCGCTGGTGGACGTGCTGCATGCGCAGTCCGCCGATGTCCGCGATGCCGGGCGACGCGCGCTCGTGGAGTCCGCGGGCCGGCGGGAGATCACGATGATGATCCCGGTCGTCTTCCTCGTCCTGCCCGTCACCGTGATCTTCGCCTTCTACCCCGGGTGGGTCAGCCTCACCCTGACATCCGGTTTCTGACCCCGAAGAGAGGAAGAATGATGCTGCGACGATGGATCGACCGGCCCCGCGATGAGCAGGGGGACGTGCCCGGCTGGGTCATGGTCACGATCATGACCGCGGGCTTGGTGGCGGCGCTGACGGCGATCGCCGGGCCGCGGCTCAGTGCGATGCTCGACAGCGCTCTGAGCGCCGTCGGGGGATGACGCGTGAGCGCGGTGCCGCGGTGCCGGAGTTCGTCCTGGCGCTCGCATTGGTACTGCCGATCGCGATCGGCATCGTCCAGCTCGCCTTGGTCGCGCATGTGCGCTCGACGTTGACCGCGGCAGCCACCGAAGGAGCTCGTGCCGGGGCGCCGCTCGGAGCCAGTGTCGCCGATGCCGAGCAGAGTGCGCGACGTCTCGCCGACACGACGCTGGCGGCGCGCTTCGCCGAGGACATCGCTGCGACTCGCACCACGCTCGACGGGCTCCCCGTCGTCGAGGTCACGATGCACGCGGAAGTCCCGCCGCTCGGCGTGGCCGGCCCGGGTGTCCCGGTCACGGTGACCGGTCACGCCGTCATCCAGGGAGAGCCGTGACGGAGCGGGGGAGCGCGACCATCGAGCTGACCTGGCTCGTGGTGCTGTTGTTGGTCCCCTTCGTCTATGCCGTCGTGGCGGTCTTCGACACCCAGCGGACGGCGTATGCCGCCTCCACTGCGAGTGCTGCGGCGACGCGAGCGTTCGTCCAGGCGCCTGACGAGTCGACCGCCCACCAGCTGGCTCATCGCGCGGCGGATCTGACCTGGCGAGACTTCGGGGTCGACGTGCGGCCGGAGATCGAACTGCGCTGTGTTCCGGCGTGCTTCGAGCCGGGTGGGCGCGTCGAGGTGGTCGTGACGACGCGGCAGCCGCTGCCCTTGGTTCCCGATGCCTGGGGGAGCTCGCTCGCCGGTATCGACATCAGCTCGACCCACACCGAACCGTTCGGCACCTATCGCGGGGCACCATGAGGCGCGATGAGGGCAACACCACGGTCCTGGCCATCGGCCTGCTGCTGGTGCTCGGTCTGCTGACCGTCGTGGTCGTCAACGCCTCGGCCGCGTTCCTGGAACGGCGCGATCTGATGAACCTCGCTGACAGGGCGGCGCTCACCGCGGCCGATGGGCTGGCGCGTGATCAGCTGTATCTCGGTGGGGATGCCGGATCCACGATCGTTCTCGATCTGCGTGAGGCATCGGCATTGACGCGATCGGTGGTCCCCTTCGACACCGGAGTGGACGTGGTGGTGCAGGGCGACATGGTGACCGTCCGTCTCGATCGCCGCTATGTGCTCCCTCTCCGCCCACCGGGATGGAACGGAGAGGTGGACATCGCCGCCGAATCGACGGCGCAGTTACGCTTCGCCGGTCCGTGACCTTCCGAAGCCACGTGAGTGGCTGCGGGTTCACGCCAGGCGATAACCTGCCAGGGTGGCTCTTCCTGATCTGTCCGAACGTCTGAAGCATCTCGACGCGACCATGGCGTCGATCGAGAAGGTGCTCGATCTCGATGCGATCCGCGCCGAGATCGCCGAACTGCAGGAGCAGGTCGGCGCGCCGGACCTGTGGGACGACCAGGCCAATGCACAACGAGTCACCGGGCGGTTGTCCGTCCTCCAGGCCGAACTCGAGCGCACCACCTCCCTGCGGCAGCGGCTCGAGGACGTGGAGGTGCTCCTCGAACTCGCGGCCGAGGAGGGGGATGCCGATTCGCGTGCGGAGGCGGAGGCGGAGATCAACCGACTTGCCAGCGCGATCGAGAGCCTTGAGGTGCGCACCCTGCTCTCCGGTGAGTTCGACGAGCGCGAGGCTCTCGTGACGATCCGGTCCGGTGCCGGTGGTGTCGACGCCGCCGACTTCGCGGAGATGTTGCAGCGCATGTACGTGCGCTGGGCCGAGCGCCACGACTATCCGGTCGAGATCTATGACACCTCCTATGCCGAAGAGGCGGGGCTCAAGTCCACGACCTTCGCCATCAAGGCGCCTTATGCCTACGGCACGCTGTCGGTCGAGGCCGGCACGCATCGCCTCGTGCGCATCTCCCCGTTCGACAATCAGGGCCGCCGGCAGACCTCGTTCGCGGCGGTCGAGGTCGTGCCGGTGCTGGAGGCCACCGACGACATCGACATCCCCGATGAGGAGATCCGCGTCGACGTCTACCGTTCCAGCGGTCCGGGCGGGCAGAGCGTCAACACGACCGACTCCGCGGTCCGCCTCACCCATATCCCCACCGGCGTGGTGGTGAGCTGCCAGAACGAGAAGTCGCAGCTGCAGAACAAGGCCAGCGCGATGGTCATCTTGAAGGCCAAGCTGCTCGCGCTCAAGAAGGCCGAGGAGCGTGCCCAGCTCGATGAGCTGCGCGGCGACGTCGCCGCTTCGTGGGGCGACCAGATGCGCAACTATGTGCTCAACCCGTATCAGATGGTCAAGGATCTGCGTACCGAGCACGAGACCGGTAACACCCAGGCCGTGCTCGACGGCGAGATCGACGACTTCGTCGAGTCCGGCA
>NZ_JAERWM010000038.1:0-5368 GCF_016918125.1 Aeromicrobium sp. YIM 150415 | reverse complement strand
TGTGTTTGGGGCGGCCTCGCGCTAATGTTTGTCCGGCGACGTCCTACTCTCCCACACCGTCTCCAGTGCAGTACCATCGGCGCTGAAGGGCTTGACTTCCGGGTTCGGAATGTGACCGGGTATTTCCCCTTCGCTATGGTCGCCGTAACTCTATCAACCATCCAACTATCCAATTAATAGCCGGTGATGGTCTGGGAACCTCATAGTGGACGCGAACAACTCGAAAAGTATGTGTTGGGTGACAAGCCCTCGGCCTATTAGTACCAGTCAGCTCCACACATTGCTGTGCTTCTACTTCTGGCCTATCAACCCAGTGGTCTGCTGGGGGCCTTAACCCATGACGGGTGGGAAACCTCATCTTGAAACGTGCTTCCCGCTTAGATGCTTTCAGCGGTTATCACTTCCGAACGTAGCCAACCAGCCGTGCACCTGGCGGTACAACTGGCACACCAGAGGTTCGTCCACCCCGGTCCTCTCGTACTAGGGGCAGCCTTTCTCAAGTTTCCTACGCGCGCGGCGGATAGGGACCGAACTGTCTCACGACGTTCTAAACCCAGCTCGCGTGCCGCTTTAATGGGCGAACAGCCCAACCCTTGGGACCTGCTACGGCCCCAGGATGCGACGAGCCGACATCGAGGTGCCAAACCATCCCGTCGATATGGACTCTTGGGGAAGATCAGCCTGTTATCCCCGGGGTACCTTTTATCCGTTGAGCGACGCCGCTTCCACATGCCAGCGCCGGGTCACTAGTCCCGACTTTCGTCCCTGCTCGAGCCGTCACTCTCGCAGTCAAGCTCCCTTGTGTACTTACACTCAACACCTGATTGCCAACCAGGCTGAGGGAACCTTTGGGCGCCTCCGTTACATTTTAGGAGGCAACCGCCCCAGTTAAACTACCCACCAGGCACTGTCCCTGATCCGGATAACGGACCTAAGTTAGATATCTAGTACGACCAGAGTGGTATTTCAACGATGACTCCACAACCACTGGCGTGGCCGCTTCACAGTCTCCCACCTATCCTACACAAGTCGAACCAAACACCAATACCAAGCTATAGTAAAGGTCCCGGGGTCTTTCCGTCCTGCCGCGCGTAACGAGCATCTTTACTCGTAGTGCAATTTCGCCGAGTTCATGGTTGAGACAGCGCCCAAGTCGTTACTCCATTCGTGCAGGTCGGAACTTACCCGACAAGGAATTTCGCTACCTTAGGATGGTTATAGTTACCACCGCCGTTTACTGGGGCTTAAGTTCTGCGCTTCGCCTTGCGGCTAACACGTCCCCTTAACCTTCCAGCACCGGGCAGGAGTCAGTCCGTATACGGCGTCTTACGACTTAGCACGGACCTGTGTTTTTAATAAACAGTCGCTTGGGCCTGGTCTCTGCGGCCTTCAACGCTTCCCACCGCAAGGGTGTTCACGTATCCGGCCCCCCTTCTCCCGAAGTTACGGGGGCATTTTGCCGAGTTCCTTAACCATGATTCACTCGATCACCTTAGTATTCTCTACCTGACCACCTGAGTCGGTTTGGGGTACGGGCGGCTACAGATCTCGCTAGATGCTTTTCTCGGCAGCATAGGATCACTCACACAACACCCGTAGGTGAAGTGGCATCGAATCTCAGACACTATAGACGGCGGATTTACCTACCGTCAGTCCTACATTCTTACCCTCGGACTACCATCGCCGAGGATGAGCTACCTTCCTGCGTCACACCATCGCTTGGCTACTACCAGCTCGGGTCACACGCTCCACCAATCCCTGTCTCCGAAGAGACTGAAGATGGCTTCGGGTGCTTAGCATCACTGACCTCGCCAGGGACGATCTATCGCCGGTACGGGAATATCAACCCGTTGTCCATCGACTACGCCTGTCGGCCTCGCCTTAGGTCCCGACTTACCCAGGGAAGATTAGCTTGACCCTGGAACCCTTGGTCATCCGGTGGAAGAGTTTCTCACTCTTCATTCGCTACTCATGCCTGCATTCTCACTCGTGTCGCATCCACAACTCGGTCACCCGGCTGCTTCACTCGCGACACGACGCTCCCCTACCCATCCACACGACTGGACCACAAAGGCCTATCACATGTGTGAATGCCATAGCTTCGGCGGATTGCTTGAGCCCCGCTAAATTGTCGGCGCGGAATTACTTGACCAGTGAGCTATTACGCACTCTTTCAAGGATGGCTGCTTCTAAGCCAACCTCCTGGTTGTCTCTGCGACTCCACATCCTTTTCCACTTAGCAACCGCTTAGGGGCCTTAGCTGATGGTCTGGGCTGTTTCCCTCTCGACTACGAAGCTTATCCCCCGCAGTCTCACTGCAACGCTCTCACTTACCGGCATTCGGAGTTTGGCTGAGTTCAGTAAGCTGGTAGGCCCCCTAGCCCATCCAGTGCTCTACCTCCGGCAAGAAACACGTCACGCTGCACCTAAATGCATTTCGGGGAGAACCAGCTATCACGGAGTTTGATTGGCCTTTCACCCCTATCCACAGGTCATCCCCCCAGTTTTTAACCTAGGTGGGTTCGGTCCTCCACGCGGTCTTACCCGCGCTTCAACCTGCCCATGGATAGATCACTCCGCTTCGGGTCTAGATCATGCAACTCAACGCCCTATTCGGACTCGCTTTCGCTACGGCTCCACCCCAACGGCTTAACCTCGCTACATAACACTAACTCGCAGGCTCATTCTTCAAAAGGCACGCCGTCACACCCACAAGTGAATGCTCCGACGGATTGTATGCACATGGTTTCAGGTACTCTTTCACTCCCCTCCCGGGGTACTTTTCACCTTTCCCTCACGGTACTAGTCCGCTATCGGTCATCGAGGAGTATTTAGGCTTAACGGGTGGTCCCGCCAAATTCACACCGAATTTCAGGAGTACGGTGCTACTCGGGGTCACGCACAAGAGCCATCAGCTTACAGCTACGGGGATCTCACCCTCTCTGTCCCGACATCCCAGCCGGTTCACCTTCACTGACGGTTTCTCACTCTTCGACCGCTCGGCAGAACGATCAGCACGGCCCCACGACCCCCCAGATGCAACGCCTGCCGGCTATCACACACCTGAGGTTTAGCCTCATCCGGTTTCGCTCGCCACTACTCCCGGAATCACGGTTGTTTTCTCTTCCTGCGGGTACTGAGATGTTTCACTTCCCCACGTTCCCTCCACACGCCCTATATATTCAAGCGCGGGTAACACGACATAACTCGTGCTGGGTTTCCCCATTCGGACATCCCCGGATCACAGCTCGGTTGTCAACTCCCCAGGGCTTTTCGCAGACTCCAACGTCCTTCATCGGCTCTCGATGCCAAGGCATCCACCATGTGCACTTAGTAGCTTGTCAACACTACAAAGATGCTCGCGTCCACTATGAAGTTCTCAAAACACCACCGGCACCACGCACCAGCCCCCACCAAACCCACCAGAAAACCCGGCAGTGGTATGAAGACCACGCAGCCCGAACAAGCCACCAGACAACAACGCCCAATGCCTCATAACCCAACAGTGTGCCACCCCCACCACCACACCCAAACAGCATGCATGATGAGCACCCCCTCCACAGAGAGAGCAACGTAATCGACGTCCACTAATGAGCAGCCACCGGGCACCACACACGGGCACCAACGGCGACAACAACAACCACACCCAACAGGGCACAGTCGCGCTACATGCTCCTTAGAAAGGAGGTGATCCAGCCGCACCTTCCGGTACGGCTACCTTGTTACGACTTCGTCCCAATCGCCAGCCCCACCTTCGACGGCTCCCTCCCACAAGGGGTTAGGCCACCGGCTTCGGGTGTTGCCGACTTTCATGACGTGACGGGCGGTGTGTACAAGGCCCGGGAACGTATTCACCGCAGCGTTGCTGATCTGCGATTACTAGCGACTCCGACTTCATGGGGTCGAGTTGCAGACCCCAATCCGAACTGAGACCGGCTTTTTCCGATTCGCTCCACCTCACGGCTTCGCAGCGGTTTGTACCGGCCATTGTAGCATGCTTGAAGCCCTGGACATAAGGGGCATGAAGACTTGACGTCATCCCCACCTTCCTCCGAGTTGACCCCGGCAGTCTCCTATGAGTCCCCACCATCACGTGCTGGCAACATAGGACGAGGGTTGCGCTCGTTGCGGGACTTAACCCAACATCTCACGACACGAGCTGACGACAGCCATGCACCACCTGTATACCGACCACAAGGGAAACCACATCTCTGCAGTCGTCCGGCATATGTCAAACCCAGGTAAGGTTCTTCGCGTTGCATCGAATTAATCAGCATGCTCCGCCGCTTGTGCGGGCCCCCGTCAATTCCTTTGAGTTTTAGCCTTGCGGCCGTACTCCCCAGGCGGGGCGCTTAATGCGTTAGCTGCGGCACGGAAACCGTGGAAGGTCCCCACACCTAGCGCCCAACGTTTACGGCATGGACTACCAGGGTATCTAATCCTGTTCGCTCCCCATGCTTTCGCTCCTCAGCGTCAGGAAATGCCCAGAGAACCGCCTTCGCCACCGGTGTTCCTCCTGATATCTGCGCATTCCACCGCTACACCAGGAATTCCATTCTCCCCTGCATCCCTCAAGTCTGCCCGTATCGAAAGCACGCTCAGAGTTAAGCCCTGAGTTTTCACTCCCGACGCGACAAACCGCCTACGAGCCCTTTACGCCCAATAATTCCGGACAACGCTCGGACCCTACGTATTACCGCGGCTGCTGGCACGTAGTTGGCCGGTCCTTCTTCTGCACCTACCGTCACTCTCGCTTCGTCGGTGCTGAAAGAGGTTTACAACCCGAAGGCCGTCATCCCTCACGCGGCGTTGCTGGATCAGGCTTTCGCCCATTGTCCAATATTCCCCACTGCTGCCTCCCGTAGGAGTCTGGGCCGTGTCTCAGTCCCAGTGTGGCCGGTCACCCTCTCAGGCCGGCTACCCGTCGTCGCCTTGGTGAGCCACTACCTCACCAACAAGCTGATAGGCCGCGAGCCCATCCTCCTCCGCCAGAACTTTCCACCACCCCACATGCGTGAGATAGTCATATCGGGTATTAGCCAGCGTTTCCACTGGTTATCCCCAAGAGAAGGGCAGGTTGCTCACGTGTTACTCACCCGTTCGCCGCTCGTGTACCCCCGAAAGGGCCTTACCGCTCGACTTGCATGTGTTAAGCACGCCGCCAGCGTTCGTCCTGAGCCAGGATCAAACTCTCCGTTGAAAAACAACAAAAAGCTCAACCCCAAAACACAGAACCACCAAAAACTGGCAGTAAACTGTCTCGGAATCGAGACACCCCACACGAATGCAGGATGCCTAATTAATTCAAAAAATCGTCGACTAAATGACACACTGTTGAGTTATCAAACATCAGACGCACACCAACGAC
>NZ_JAERWM010000037.1:0-44334 GCF_016918125.1 Aeromicrobium sp. YIM 150415 | reverse complement strand
CGGAGACCTCGCCGGTCGCCTCGTTCTCGCCGTGGGGTAAGCCGCCGGTGGTGGGTTCGATCGGCACGCCGGTCAAGGGGGTGGAGATGAAGCTCATCGACAACGAGTGGAACGAGATTGCCGATGACCCGGAGGCGATCGGTGAGATCGCGATCAAGGGTCACGGCATCATGAAGGGCTACTACAAGCGCCCCGCCGCGACTGAGGAGGCGATCCATGGTGAGTGGTTCCGCTCCGGGGATCTGGGCCGTCGTGACGAGAACGGTTATTACTTCATCGTCGACCGCAGCAAGGACATGATCATCCGCGGCGGCTACAACGTGTATCCGCGTGAGCTCGAGGAGGTGCTGATGACGCATCCGGCGGTCTCGCTGGTCGCGGTCATCGGCGTGCCGCACGAGTCCCACGGCGAGGAGGTCAAGGCCGTCGTCGTGCGCGAGCCCGGTGTCGAGGTCACCGAGGACGAGCTGGTCGCGTGGGGCAAGGAGCAGTTCGCGGCCTACAAGTACCCGCGCATCGTGGAGTTCCGCGACGAGCTCCCGATGACCTCGACGGGCAAGATCCTCAAACGCGAACTCAGCTGACGGAGGTAGCGCCAGGCGAGCTCGCGGCCTCTGGCAGCCGTGAAGGATGCGTCGTCATCGAACGGGCCGTGTCACTGGTCGGTCACGATGAGCTCGTAACCGGCCCGGGACACCGCGTCGGCGACCCGATCCGACTCGAGCGAGTGCCGGCTGATCACGGTGACGGAGTCTCCGTCCACGTCGACGGAGACCGACTCGACGCCGTCGAGCTGCCGAAGCTCCTCGGCGACGAAGGTCTCGCAGTGTCCGCACGCCATGCCGAGGACGGTATAGGTCTGGGCAACGGTCATGATCCGAGGCGCTCCATTCTCGTGAGGATATGCGCGCTGCGCATCCGGCCATCCAGCGCGAACCGACCGAAGAAATGGACGTCGATGGTCAGCCGTTCCACGTCATCGCCACGGGGGCGTCCGACGTGCATCCGATATCTCGCCGCGAGACGGTCCTCCTCGGCTAGGGCATCGCCCATCTCGATGCGCAGGCTCGGCCGTTGCTTGCGTGTCGGGCGGACGTGGGCGATGAGCTTCTCACGGTCCATCGGGTGTCCGTCGGCGACCTGGAGGATGTCCGCGGTGTGGAAACGATCGACGACGGCGGCGAGGTCCTCGTCACCGTCGACGACCGCGGCATGGAACCGCTCGTCGAACTCGACGATGAACTGCGCGGGATCGATATCGTCGAACAGGCTCATGGTTCTCCTCGGCGAAGTAGCGGGGCGGTCACGATCGATCGCACGACCAGCATGTGCGCGGACAGGAGCGTTGTCGATGACCTCCGAGGTCATGGACACCGCTCATAGTCTTGACACATGAGTCAGCACGAGTCGGTGGGCGCGTTGATCCGCAGGTGGCGGGAACACCGCCGGCGATCGCAGCTCGAGTTGTCGATCGCCGCCGATGTCTCGACCAGGCACCTCAGTTTCATCGAGACCGGCCGCTCCCAACCGAGCCGGTCGATGATCGGCCGTCTCTGTGACGAACTCGATGTGCCGCTGCGGGACCGGAACGGCTTCTACCTGGCGGCCGGATTCGCACCGCCCCATCCCGAGCACCCCCTGGACGACCTCGGGGCAGCCAGGAGCGCCATCGACCTGGTGCTCGCCGGACACGAGCCCTATCCCTCGGTCGCCGTCAACGCCCGCTGGGAGCTGCTCGCCTCGAACCGATCGATGTCGCGGTTCCTGGCAGGGGTGCCGCAGCGGCTGCGCGAACCCCGCCTCAACATGCTGCGAGCGACCCTGCACCCCGACGGCATGGCCGGGCAGCTGGCCAACCCGGTCCAATGGCGCACGCTCACCGTGCGACGGGTCCGCCGGCAATACGAACGCACCGCCGATCCGGCCCTGGCCGATCTCCTTGACGAGTTGGAGAACTACCCGCTGCCTGACCGTCCCAGCGAGGATGTGCCGGGCGATCACACCGACATGGTGACGCCGATGCGGCTGGACACGCCGTTCGGGCGGCTCTCGCTGCTCTACGTCGTGTCGGTCTTCGGATCTCCTCGGGACATTACGCTCGACGAGCTCGCCATAGAGACCTTCTTTCCCGCAGACGACGCCACCCGCGAGATCCTTCATCAGTTGGCGAGCTCCGAGGAGGCTGCAGCCGTCAGCCGTGGTGGTGGCTGAGCTCGGTCGGCCTCTGGCCGGGTTCGACGACGACGAACTGTCCCATCATTCCTCGGTCCTCGTGGCGGAGTAGATGGCAGTGGTACATATAGGGCGTCTCGGGATCGGCATAGTCGTCGAAGCGCATGGTCAATCGGATGCGCGACCCGGGAGGCGTGTACACCGTGTCCTTGCGGCCGCGCAGCTCGGGCGGCGGTGACTGACCGTCGATGCTCACGACCCGGAACTGGACGTCGTGGATGTGGAAGTTATGGGGTTGTGAGTGCGTGTTGACCACTTCCCAGACTTCGGTCGTCCCGACCGGGATCACCTCGTCGATGCGGGCCATGTCCATCTGCTGCCCGTTGATGCGGTCATTGCCTAGCTCGAACGTCCGCGTCGCGGTGTCGTCGGTCGGTGAGATGTCGTCCAGTTGGGCCAGCTGGGAGGGGATCCGGGGACGGGGTGCGAGATCGGTCGCCGTGGTCAGCAGGAGGATGTCCAGCTCATCGTCGGCTCCCGCGCCTCGGGCTCGGCCGCCGGAGACGCCGAGGTCCTGCGGGTAGGAGCGAAGTGTGACCGTGTCATCCGTCCCCGACATCGTCACCACGATCTCGGCGCGTTCTCCAGGCGTGAGGAGGATGCTGGACAGCTCGACGGGTGCCTCGAGGAGGCCGCCATCGGTCGCGATCAACGCGAAATCTCGGCCATCGGAGAAGCCGAAAGCGTAGCTGCGGGCCGTGGAGGCGTTGAGCAGGCGGAGTCGGGTGTGTTCGGCGGTGACCTCGAAGAACGCGTTGGCCGTCCCGTTGACGAGTACGGTGTCGCCGAGGCTGCCGACGTACTGGTCGTCTCCGTCGGAGAATCGCCCCCGGCTGTCGAAGGTCTTGTCCTGCACGATGACCGGGATGTCGTCGACGCCGTAGTCGCGGGGGAGGTCGAGCCCTGCCTCCACGTCGTCGGTCAGGATGAACATCCCGGCGAGACCGCGATACGTGTGGCGCTCGGACTCGCCGTGCGGATGCGGGTGATACCAGAGCGTCGCTGCCGGCTGGTCGACGGTCCAGGTGGGCGACCAGGACCCTCCGGGCGAGATCGTCTGGTGCGGGCCGCCGTCGGCGGAGGCAGGAAGGTGCATGCCGTGCCAATGCAGCGTCGTCGCCTCGTCCAGCTCGTTGCGCACGTCGATCCGGATCGTGTCGCCGCGATGCGCACGCAGCGTGGGGCCGAGGAACGGCCCATTGATTCCCCAGGTCGGGGTCTCGGCGCCGTCGAGGATGACCGACCGGCCCGACCGCGTCACCAGTTCGTACACGCGGTGCCCTCCCGCCGATGTCGCCTCGAGCAGTGGTGGGATGCTCAGCGGCTCGTCGAAGGTGATCGTGCCGACGGTGTTGAGGTCGTCGCGGGAGCCGAGCAAGCCGCATCCGGCGAGGGTGACGGCGGCGACGGAACCGAGTGAGAGCCGCAGGAAGGACCGCCGTCCGATGGCTGCACGTGCCGGGCTCGCGTCCGCTGGGATGCCCATCGGAGGCCTCACGTGCTGCTGGGTTGCCGGCGCAGGGCGATCCGCAGCAGCCAGATGCTGCCGAGCAGGATCCCGATACCGAGCGGAATGTGCACGGCCAGGACACTGTTCTGTCCGGCGACCATCTGAGCCATCACCGCCAGGAGCAGTCCGGCGGCGAGCAGGGGCGCCGCCCCACGCCCACGGCCAGGGCGCCACCACAGCACCGCGGCGATCACCTGGACGACGCCGACGATCGCGACGACGGTCGAGTTGCTCTCGTGCAAGTCTGCACCGATGGCTCGGCCATCGAGCCCGATACCGGCCAGCATCGCCTGCGTGGCTACCAGGATGACCTGGAGCAGCGCGACGACCACGAGTATCGCCTGCATGACACGTCCGAAGCTCGATGGGCGCGGCGCGCTCGGCTCCACCGTCGCGGCAGAGCGGGAGTTGTCAGTCATGTCGATCACCGTGCCCTGGCGGGGTGGTGTCCAGCAATTACGTGCCGGGTCAAGTTGCTGTGTGGGGTCGCCGTGTGAGGTGGCGATCAGAGGCAAAGGTCAGTAGCGTCGCGCTATGCCCGGACCCAAGCATCATGTGATCAGCTATATCGAGTTCGGGGTCACCGATCTCGCCGCGGCTCGCGACTTCTACACGGCGGCTTTCGGGTGGGAGTTCAACGACTACGGCCCGGCGTACAGCGGGATCAGATCACCGGACGGTGAGGGCGAGATCGGGGGTCTGGCCGCTGGCTCGGCATCTGGCGGCGACGGTCCCCTCGTGCTGTTGTTCTCGGAGGATCTGGACGCCACGGTCGAGGCGGTCCGGAATGCAGGCGGGATGATCGCGGCGGGACCCTATGACTTTCCGGGCGGGCGCCGGTTCGAGTTCGTCGATCCGAGTGGGAATCGGCTGGGTGTATTCGCCGAGTCATAGGTCTGTTCGCTGAACGCCGCGTTCGTGGTGAGGCCATCTATGAGCCGCTTCACGATGCGGCCGCCTCGTCTGGTGGTGACGAAGGATGTGCCTCGGCGGTTGCTATGACTACCAGGGAGTCACATCTTCCGTACCCTGGCAGGCCAACGAAAAAGTCTGCCACCACCTCTTGATGTTCGAACGCTTGTTCGATATTATAGGTGTATGAGTTCGGGGGATCTGGCGCAGCGGCTGCGGGACACCGCGGCGTTGTTGGAGGCGTTCGCGCCTTCGACCGATGCGTTGCGGGCGTTGGAAGAGGCGAGCAATGCGATCGATGCCGCCCAGGCTCAACTGACTGCTGAGATGTCCGAGACCCTGGAGCACGAGGGTGAGGGTTACTCGACGGTGAAGGCGTGGTTGCGTGATCAGTTGCGGGTGAGTTCGCGTCGGGCGAGTGAGTTGGTCAGGTCTGGGGTGACGCTGAAGCAGATCCCCGAGGCCGCGGAACTGGCTTCTGCGGGTGGGGTGTCGTTGGAGCATGTGAAGCACCTGTCGTATGCGGTCACGCATGTCGGCCCGGGACACACCCGTGACCTGCTCCCTGAACTTCTCGATGTGGCGTCCGCCGCTGAGCCTGCCGCTCTACGTGAAGTGGTCCGTAGGCTGCGGGACGCGGTGTATCCCGATGAACTGGATCAGGCGTGGATCGATGGCATGGCCCGTGAGGATATCCAGGTGAACCCCGTCCCTGACGGTGTTCACATCAACGGGTTCCTCAATTCGACCACCGGCGCGAAACTCACCACGTTGTTGCAGTCGCTGTCGGCGCCCCAGGGCGCGGATGATCCGCGCACGAGCGCCCAGCGGCGAGTCGACGGGCTGGAACGACTCCTCGACTCGGTGTTGGAGGGTGGTCTTCCCGGGGACAAGGGGGTGCGTCCGCACCTGGCCCTGACGATCGACGCCAGCACCCTGATGAACGATGCCGGGTCTGGGGAGTTGGTGGGGTTCGGGACCATCGGTATCCGGCAGCTGCAGGAGATGATCTGCGAAGCCGACATCACCCCAGTCGCAGTCGGGGGTAAGGACGGAGTCCTGGACGTCGGGCGCAGTAGCCGGTTGGCGACGCCCAGGCAACGGACTGCGGTCCTCGCCCGACAAGGACACGAGTGCGCGTCCCCGGGATGTCGGGCGCCCGTGGTGCATATCCATCACATCATCTGGTGGTCCCGCGGTGGACCCACCGACCTGGCCAACCTGATCGGTCTCTGTCCCAGATGCCATCGGGCGGTTCATGCCGGAACACTCGTCATCGACCCCACGACCCACGAGTTCACCGACCGCCAAGGCCGCCTCCTACCCGGCGCCGACCCACGCCACCACAAGCGACGCCTCCCCACACACCCACCAGCTACCCGTCTTCCACGAGCCGGCTGAACCGTCGGCCTCACCCACGGGGTTCGTCAGGTGACGCCTTCGCCCTCCCGAAGTCCCAGGTGGTGCCCCTATGGGTCGGTGACGGCGCCGCCGTGGCCGTCGAGCACCTCACGTGCGATGTCCAGATGCCCGGCGTGCCGGGCATACTCCTGGACCAGATGCAGCAGTATCCATTGCAACTGTGGTGCCGACGCGTGGTCCGGGAACCGGCCGCCGACGCCAGCGGTCTCGGTGAGATCGTGCTCCTCGACGATGGCCCGCGTACGACGTCCGGCGTCGAGAAGCGCCCTCTCGAGCTCGTCGTACCGGGTTTCGAGAGTCACCCATCCGCCCGAAGGCGCCATGTCGCGCCAGGGATCGTCGACGGGCTCGGCCAGGAATCCCCAGACCAGCCATCGCCGCTCCGCATGGACCAGGTGATTGACCAGTCCTGCAGGCGTCCACCCAGAAGGCACGTTCGTGCTGACGAGTTGATCGGGTCCGAGTCCGTCGAGTTTGTCCGTGATGACGGCTCGGTAGTAATCGAGATAGTCGAGCAACAGGCCACGCAGATCATCGGTGGAGCCGGGTTCGGGGAACGGGGCGGTCGACATGCTGCCTCATCCTAAGGGTGCTCGCCCGACTGATCGCTGATTCGCCCTGTGGATACCCGGCATCCGGGCGACACGGAATGTCGGGCCTCTCTGGGACGGTGCCGACATGGACAGAGAACTCATCGAGAACGAAGCCGAGCAGATCCTGCTGGAGAGCTCGCACGCACTACTGACGCCGAAGCCGGGGGAGTGTCTGGTGTGCTACGTCGATCGGCAGTTTGCCGAGTTCGGTTGCGACAACACCCACCGCTTCGCGATGGCGTATCGCGATCACGCCGCGCCGCGCGCCACGGCATTACTGCAGCGGCTCTCCGTGCTGGGCGCGTGCTGCTGCGATTGCGAGATGTTCATGAACGCCTTCCACCCCGCGTCGAGGCTGTGGACCGGCGGATACTGGCAGCCGGGATCGGACGGCTACGACACATGGGTCGACGCGGAGCCTCCTGCACGGATGCCGCCGTGCGCGGGTGTTCGCCGAGGATCGGTCCAGCCATGCGCCAACTGGGATGCCGCGAGATAGCTGGTCGTGGACGGCCGGGGCCCACGTAAGGTGTCGCCATGACGCCGATGACGATTCGTTACCACCGTGGCCTCGCGATCGCCGAGCTGGTGATCGGAGCCTTCCTCGCCCTGACCTCGATCCTGACCGGCCAGGGCCTCGGCACCGCCGCGGGTGGCATCCTCGTCGCGCTCGGGGTGCTGATGCTGGTCAACCCGATGGCCAAGGTCGAGCCGAACGAGATCCAGATCCGCAACCCGCTCGGGATGACCCTCAAGCGCTATGCCGTTGCATCACCGACCGACCTGCGTGTCGACGGAAAGACGCTCCGCCAGGCCTCCGATGGCAAGAAGATCATGAGTCTCGGCTTCGGGGCGGACGGAAGCGATGTCGCCGCGCTCCGCTCGCAGGTGACGGGTCAGATCGGCTGAGGGCGATGGTCCTCGATGCGCGATCCGTTCTCGTCGCCGACGGCGCCGGCTGCCTCGCCGCCGCAGCCGTCACCGCGGCCAGCGATTCGGTCGCGGAGCTCGTTCTCCCGGCATCGTCATGGAGAGCGCCCGCGGGGGCCGCTCTGGGGGCCACCGGCGTGATGCTGCTGGCCTCCGCGCGTACCCGGCCGACAGCACGAGACCTGCGACGGGCGGCGCTCGTGAACGTCGGCTGGGTCGGCACCTGCGCGTTGATGCTCAGACATCGCCCTTCGCGCTGGGGAACCGCGCTGCTGGCGACGACGGCACTCTTCGACGGCGCCGCAGCCGTTCTGCAATGGCGATCGGTTCCGGGAGCGAGACCATGAGCGTGCCTCGAATCCCGCCTCTCCTGCTCACCGGCGTCGCGGCCGTCGCTCAAAGCGTGTGCGCCAGACGTTCGGCCCCCACGCCGCTGTCTCTCACCGGTGCCGCGGCGCTGGCCGTGGGATCCGTATGGATGCTGGGAGGATCGGCGGCCAGGTTCCGCCGTGAAGGCACCACCGTGAACCCGGTGGATGTCGATCGAGTGACCGCATTGGTCGAGACCGGCCCCTACCGGAGGTCGCGCAACCCCATGTACGTGGGAATGGCAGGGCTTCTGCTCGCACACGCGGTGGGGCGACGATCGTGGACCGCCGGAGTCCCTCTCGCCCTGTACATAGCCGTCGTCGATCGGTGCCAGATCCCCGTCGAGGAGAAGGCGCTCCGTGCCGCGTTCGGCACCGACTACGACCACTACGCCCGACGAGTGCCGCGCTGGCTGGACCGGCGCTCGGTGCGCGGCCAGGGCCGGTGAGACACCTCAGCCCAGGCGCGCTCGCAGGCCGCGTGCCGCGACAGCGGGATCAGCGGCCTGTGTGATCGCGCGGACCACAACGATCCGTTCGGCGCCGGCGGTGAGCACCGCATCGAGCCGCTCGCCCGCGGCGATGCCGCCGATCGCGAACCACGGTTTCGTCGCCATCGCGGCCGCGTAGCGGAGCACATCGAGGCCGACCGCGGCTCGGCCGGGTTTGGTGGGGGTCTCCCACACCGGGCCGACGCAGAAGTAGTCCACCTCCGGATCGGCCTCGGCCGCGTCGATCTGTTCCACCGCATGGGTCGACCGCCCGATCACCACATCGGGGCCCAGCAGTCCACGTGCCTGAGCCGGGGTGAGATCGCGCTGCCCGATGTGGAAGATATCGGCCCCCACGAGCGCGGCCACGTCCGCGCGGTCGTTGACCGCGAACATCGTTTCATGACGCCGGGCCACTGCGGCCACTGCAGTGAGAGCCGCGATCTCGTCCGCGGCCTCGATCGTCTTGTCTCTCACCTGGATGATGTCGACCCCGCCGTCGAAGGCGGCGCCCGCGAACTCCGCGATATCCCCACCTGTCCGCGCATCCGTGCACACATAGAGACGCGCATCGGCCAGCCGTCGACGTCGTTCGGCGCCCCCGAGCGAGGCGGGCGAGGCAGCGGCGAACGAAGGAGCATCGGTCATGTCCTCTAGGCTAGTGGTGTTCGCGGGAGCCCCGGAGGGGGCTGAGAGGGCCACGTGCCGACCGCCAGACCTGATGCGGATCATGCCGCCGGAGGAAGGGACACCATGGCGGACGTCATCGTCGCCGGGGCCGGGATCATCGGCCTCACCACCGCCTGGCGACTCGTCGAGCGCGGCTGGAACGTCACGGTCTGCGACCCCGCTCCCGCCTCCGGTGCTACACGTGCCGCCGCCGGGATGCTCGCGCCGGCCTCGGAGGTCGTGTGGGGTCAGCCGTCGCTCTATCCGCTCATGGTCGAGTCCGCGCGCCGCTATGCCGACCTCGTCGAGCGTCTCGTGCCGGGCCGGCCCGAGGAGGTCGGCTACCTGCCGACCGAGACCCTGGTCGTGGCAGCCGATCACGCCGACCGCGCCGCCCTCGACGAGCTCACCGCGCTCCAGGCCTCGCTCGGTCTGCGTGCGGTTCGCGTGTCCTCCCTTGCGGCCCGGCGGCTCGAAGGCGCCCTGGCGCCCGGCATCGCCGGAGGAGTCAGTCTCCCGGACGATCACCAGATCGATCCGCGCGCGATGTGCGTGGCACTGATCGAGGCGCTGGGCGATCGTGTCATCCGCTCCGAGGTCGCCGGATTGCTCCGTGAGGACGGCGCGACGAGGGGTGTGCGGCTCGTCGACGGCACCGAGCATCGTGGCGACCAGGTGGTGCTCTGCACCGGTCTCGGTTCTCTGCCCGAGCTTCCGCGCCTGCCGCTGCGGCCGGTCTATGGCGACATCCTCCGCCTCGAGCCGTCCCGCGGCGCCCGTCCACTGCTGACCCGAACCGTCCGCGGCCTCGTCCGCGGTCGATCGGTCTATCTCGTGCCGCGGCGCGACGGGAGTCTCGTGCTCGGCGCCACGACCCGCGAGGATGACGACCCGCGTCCGAGCGCGGAGGGCGTGCACCGCCTCCTCGACGACGCGTGGCGCCTCGTACCGGGCGTGCTCGACACCCGTCTCGTCGAGACCATGACACGGGCACGCCCGGGCACTCCCGACGATGTTCCGCTCGTCGGCCGACTCGACCCGGGCCTGGTCGTGTCGACCGGCTACTTCCGTCATGGGATCCTGCTCGCTCCGCTCGGCAGCGAGGTGACCGCCGATCTCGTCGATCGGCTGCCGGTGGAGCCCGGGATGCTCGCCGCGCTGGACCCGTACCGCTTCCACCGTTCCGACCCGACCACAGGAGGAGCACCATGACCGCCGGCACGATCTCCATCGTCCTCGACGGGCAAGAGACAGACGTATCCACCGGCAGCACGTTGCGCGAGATCATCGCCCGGCATATCGAGCGTGAGCTGGACGCCGCCGGCGCGCCGGTCGACGGTGGGCGTCTCGGCGTCGCCGTCGCTGTCGATGGCATGGTCGTCCCGCGCGGCGACTGGCACGACCATGTACTCGCGGACGGAGTCGCAGTCGACGTCGTCACGGCCACTCAGGGAGGCTGACATGGTCGACGCGTTGGACATCGCGGGAGTGCGGCTCGACAGCCGTCTCATCATGGGCACCGGGGGCGCGACCTCGCTCGCCACGCTCGAGGAGGCGCTCGTCGCCTCCGGCACCCAGGTGACCACCGTGGCGATCCGTCGTTACGCCGCCGCCGGCAATTCGGTCTTCGCCATGCTCGAACGTCTCGGCGTCCACGCGCTGCCCAACACCGCCGGCTGCTTCACCGCGCGCGATGCCGTGTTGACCGCGCAGCTGGCGAGAGAGGCGTTGGAGACCGATTGGATCAAGCTCGAGGTCGTGGCCGACGAGGACACGCTGCTGCCTGATCCGGTGGAGCTGCTCACCGCCGCGGACGAGCTCGTGGCCGATGGCTTCTCGGTGTTCGCCTACACCAACGACGACCCGATCCTCGCGCGGCGCCTCGAGGATGTCGGCGTCGCGGCAGTCATGCCGGCAGGGGCTCCCATCGGCACCGGCTTGGGAATCCTCAATCCGCACAACATCTCGATGATCGCCGAGGCCGCACGCGTGCCGGTGGTCCTCGATGCCGGCGTGGGGACCGCATCGGATGCCGCGCTCGCGATGGAGCTGGGATGCGATGCCGTGCTGCTGGCCAGCGCGGTGACCCGCGCACACGATGCTCCGCTCATGGCCCGCTCGATGCGCGCCGCGGTCCAGGCGGGACGAGATGCCTATCGCGCGGGGCGCATTCCCCGGCGCTCGCTGGCGCAGGCGTCCTCACCGGACGAGGGCAGGATCGGGGTCTCGTGACGGGGGACTGGCCCGTGACGGCCGAGGCGCTGATGCGGTCGAGGTTCGAGGCATTCCGGCGCGGCGATGCGGACTGGCTGCTCGCCAGCTGGCACTCCTCGACCCGGCCGGCCGAGATCGATCTCTCGGACAATCCGCGATGGCGAGGCCTGCAGATCGTCGAGGCAGTCGAAGGGGGACCGGACGATGCCACGGGCACCGTCGAATTCCGCGCCACGTACCTCGTCGGGCGAGAGCTGGGGATCCTGCACGAGCGGTCGCGCTTCGCCAAGGAGGAGGGGCGCTGGCGGTACCTCGACGGCGAGGTGCGGTCGTCCTAGGAGAGACGTGCGACGTCGTCGCGCAGCCTGTCCGGCCATCGGAGCACCTCGCCGGGTGTGGACACGACCTCCACGGTCGCGCGTGGCAGCAGCTCGACCAAGATCCGGGCGGTCGAGACGGGGTGCGAGGGATCGTCTACCCAGGCGAGGACCGTCGTGGGGATGTCGAGACTGGCGATGTCATCGTGGCGAGGAAGATCGCTCAGGGCGGCGCCACGCAGGACCGCGGGGAGCAGTCGTTCAGGGACATCGGGGCTGGTGTCGGGCGCGTCGGCTGTCGCCGGAGGACGGGGCCGGTCGCGTCCGGCGGCGATGAAGCCGTCGACTCCCCGGCTCTCGACGAGGATGGCAGCCTCCCGGTACTCCTCGGCTTTCGCCGGACGCGTCTCCCACGCGGTGGGTGGCACGAGCAGTGTCAGTCCGCTGAACCGGTCCGGCGCGCGCACGGCGGCGTGCAGCAGGGTCGCGGCGCCCATCGAGGGACCGACGCCGTGTACCTGCTCGCCGGGGAACCAGTGGTCCACCAGCCTCAGGAGGTCATCGGCCAGCGACGACCAGCGGTAGTCGTCGGCCACCTCGCGTCCCGATGAATCGCCGTGGCCGCGGGCGTCGTAGCGGAGAAGCCGAGTGCCGGTCAGGCCGCGACCGAGATCGAGATCGAGTACTCGATCGCGTGAACGGCTCGAGGTGAGACCGTGGAGCTGCACGACAGGAGGGCCTCCCTCGTCGCTGAGCTCCACGGCGAGATCCGCTCCCGGCACAGGGAATCTCGGCACGGTCGCTCCTCACATCACTCGGTGATCGGGGCTAGGGTACCGCCATGCGACTCACGAATGTCGCGCATCTACGGCTCCCGTTCGGACGCTTGCTGGGCTACGACGTGAGGGTCTCCGCGCCAGGACGGGAACTGCCGGTCTCCTTCGACCAGCGCCGCCATGTCGGCGCGGGGGATCGGCCGGGCTCGTGGATGGCGCTGTCGTTCCGCCTGCCGGCCCCGGTGCCCCGCGCCGTGCTCGCGGAGGCGTGGCTGGCGGTGATCGCGCGACACGGCACCTTGCGGTCGGTCTTCGTTCCCGGGGACGACGGCGTGCCGCGTTCCTTCGAGGTCGAGATCGGTGCCGGAGACTGGGTGGAGCACCCCATCGGGCCCGGGCAGGCGGTCAATGATGCGCTGCGGGAGGCTCTCGACCTGACGTGCACGCCCTACGCTCGACCGTCGCACCGCTTGTGCGTCGTGGAGACCGCGGTCGGTCCGACGGTGACCATCGCCGCCGATCACGCGCATGTGGACATGTGGTCGATGCTGGTGATCCTGCGCGACCTCATGGCGGCCCTCGCGGCCTCTGGTGCTCCGCGGTCGTCGCCGGTTCCCGCCTTCGCCGACCACACGCGTGCCCTGCGGCACCGCGATCGTGCTCCCGAGGACATCGGCCGCCGGTGGGCCGAGATCCTCGCCGCCGGCGGCGATGTCATGCCGCGGTTCCCTCTGCCGCTCGGCGACCCGGGTCCGCAGCCGGAGCGTGTGGAGGTGCGCGACGTGCTCGGGGTGGATGACAGCGCGGCCTACTCGGCGCGTGCCCGCGAGCACGGAGTCTCCACCCTCGCCCTGATGATCTCCGCGATGACGAAGGTGACGCGTGAGCTGGCTGGTGTGCCGCTGCGAGCGGTCTTCCCGGTCCACAGTCGCTACGACGCCGCCTGGCACGATGCGGTCGGCTGGTTCATCACCAATGCCGTCATCGAGTCCCGGGATGCGGATCCTCGCAGCGCCGCCGCGGCGGTCAAGGAGGCGGTGCGCCTCGGCTCCTGGCCGTTGGAGGAGGTGCTGCGTGCCTGGGATGGGATGCCCGAGGCGCCTGGGATGTTCGCGATCTCCTGGCTCGACCTGCGGCGGCTGCCGGTTCGGGTGGACACGCACCGTCTGGAGGCACAGTATGTGAGCGCGGCGATCCGGACCGACGGTGTGATGCTGTGGTTCGTGCTCGACGAGACCGGTCTCCACCTGCGCTGCCGCTACCCCGACACCTCGGAGGCGAGGCGGAATGTCGGAACCTGGCTCGATACGCTCGTGGCCCGGGTTCAGGCCGATGCCCACGTGTCGGTGATCGACGAACGAGATGCCGGCCGAGAAGAGGAGCATCGATGACGCAACCGCCCTACCCGCCGCCGTCCGGACCCCCGGAGCCGCCCTACCGGGCCGAGCCTCCCACGGGGGCACTGCCGTGGGGGCTGGGACTGTTCGTCTTCTTCCCGATTCCCTTCGTCGGCTCGGTGATCGCCGGTATCGCGATGGTCATCTCGTCCACCTCCCAGATCAAGTACGGTGGCCTCGCCCGCGAGAACGCCAACCGGGCCGCGAACTGGGGCCTGACCTATCTGCTCGCGACCTTCGTGCTGGTGGGCGCCCACTTCAGCATCTTGTTCGTTCAGCGCGAGATCGAGGGATTCTTCCCCTTCGGGCTCATCATCCTCACCTGGCTGGCCGTGACCGTCCTGCACATCGTGTTCACCATCATCGGACTCGTGCGCGCCAGCCGCCGCCAACCGGTGCGCATCAACGGCATCCCCTTCTTCCGCTGACCCCGTCCCCCGCCGACGCTGACGAGGAATGCGCTCCCGTGGCTGCTGGAGCGGCTGCGGATGCGTAGGATGGGCGGTGGCCAACAAGCACATCGCCGGATGGTCCGAAGGCGGCACCGACCTCATCCGCGCCATCGGAACCAACGTTCTGGATGCCGTTTATACACTCGCCGAGTCGATCATCAGTCCGATAGTTGAAACGGAGTGAGAGGCTTCGGAGTCGCCCGACTGTCACCTGTCAATGCCGCCCGCCTGCTTTTCGAGTGTTGATCTTGCATAATGGAGAGATGAGTCACGGCGAACCAGAGAAGCCTGGAGGACAACAGATCACCTGGGACCGTCAACTGGCCTGGTTCCTGGTCGTGGCCTCGCTCGTGGGCATAGCGCTCGGGCCGCTGGGGGTCTCTCTGCTTGCCCTCATCCTTTCCACAGCTAACCTTGCGCGGGCCTACTGGGATCGGCGTCAGGCTATTCTCAATCTGCTGCGGTAGCACGCTGGCCAGAACGTTTATCCGTTCGTCTCACAAGAACGTGGATGACGGTCGGAGCCTAGTGGCGACGGCCGAAGGAGAAGCGCTCGTGGCGACGTGAAAAAAGCGGCTCATCCCAATCCAGGGTGTAGTTGGGGTCTGAATCCGCCGGTTTCGAGCAGGCTCCTCGCTATGTAGTTCGTGAGATTCCGGAACCCCAGCGCGGAGCCGCGGAGGTGTTCGAGCCGTCCGTTGAATCTCCTATGTTTGTCAAGCCGGGAGTTCGGCCCGGGCTGTGGCGTTGAGGCGGCGATAGATTTCGCGTGCGAGGTAGCGCTTGAGGCATCGGCAGATTTCGCGGAGGGTGCGTCCTTCGGCGGTGCGACGTTCGCCGTAGGCGCGGGGTTCTCGGGTCCATGCGCATGCGGGTGACGATGGCCATGTGAAGGGCACGGTTGAGGCACCGGTCACCGCCTCGGTTGATGCGGTGTCGGACGGTGTTGCCCGAAGATGCGGGGATCGGGTTGGCGCCGGCGAGGCTGGCGAACGCGGCCTCGGATCTGATGCGTCCCAGGTGTGACCACGACGTCAAAGCGACGGCGGCGGTGACAGGGCCGATGCCGGGCTGGTCGAGCAGTTCTCCCGCGGGGCTCTGGCGGACGAGTTCGGTGATGCGCTTGGCGAGTCGGCTCGCTTCGCCTCTGGCGGTAGCGATGGCGAGGTCTTCGTCTCGGGTCCGCCACGCAGCGATCGTGGTGATTTTGCGCCTGGGTGAGGGGGCGACGTGCGTCGATGCCGAGATCGACGACGCGCAGGAGCGCGGTGAGCGCATTGATCGTCGCGGTGCGCTCGGTGCTCATATAGTCGCGGGAGGCGAGAAGCACCTTGACGGCTGCGCGGATGCCCTCGTCGGCTCGTGGTTCGCGCAGCTGCGTCTCGTGCAGCGGGAGTGCCGCTGCGGCGATCCGGCGGGCGGCGAGCGGATCCGACTTACCGATGCCGCGGTTCGCTCGTGCGTTCATCCGGGGTGCCTCGACGACGGCGTATCCGGCATCTGCTGCGGCGCGGACCAGGCGTGCTCCGTAGGTGCCTGTACCCTCGATCACCCAGAGCACGTCGACGTCGCCGCCGGTGCGGCGTCCGGCCCAGCATACGGCGCGAGACAGTCCTGCCACGGTGGCGGGGAACTGGGCTTCAACGATGATCTCGCCGGTCGGGCAGGCGAGGATCGAGACGGCGTGATTGCGGGCATGAGTATCCACGCCGATGACGAACGGACGGGTATGCGCGACGATAGCTATGGCGATCGACGCTCCTCTCTTCGAAACCGACAGGGTCGCGGTCGCTGAGCGGCCGACGCCGGTCCGGGAAGAGGTCACTCCGGGGCGAATCTGTGATGGGCCACGACCCGCGAGGGTCGGGCAGTCTCCTGATGAGGTCACCGAGGTGGGCCGGACGGTGTCGGCCGCGCTAGCCCGAGCGGACAATTCAACGGGAAGACACCGCGCGCTGCGGGCCAATTGTTTCGAGAGTCACACTCGGGTCGACGCGACTGACATCCATCCTGACCAGCCAGTCCCAGACCAGCCGAATCCAGACTCACAGATCGCTTCGGTCGGGCCATTAGATGTGCCGGGTCGCTCGAAGTAGGCCAGGACGTCGGCGGCGCGCTTCTTCAGCGTGCGGCCGAGGGTGGCGACCTCGATCAATGCTTTCGGGACGCCGCTGCTGACCCCGGTGATCAGCTTCTCCATCACACGCCGCCCGACGCGGCGGTCGGGGCTCCGGTATGCCGCGATCATCTGCTGGTAGACAACCCATGTGGCCTCGACTTCGACGTGCCGTTCGTGGGCGAAGAGTGATTCAATACGGTCCCATTGACTGTCGGTCAACAGGTCGGTGCCGGTGTGCAGGGTCCGACGGGCCACGTGGAACGGGTCCATGACCGCGACCGCGTCCGGGACTTCCTCAGCAGCGGCGGTCTTGAACCCGGTGGGGGCACCTCCCGCTTGCGGGGGAAATCCATCCATCGCGACCACCTCGACACCATCACGCCAGGCCTTCGGACGCTCGCTGAGCCAGGTCTTGACTCCCCCAAGGACTCCGTCCAGGGCGGTACCCCCACGCTCTTGGAACGGCCCTCGACCATGTCCAACAGCTTGGCCGGGCCTGTGCCGTCGCGGATCGGTGTCAGGTCGATGACCACCGTGACGTATTTGTCGCCCTTGCGTGTGTCTCCAGACAATGGAGCCACCGCATCGGGCGCGTAGCGGCGGTGGAGTCGTCGACGCCGATCACCCGGACGTCGTCGAAGCGCCGCTCGTCATCAATCAACACTCGCTGGCCCTCGGCGAGGACAGCGTCGTTCGCGGTGTCCCACGCGACCCCCAGACCTTCTCCGACACGAGCGACCGTGAGGTGGGCGACGACGATCCCGCTGAGTGCCCACCGCAACCCACCACGCGACAGCTTGGAACGTGGTTCCGCGGCACGGGCGGTGTCCTGCCGCCACACGTGCCCGCAGTCGGCGCACCGGTAGCGGCGGATAGTGACCACGAGTGTCGTCGGACACCACCCGAACGGCTCGTGCGCCAGCCGCCGCGTCACCGTGTCTCGGGGGACGCCCTCGCAGCCGCACCGCCGACACCACCCGTCGTTGCCCGCGACCCGACACGTCAGCACCGCCCGGTCGGGATCGAGCAGTTGCCCGGTCACGACCAGCCCGAGCTCATCGAGCCGGCAGAACGGCGTCAGATCAGCGGGGCTGAAGGTGGCCACAGGAGTAGCGTCAGGCACGTCGAGGTCTTCCGGATGTCAGGCGTAGGAACCTTCATCCTCGGGAGACCTCGACCCTTCCCGTCACCGCCGCGCCGGACCACGCCACCCGATCTACACCCTCAACTGGGAAGAGCCAAAAAAGGAACCTCAAGACGCGGAAAATACCGTGGTTATCTGGCCACCGATCGCGAAAGTTGGTTCGCCACGAAGCGCATCACCGAAGGGGAGGGCGAAGATCCTGAAATCGGCGGGGCCGCTCTCAAACTCAAACGTTCCCGATTCGTAAATGTCATAGCAGTCTATAACTTCGCTGCGGGACGTCTCAAGCACAATGACCCTTGTCAAGGCTGTCTGCTCCGGCCGGGGGGAGTTCCATTCGACCGTGTATCGCGTACCGTCCCTCGCCACGCTAAGGCCAGTCGGTCGTTCGGTTGTTGCCTTGAGGTCGCGATTCTCGCGGGCACTTTGGCAGCCCTCGGCAGGGGTGTCCGGAGTGGCGCCGTCGACTTCTCCGCGCATCATCACGCCCGAGTTCATGACGGCGGTCGGAGCGGTCGGAGCCGTGGCTATTCGAAGGTCCGTCGGTCTACCCGGCACAGCGACGGTGAGTTCGAAGGAGGCTTGCCCTTCGCGATCAAGCTCAATGAAACTCGGTCCGTCGAAGGAGGCGGGAGTCCCCCCCAGGAATGCGTACAGGCCAACCTCAATGTCTATATGGTTTGAGCGGACTTCTCCGTAGAGCTTTAGCTCACCATCAGATGACGTCAATTCGTCGTCTGAAATCCGAGTCGAGAAGTCTGGTTCGGTTGAAAGTGCCAACCCGAGCTCAAGGTCGTCATCCTTTGGCGGCTTTGGTGGCGGTGAGCTGCATGAAACGAGAAGTACACAGCTCGCCGCCGCCATCAGCGACGAGAGGCGCACCGGCTATCCCGCGAAACCGTGGAATGACTCTTCCGCGGTTCGAATCGTCAGCGAGTTGCCTTCCCAGAAGCTATAGCTGGCTTCTGCCGTGAGGGTTGTCTGCTTGTACTCCTCGAGGACTTGCCAGGTCTGGGAGTTTTCGGTGGTGTTTGTGACTGACTGCCCATCACTAAAGAGGAGTAAATTGCTCCCCCCGAAGGTCATGCGGACTTCGTATGAGCCAACAATCTCATCAAATACCGTCTGCCCGAACCCGCGAAATGTGATGGACTCGATGATGCGACCGGCGCCGATGCCTGGTCCCGGGGTGACCTCGGTCTCCTCGGCAGTGATGCGGGCTTCCTGGGCGTGTGCCGGTGTCGTCATTGCGGTGACAAGGCCTGTCGAGGCAACAGCCGTCACTGCAAGTGTCGCTAGGTGCTTGTGGGTTCTCATGATTGCTCCTTCCGGACTTTATAGTCCTTTAAAATAGTGTTTCATTGTCCGGATTGGAACGCAAGGCGCCGGCTGGTTTGACTCGGTGCGCCAACGCGTGCCAGGTGGCGGTGCCTTGAGTGACAACGGCGACGACGGTCATGGGTCGGATTCCGGTGTGGCGGTGGTTTGGAGTGCGGCTGACCAGTTACGCTCCCGGCCCTCGCGGTCCGGGGAATCGTGAGCGCCGTACATAGACTTGAGAGCACGTCGATGTCCGAGGGCCAGGGACCCGAGTGCGCGTCCCCGGGATGTCGGGCACCAGTCGTGCACATTCACCATGTGATCCGGTGCTCCAGAGGCGGGCGAACCGACCTGGCAAACCTGATCAGCTTATGTCCGAGATGTCACCGACACGTTCAGGCCGGGAGCTTGATGATCGACCCGGTCACCCACGAGTTCAACGACCGACACCACCGCCTCCTACCCGGCAGCCACCCACGCCACCGACGACGACTTCAGCGACGCGAGCGCTTCCGCCGTGCCATGACGGCGTAGATCGCGAGGATCACCACGACCAGACCGGCGGTGGAGAAGAGCTGGTTGCGTGCTGCCGTGTCGGTCAGCATCAGCGCGGTCAGGGCGGCGAGCGCCACCAGCACGCCCCAGGTCAGCCACGGGTAGCCCCAGGCCCGCAATCGCAGGGGTTCACCGCTGGCCCGCGCCTCGGCCGCGAGGACGGGACGCAGGCGCAGCTGCGAGAGCGCGATGAGCACCCATACCACGAGGAGCGCAGCGCCTACGGCGTTGAGCAGGATGCCGAGCAGGGTCTCGGGCAGCAGCCAGTTGAGGCCCACGGCGACGACGCCGAAGAAGATGGAGATCAGCACCGAGACCCAGGGGACATCAGCCCGGGATACGCGGGTCAGAACCGCCGGTCCGTCGCCACGGCGGGCCAACGAGTAGGCCATCCGCGACGTGCCGTAGACCTGAGCGTTGAAGGCCGACAGCAAGGCGATGACGACGACGATCTCCATCAGGGTCGCCGCGATCGGCAGTCCGGCGAGGTCGAGCACCGAGGCGAAGGGACTCGCCTCGAGTGCCGGAGAGTCCCACGGCAGCACGAACACCATGACCGCGATCGAGCCCAGGTAGAACACCAGGATCCGCCACACGATGGTGCGGGTCGCGCGACCGACCGCGGTCTGCGGATCCTCGGCCTCGGCCGAGGCGATCGTGACGATCTCGATACCCCCGAAGGCGAACGCCACGACCAGCAGGCCCGCCGCGATCCCACTCCACCCCTGCGGCGCGAAGCCGCCCTGTCCGAGGAAGTTCTCGGTGCCGACCGCCGAGGTTCCCGGCAGCCAGCCGAAGGCCAGCGCGACTCCGACGACCAGGAAGGCGATGATGGCGGCGACCTTGATGAAGGCGAACCAGAACTCGAACTCGCCGAACTGCCGGACTCCCCACAGGTTGATCACGGCGAAGAGCGCGACGAAGGCCAGCGCGACGGTCCACTGGGGCAGCGCGGGAGCCCAGCCGGTGACGATCTGGGCGGCACCGGTGATCTCCGCGCCGAGGACCATGATGAGCATGAACCAGTAGAGCCAGCCGAGCAGGAACCCGGCCCACGGACCCAGCGCCTCTTCGGCGTAGACCGAGAACGAGCCGCTCGCCGGCCGGGCGCTCGCCATCTCGGCGAGCATGCGCATGACGAGAACGACGATGACACCCGCGACCGCGTAGGAGACGAGAACCGCGGGCCCCGCCACGCCGATGCCGACACCGGAGCCGAGGAACAGCCCAGCGCCGATCGCGGAGCCGAGCCCCATCATCGTCAGATGGCGAGTCCGAAGACCGCTGCCGAGACGATCGGCGCTCGGCGCGGGGGAGAGGGAGTCAGACACCCGAACAGGCTAGGAGGCGTCGGTCGCGTGCGCGCCACCGGTGTGCGGAGCACGACGATGGTCGCCGCCATCGAGGTCCGTCTCCGTTCGTGCGGCGGGAGCGAGCGCGACGGCGATGGCGGTCGTGGCGGGCACGGCCAGCACGAGACCGACGGCCCCGATGAGCGTGCGGACGATCTCCTGCCCGATCTGCTCGGTGGTGATGAACTGCATGAGGTCCTGGCGATAGACGGTGAGCAGCAGCAGGACGGTCATGGCCGACCCGGCATAGGCGAACACCAGCGTGTAGACGCTCGACGCGATGTGATCGCGGCCGATGCGCATGGCGGATGTGAACAGCTGCGCCGGCCCCGCGCTGGGCTGGAGCCCGCGCATCTCCCACACCGCCGACGCCTGTGTGACGGTGACGTCATTGAGCACGCCGAGCCCCGCGATGACCATCGTCGCGGCGACCACCCCGGACAGGCTCATGCCCGGGGCGCTGGCGACGAGCAGATGGTCGTCCTCGCTGCCCACACCGGTCAGATGGGCCCAGTTGGTGGCCCAGGCTCCGGCGACCGCGGTGAAGCCCACCCCGAACAGGGTGCCGAGCAATGCCGCAGTGGTGCGGATCGACACCCCGTGGGCGAGATACAGCACCACCAACATGATGACGACCGACCCGACCACCGCGATCGCGAGCGCCGGCTTGCCGGCGAGCAGGGCGGGCAGGATGAACTGCAGAAGCACCAGCATGGCCACACCGATGCCGAGCAGGCCGAACAGGCCGCGCCAGCGCGCGATCGCCACCACGAGGATCGCGAAGACCGCGGCCATGATGAGGAGCTGGTTGCCGCGCTGGTAGTCGTAGAACTGGAAGACGACCTCCTGCTCCGGTGGAGCGTCGCGGATGAGCTGGACCGCATCGCCGTCGTTCATGCCCGCCCCGACGTAGCGCGTCGGATCGAGGGTGAACTCGGCGTCCTCACCGTCCTCGGTGGTGGCGGTGATCTGCGCGCAGTCGCCCTCGACCATCGGGGTGTTGTCCGGCCCGATGCCGGTGCTGCCGCAGTCGAAGGGCTCGACGCCGGTCACGGTGGCGTCGACGAGCGAGACGCCGGGGTTCGAGAGGGGCCCCGCGCCGGTGGGGATGTCGTCGCTGCTCGGCCAGAGCAGGACCATCCCGAGCACCGAGACGATCGCGACGATGCCGACGACGACCGCCAATGCGCCGGCGAGCCGGGGACGACGAGGTTCCTCGAACGAGTGCGCGTGCGAATGTGCCACGATGACAGAGTGCCATGCGACGACGACACTGCACCCGAACACCTCCCCGGCGGTTCCGGCGGAGTCTGGAAAGTCGGCCGCACCGTGCGGCGTCCCACGGGTCCGTGGACGCCGGCGGTCCACGAGCTGCTGAACTGGCTGAGCCGTGAGGGGCTCGGCGGGATCCCGCATGTCGGCGGCATCGACGAGGACGGCCGCGAGATCGTCTCCTATATCGAGGGCCGCGGCGTCCCGGTCGATGACGAGGTGGTGCTCGACGAGGTCCTGGTCGAGGCTGCCACCTGGCTGCGCGACTTCCACGACATCGCCGAGGGGTTCCGGCCGGAGGGCCCACGCACGTGGCGGCAGGCCGGCGAGGTCGAGCTCGAGCCGGGGCAGATCATCTGCCACAACGATCCCGGGGCCTACAACTGGATCATCCAGAGCGGGCACTTCGTCGCGATGATCGACTGGGACCTCGCGGGGCCCGGTGAGCCGATCGACGATCTCGCCTTCCTGTGCTGGACGGGCATCCCGCTCTACCGCGAGATCCCGGTGGAGGACGCGGCCCGCCGCATCGACCTCGTCGTCGACGCATACGGCGAGTGGGGGCCGATGACCCTGCTCGATGCGGTGGTCCGCCGGATGACCACCGCGACCGAGCGCATCGCCGCGGGGATCGAGCGCGGCGATCCGGGCATGCTCAACCTGCAGCGCAAGGGAGAGCCCCAGCGGACCCGCGACCGCGTCGCGGCCTTCGAGGCGCGGCTGCCCGCCATTCGCGACGCCCTCGGCTGAGCGACCCGCCGAAGGCACCCTAGCGTGACCTGGGTCACGTTAGGGTGAGGCATGGATTCGGCGCTCACCACGATCGGACTCCCGATCGCCCTGGGCATCATCATGTTCGGGCTGGGCCTGTCCTTGACCGTGCAGGACTTCCGCGACGTCCGCCGGGAGCCGAAGGCGGTCGTGGTCGCTCTGCTCTGCCAACTGCTCGTGCTGCCGGTCGTGTGCTTCGGTCTCGTGCTCCTGCTCGACCTGCCGCCGCTCCTCGCCGTGGGCATGATGCTGCTCTCCGCGTCCCCCGGAGGCACCAGCGCCAATCTCTACAGTCATCTGTTCCGCGGCGATGTCGCGCTCAACGTGTCCCTGACGGCGGTCAACTCGGTGCTGGCGATCGTCACGCTGCCGCTCATCACCAATCTGTCGATCGCCTATTTCGGGCTCGGCGACTCGGTCGACCTGCAGTTCCGGAAGGTCGTCGAGGTCTTCGCCGTGGTGCTCGGGCCGGTGGTGCTCGGCATGATCGTCCGTTCGCGCTGGCCGGATTTCGCTGCCCGCATGGATCGTCCGGTCCGCACCGCCTCGGCGCTGATCCTGCTCATCCTGGTGCTCGGCGTGCTGCTCGACCAACGTGAGCACGTCCTCGACTACCTCGGTCAGGTGGGCGTGGTGACTACGCTGTTCTGCCTGGCGAGCCTGCTGGTGGGCTTCTTCGTGCCGCGGGCCGTGGGCGTGACCGACCGCCAGGCGATCGCCTGCTCCTTCGAGATCGGCGTCCACAACGCCACGCTCGCGATCTATGTCGCGGTCGAGGTGCTCGGCAGCGTCGAGATGTCGGTCCCGGGGGCGGTGTACGGACTGCTGATGTTCGTCTACGCCGCCCTCTGGGGCCTCATGCTGACACGGTGGATCCTGCCGCGCCGAAGCGGGCAGCTGAGCGCGCCTTAGCCTTCTCGGCCTCGACGGCACGATCCTTGGGCGGGGCGGTGGTCACCAGCTCGTCGAGGAGATGTCGCGTCACGTGGGCGATCTCGTGGACGGCCCGGTCGAAGGCCTCCTGGTTGGCCCTCGAGGGCTTGGTGCTGCCGCTGATCTTGCGGACGTACTGCAGGGCAGCGGCGTCGACCTCGTCGTCAGTGGCGGCTGGCTCGAAGTTGTGGAGGGTTCGGATGTTCCGGCACATGCCTCACTGTAGATCCACACGACGGTCCAGGGCGAGGTCGTCGAGGAACCGCTCGTCGTGGCTCACCACCAGGAGCGCGCCCTCATAGGACTCGAGCGCCTCCACGAGGTGACGAGCGCTGGCGAGGTCGAGGTTATTGGTCGGCTCGTCGAGGATGAGCAGTTGCGGCGCGGGCTCGGCCAGTAGCAGGCAGGCGAGGGTCGCACGCCAGCGCTCGCCACCGGAGAGCGTGTCCGTGAGTTGGTCGGCGGTCCGCCCCCGGAACAGGAACCGCGCGAGCTGGGACCGGACAGTGGTCAGGTCCGCCTCGGGGGCGAAGCGACGCACGTTGTCCACCACGGACATCCCGGGATCGAGGAGGCGCAGGTTCTGCGGGAGATAGCGCATCGGCACGAAGATCTCGCAGGTTCCTTCGGTCGCCCGATCGGTGCCGATGAGGACGCGCAGCAGCGAGGTCTTCCCGATGCCGTTCGGCCCGGTCAGCGCGACGCGCTCGGGCCCGCGCAGATCGAGATCGAGGTGGGCCTCGCTGTGTTCCGCCCGGAGTCCCTCGGCCATGAGCACGCGCCGGCGCGACGGCACCCGGGTCGCGGGCAGGTCGACACTGATCTCACGGTCCTTGCGGACCTTGTCTTCGGCATCGTCGAGGGTCGAGCGGGCCTCGGTCAGCCGATCCTCGTGCAGGCCGCGCAGCCGTCCGGCGGTCACCTCGGCGCGCCGCTTGTACGTGTTCGCGATGATCGGCGGGATGTCTCGATTGTGCTGCTTGCCGTGGCGATCGCGCCGGGCCTGCTTGGTCTGTTGCTCGGCGAGCTCACGCTGCTGACGCCGGACATCCGAGGCCGCCGCCGCGACGGCGCGAGCGGCTGCCTCCTGCTCGACCTCGATCGCTGCCTCGTAGTCGCCGAAGCCGCCGCCGAACCAGCGCAGCTCGCCCTCGCGCAGCTCGGCGATGTCGTCCACGCGTTCCAGCAGCTCGCGATCGTGGCTGACGACGACCAGGGTGCCGGCGAAGCCGTCGACCACAGCGTAGAGACGCTCACGCGCCCGGCGGTCGAGGTTGTTGGTGGGCTCGTCGAGCAACAGCACCGAGGGCCGGCGCAGCAGCAGCGCCGTCAGGCTGAGCAGGACGAGTTCGCCCCCGGACAGCGAGCCCACGGACCGGTCGAGGCCGAGGTGGTCCAGTCCGACGCGACCGAGCGTGGCCTCGAGCCGTTCGGCGATATCCCAGTCGTCGCCGACGGCGTCGAAGTGGGCCGGATCGACCGATCCAGCCTCGATCGCGGCGATGGCCGCGATCGTCGTATCGACGCGGAGAAGCTCGGCCACGCTCCGCCCAGGATCCGCCGCGGGGTCCTGGGGCAGATAGGCGAGCTCGCCGTCGGCCTGCACGTGACCGGAGGTCGGGGACAGGTCCCCGGCCAGCAGTCGCAACAGGGTCGACTTGCCCGATCCGTTGCGGCCGATGAGGCCGTGGCGGCCGGGGCCGATCGCGAGGTCGAGATTCGCGACGACGGGAGTGCCGTCGGGCCAGACGAAGGTGAGATGGGTGGCGGTAAGGGAGATGGGGCGCATGGGCATCCTCGAAGGGTCCAGAGAGAAAAAGGGGACGCGAGGAGACGCTGCGCGGTGATGAACCGGTCGTGAGCAGAGGTCGACGAGGGCGCCGGCGGATCGCGGCGCAGGTCTCGGACCTAGAGCTTCACGGTGATGGATACCTCGTGATCGGGAACGGTTCGCCGACAGTCTAGTGGATTGCGGCAGAGGTGGGAAACCGCCGGTTACTGTGAGCCGATGTCATCTCGTCGACGCCATTGGCTCGCCTTCTGGGGAGCACTGCTGCTCTGGTCGGGGCTTGCCTGCACCGCCCTGTTCGCGGCCGCCGCCGTCTGGCTGCTCGTCGACGGATCCCAGCCCTCCTGGATCATCCTCGCGGTGACGGTGCCCATGGGCCTCGTCGGCTGGTGGCTGATCCGCCGCAGCGGCGTACCGGTCGGCGAGGCGCTCAATCTCTGAGCCGTCGGGCGGGCGCAGGCGCGGTTCACCGAGGAGACATCCAAGGTTCGCGAGGGCGTAGGCCGGTGTCCGAGGCGGGGTCGCCGGGGCTCGCCAGAGTGAGGTCGTTCTTTGCCGACCCACCTCTCTCTAGGAGCACTTTCCGTGTTGTCCCAACGACGTGCCGCGGCCCTGGCGGCCGCGGCGGTCCTCATGGCACTGGTGCCGAGCGTGGCAGTCGCCACGCCGGCCGAGCCCCCGCCGCCACCGTCCATCGAGCTTCCTCCACCGGCACCGGCAGCCCCGCTGTCGGGAGTCCTCGTCAGCGAGGTCGCCTCCGGCGGGCCCGGTTCGGCGGAGAACTTCATCGAGATCACCAACTACGGAACGGCTCCCACGGACGTGTCGGGCTGGAAGATCTTCCGCTGTGGCCAGACCGGCGACGGTTACGGCCCGCAGGCGGTCATCCCCGACGGCACGATGCTCGCTCCGGGGGAGCAGTTCACCGCCGTGCGGGAGGGCGGAGACCTCGATGACGGCCGCACCGGCGACATGACGTACTCGACGAGTCTGCATTCCTTCGGCTTCGGCGCCTTCCTGCAGGACGCGCGGGGTCGCACCCTCGACCGCGTCGGCTTCTATCACGAGAACATCGACAGCGACTGCCGCAATCCGGTGAGCCTGCAGCACCAGGCGAGCTGGGCGCACAGCCAGTCCCATCAGCGGGTCGGCCTCAGCGGCGATGTCACGAAGGACTGGATCGTCGCGGGCCGGACGCCGGGTGAGAAGAACGCCACGGAGTGGGAGGACATCACCACCGACGGCGACATCGTCATCAGCGAATACGCACCGGGCGGACCGGCCGGCTACAGCGATGACTTCATCGAGCTCGCCAATGCCGGCGATCGTCCCGCCGACATCAGCGGCTGGAAGGTCTGGCGCTGCGGCGACAACGCGCAGACGTACGCACAGTCCCATGGACTGCCCGAGGGAACCGTGCTCGAACCGGGGGAGGTCTTCACGCTCGGCCGGTCCGGCTCGCCGACACCCGCGGATCTCCGCTATTCGACCAGCGTGCACTGGATCAACTCCGGGGCGATGGTTCTGACCCCCGATGAGCGCATCGTCGATCGTTTCAGCATGTACGCGGACCGGGTCTCACCGTGCACCGATGGCACCGCGAAGGCGATGGACCTCTCGGTCCTCGACGGCGAGAGCTACCAGCGGGTCGGACGTACCGGTGACAATGCCGAGGACTTCCGCGCCGCGCAGCGCACCCCCGGCGAGTGGCCGGCACCCGAGGAGCTCACCGATGTCGAGATCGCCGACTCGCCGCACGCGGGCTCGCTGCAGATCACCGAGATCGCCGGCAGCGGCCCCGCAGGAAACAGCGACGAGTTCGTCGAGCTGACGAATCTCGGTCAGGATCCCGTCGACCTCACCGGATGGAGGCTCCACCGCTGCGAGGGCACCGGCCGCATGGCCCCCGATCCGCAGGTCGCCGACCTCGGACGCACCCTCGCCCCCGGTGAGACCTTCGTCGCCGCGCACCGATCCTCGACCATCGAAAACCCCGACGCGACCTACCGGACCGGCCTCAACGAGGCCGACGGATACGGAGCCGTGGTCTTCGACGCCGAGGGGGCCCGCGTCGACGGGGTCGGGGTCTACGACACCGTCCGGCAGGACCACTGCGGACGCGGGCTGACCGCTCAGAACAATCTCAAGGCCGACACCGGCGAGACCTATCAGCGTGCTCGTTCGACCGGCGGGAGCTACGACGACTTCGTCAAGGCCGAGCGCAGTCCGGGTGAGTACGTCGATCACGCCTGGCACGATCCGGCGACACCGCGGGCGGGCCAGCTCGATCCCGCTACCGTCGAGCGCTCCTACCGTCCGGGGACCCCGGTCACCACGGCGGACGGTTCCGAGCCGCACGAGGACGGCACCCTGCGGACCGCGGTCCGGACCGAGCACGCGACCAGCGCCGAGCTCGAAGTCAGCTTCCGGTCGGCCACACCGGTCGCTCTCGACTCCGCGGCGACGCGCATCTGGGCCGGCACGACCGGCGAGGTCCCGCCGCCGGCCCGGGAGATCGACGGTGAACGGCAGCTGGCACCGACCGATGCGCTGGTGACCGAGGGCGGCACCGGCGACTATCCCTTCCAGCGCTTCGAGATCGCGGTCGAGGAGGTGCCGGTCGAGGGGATCGAAGTGGTCTGGAACGGCCGCACACAGGACCGCAACGAGATCCAGCTGTACGGATGGAATCCGTCCGCTGAGCAATGGGAGCTGGTCACCGCGGGCGAGCCCTCCGCCGACGGCGATGTGGCACTCATCGGCCGCATCCCCGAGGCGATGGTGACCGAGGACCGCGCGGACATCCTGGTGATCGACGGGCCCCGTACCAAGGGCGGCCTGTTCGACGAGGTGAGCGTGACCGACGGTGCCTTCGCCGATCCCGGCATCTACGATGCGGCGATCAACCACATGACCGACACCCAGTTCTATTCCGAGGGCTTCGTGGGGGTCTTCACCGACATGGTCGCGTGGGTCGTCGCGAATGCCGATGCCCGCAAGATCGCCTACAACTCGCTGACCGGCGACATCATCGAGAACTGGATCGGCGGCAACGCCGATCCGGTGCGTGCCCGCCGCGAGTTCGATGACGCATCGCGCATCGTGGGACTGATGAACACCGCCGGGGTGCCGAATGGCGTGCTCCCGGGCAATCACGACAACCTGTGGGGACGCAACAACGACCTCTACAACGAGTACTTCGGCCCCGGGATGTTCGAGGGCCAGCCGTGGTGGGGCAATAGCTGGCGTCCGGGCGACAACAGCGCGCACTACGACTGGTTCGAACACGACGGCACGAAGTTCCTCGTCGTGAACCTGCCCTACCGGCCGTCGGACGAGCAGATGTCCTGGGCCTCCGCGGTCGCGCGGGCCAACCCGTCGTACAACGTGGTCCTCGCGACGCACTCGTATCTCTACACCGACGGGACGGTCGAGGATGTCGATCGGCGCCACACCGCGCGAGGGCGTGCCATCTGGGACACCGTCGTGGCACCGAATGACAACGTGTTCCTCGTCATCGGCGGGCACTACCACGGTGTCGCGACCAATCTGGCCGATCCGGTGACCGGCGACCGGGTCGACGTGACGGAGCTGAACGAGTCCACGGTCGTCGTCGACGGAGTCGGTCAGGGCAAGCGACGTGTGGTGGAGATGTTGGCGGACTACCAGGGCTACCGCTCCACCCAGCCCGAGGCGCGCAGCGACCTCCACGACCGCGACACCGGGTTCCAGCGGCTGCTGCAACTGGATCTCGATGCGGGTCTCATGGGTGTCAACGCCTACTCGCCCACCCTGGACAGCTTCGAGGCATGGAAGTACGACGAGCCGGACTTCCGTGGCGAGAGCGCGCGCTACGGCCCTGAGGACGACGAGTTCGTCGTGCAGCTGTCGTTGACGCGGTCGACCTCGTTCTCGACCACGAACTGGATCGTCCAGGGCACCTCGAGCGAGGAGAGCCGCGAGAAGGCCCGGGCCGGCGAGATCGTGGAACATGTCTGGGAGCCGGAGCAGGCCGGCCTGAACTGGTATGCGGTCAGCTCGGTCTCCGAGCGCCAGAGCGAAGGGATCTCGGCCCTCGACGCCCGCGAGCGCGCCGCCGAGGGTGCGCTGCTGGAGGAGCGGGTCGAGGAACAGATCGTGCCGATGGCCCAGGCCGATCCGTATCCGGCTCAGCGGTCGGAGCTTCCGGCGCCCCCGCAGGAGTCCGAGCCCGAGGCGGCACCGGAGCCGGAGGCGGTTCCCGAGCCCGAGGTGACGCCGGAACCGGAGCCGTCCCCGGAGGCGTCGGCCGAGGAGGCGGAACCCGCACCGCAGGAGACGCCGCGGGAGTCTCAGGAGACGTCCGCTTCGCCGGCCGAGGACGAGCCGTCGTCACCGGACGAGTCGGTCGACGGTCGGATGCGGGCGCTCGTCGAGCCTGCCGCCGCGGCGGGACCGATCGTGGCCACCGTTCCGGTGCTCCTGGGCGCCCAGGGCGAGCCGGGACCGCCGGTCGATCCGGGCGTGCCCGGCGAGCCCGGCGGGCCAGACGATCCAGGACAGGACCCGGGTACGTCGGTACCAGGGGGTCCCGGTGGTGCCGGCAAGCCTCCAGCCGCGGACGACACGGCCGCCGCCGATCGTCCGAGCCGGTCGGGGGACCGGAAGGGCGTGAGCGGGCTGCTGCCGGGCACCGGCAGCCCCGTGGGTCCGCTGCTGATCGCGCTGGGACTGGGTGTTTTGGGCTTGGGTGCCGTGGGCTGCGGTGCCTGGGCCTGGCGCCGGCGACAGGCCTGAGCGAGACGGTGGGGGGGCGGGGCGACGAGGTCGCTCCGCCCCGACCGCGCGTCTCCTACCATCTGGAACATGACCGATCGTCCCGCTCGCGCCCGTGAACTCGGCCTCGAACCACATCCGGAGGGCGGTTGGTTCCGCCAGACCTGGAGGAGCGAGGTCGAGGTGACCGTGTCGGACGGCCGTGTGCGGCCGACCGCCACCCTGATCTGGTTCCTGCTGCCGCCGGGCGAGTCGTCGGCCTGGCACCGGGTCGCCTCCGATGAGATCTGGCTCGCCCACGATGGCATCGTCGAGCTGCAGTTCGGTGGCGACGGTGATCAGCCGGTGGCCGGCGAGGTGGCCCGGGTATCGACCTCGGAGGACACGCAGGTGCTCGTGCCGGCCGGGGTCTGGCAGCGGACGCTGCCGGGGACGACTGAGGCCCTGGTCAGCTGCCTGGTCTCGCCCGGATTCGATTTTGACGACTTCGAGCTGGCATGACCGAGATCTGGTTCGACGAGCGTGACGACGCCGATGTCTTCATCGCGGGCCTCGATCGGGACGTGGAGCTCCGCCGGGTCGGGTTCGCGGGGGAGGAGGACGACGAGGACCATGCCTGGGTCGTCGTCCTCGACGATCCCGATGCCGACACGATGGGGCGCGCCGACGAGCTCGGCGGCTGGGTGCCGCAGGGCGAGAGCCCGAGTGCGCCTGCCGCGCCCCTCGACCTCCCCGCTGCTCCCCGGCGCCTCAAGAACCCCTGACCCGACCGTTGGGCGGTGACTTACGCACCTCTCACGCGAAGGAGCGGTGGACTACGCACGTCTCGCCGTTGTTGAGAGGTGCGTAGACCACCGCCCACGGGACGGAGACGTGCCTAGCTCACCGCTCCCGGGTGAGGTGGGTGCGCAGGAAGTCGACCTGCAGCAGCTTGAGATTCTCGGCGACCGTCTCCTGCGGGGTCATGTGGGTGACACCGGACAGCGGCAGCGCCGTGTGCGGCTTGCCGGCCGCGAGCAGGGCCGAACTGAGCCGCAAGGTGTGCGCCGCCACGACATTGTCATCGGCGAGGCCGTGGATGAGCATGAGCGGACGCTCCAGCCGGTCGGCCAGGGGCAGCAGCGAGTTGGCGTCGTAGACCTCGGGCTGTGTCGACGGATCGCCGAGGTAGCGCTCGGTATAACAGGTGTCGTACAGCCGCCACTCGGTGACCGGGGCCCCGGCGACCGCGGCATGGAAGACATCGGGCCGCGCCAGCACGGCCAGTGCTGACAGGTAGCCGCCGTAGGACCAGCCGGTGATGCCCACCCGGGACGCGTCCACCCGCTCGCCGTAACGCTCGGCCACAGCGTGCACCGCATCGACCTGGTCGGCGAGGGTCACCTCGGCGAAGGAGTCGAGGATCGCCCGGTCCCACTCGTGGCCGCGGCCACCGGTGCCGCGGCCGTCGGCGACCACGACGCAGAAGCCCTGATCAGCGAGCCACTGGGCTTCGAGGAACATCCGGGCCGAGGCCATGACCCGCTGCGCGTGGGGTCCGCCGTAGGGGTCCATCAGGATCGGCAGCGGCGAGCCGTCGTGCTCGCGGGGGAAGAGGACGGCGGCGCGCAGCTCCCGCTCCCCGAGCCGCACGAGCTCGACCTCGGGATGGAAGGGCGGCTGCTCCATCACCACCTCGAGGCGCCCGGGCGTGTCGTCCCCGGCATGCACGAGCACCTCGGGCACCGACGAGGCCAGCGTCGCGCGGGTGATGACGGTAGTGGGGCCGCCCGCGACCGCCCCGTGGACGCCCTGCCCCTCGGTCAGGGGCGTCGCCGAGCCGTCGTAGCCGAATCGCACGACCTGCACCTCGGTCGGCTCCTGGGAGGCGGTGGCGATGACGGCATCGTCGTAGACGCCCACCAGGCCCCGGATCTGCCAGGAGACATCGCTGATCGCCTCGCCGTCGACGACGATGCGCCGCCGGTCCTCCCGGTCCTCGGCCCAGACCAGCCGGCCGACGGGCCCGTACTGGGGCGTGATCGTCAGATCGACCCAGGCATCGTCGCTCAGCTCCGTGAGCACCGTCGTCGCGCCGGTCTCGACGTCGACCGAGAGGATCTGGCTGCGGCGCTGGTCGCGGCTCAGTACCTGGAGCACCGGGCTGCCGTGCTCGGTCCAGGAGACCCGGCCGAGGTACTCGAAGGCTTCGCGGTCCCACTGGATCTCGGTGCGTGAGCCGTCCAGGGACACGTGCCACAGGGTCACGTCGGCATTGACGGTGCCCGCCGCCGGATACCGCTGCTGGACGCCGGGGCGTTCGGGATGCTCGGGATCGCCGATGTGCCAGACCGGCACGGGGGCGTCGTCGGAGCGCTCGACCAGCAGGGAGCCGCCGTCGGGCGCCCACCAGAAGCCGCGGTAGCGCTCCATCTCCTCGGCGGCGATGAACTCGGCCTGCCCCCAGGTCTGCGTGGGTGACTCGGGCTCGGCGAGGGCCCGGTCGTCCTCGCCGTCGACCCCGATGACCCGCAGCGCTCCCTCAGAGGCGTAGGCGATGCGGCGTCCGGTCGGATCCAGGCGCGGATCGATGACGGAGCCGTGCGCGGGGAGCTCGCGGGTCGACCGGGCGCCGAGATGGGTCGCCCAGAGCCGTCCGGACAGGGGGAAGCACAGCCAGCGGCCGGTCGCGTCGACGTCGTAGCCGACGACGCCGGCGGCCGACTCGCGGCTGCGCTCACGTCGCGACCTCTCCTCCGCCGAGAGCTGCTCGCCGCCCTCACCGAGCAGGGCGGCCGGGTCGACCAGGAGGCTCTCGGTCTGCGTCGCGACGTCGTACTCCCAGATCTGGCCGGTGCGGGTGATGCCGTCGGGCGTGCGGACGAAGCGCACGGTCCGGCCGTCCGGCGCGACCGTCAGGTTGCGGGGGACCCCGAGGGTGAAGCGGACGGTGCGAGCGGCCAGGCGCGGATACGAGACGGTCATGCCCCCATCCTCGCGCATCGTCCCTCACTCGTTGAGTGGGATGTTCGGACGGCTGATTCCCGGTTTCTGCCGTCCAAACGTCCCACTCAACGGGTGGGGGAGTGCTGGGTACTCTGGGGTCCATGTCGCTGCCCGATCGCCGCCTGCTCCTCGTCCACGCCCATCCCGACGACGAGTCCATCAACAACGGGGCGACGATGGCCAGATACGTCTCCGAAGGGGCACACGTCACCCTGGTGACGTGCACGCTCGGCGAGGAGGGCGAGATCCTCACTCCCGATATCGCGCACTACGCGGCCGACGCCGAGGACCGCCTCGGAGAGCACCGGATCGGCGAGCTCGCCGAGGCGATGAAGGAACTCGGCGTCACCGACCATCGCTTCCTCGGCGGACCCGGCCGGTTCCGCGACTCGGGCATGGTCTGGGGCGAGGACGGCAATGCCGCGGCCGGTGAGAACGTGCGCCCGGATGCCTTCTGGGCCGCCGACCTCACCGAGGCCGCCAATCTGCTGGTCGAGGTGATCCGCGAGGTCCGGCCGCAGGTGCTCGTCACCTATGACGAGTTCGGCAACTACGGCCACCCCGATCACATCCAGGCCCATCGTGTGGCCATGTACGCCGCCCAGCTCGCCGGAACGCGCTCCTACCGCCGCGATCTCGGTGCCCGCTGGGAGATCGACAAGATCTACTGGACCGCGATGTCGGCCTCGCACATGCGCGAGGGTCTGATCGCCTTGCGCGAGAGCGGCGACACGGCCTTCGAGGACTGGGATCCCGATCAGATGCCGCCCTTCGCCCTCGCCGATGCCGACCTCGACGCCCGTATCGACGGCAACCGCTGGGTCGACGCCAAGCTGGACGCCATGCGGGCGCACGCCTCGCAGATCGCCGTCGACGGCCCCTTCTTCGCCCTCTCCAATAACCTCGGCAACCAGGTGTGGGGCACCGAGTTCTACCGCCTGGCCGTGGGCGAGCGCGGTCCGGTGGGCGAGGACGGGTTCGAGGACGATCTCTTCGCGGGCATCGGATGATCGGTCGCGCCGTCGCCGCCGGTCTCGGTGCGTGGGCCGGCGCGATCGGCGTGGTGGTGCACCGCCAGCGAGACGACCTGGTCGAGATGACGCTGCCGTGGGGCGTGCTCCTCGCCTGGGCGCTCCTGCTGGTGGCGGCGCTGGCGGCTGCCGACCTGGCTCCGCTCGGGTCGGCCTGGGCCGGCGGCGCGTGGACCCTCGTGGTGCTGGGCGTGCAGCTCGGACGCGATGTCTGGATCCAGGGCGATGCGCTGGGATGGAGCTTCCTCGGCGGCGGCCTGCTGATCGCCGCCGTCGTCACCGGGTGGACGGCGTACCGGACGTCAGGTTCCACGCCTTAGGCTGGGTGGCGTGTCCACACCGGTCGACCCCACCGCGTTCCGCGGCGCTCTCTCGCGATTCGCCAGCGGCGTGACGGTGATCTCGACGGTGGTCGACGGCGTCGATCACGCGATGACCGCGAGCGCGTTCACCTCGGTATCGCTCGATCCGCCGCTGGTGCTCGTCTGCGTCGACCAACGCAACCGCTTCCACGAGGCCGTCACGCAGGCCAGGGTGTGGGGCGTCTCGATCCTCGCGGAGGAGGGACGCGACGACTCCGCCTGGTTCGCGCATCGGGGCCGGGAGCTGGACACCCAGTTCGAGGAGGTCAAGCACCATCGCGGCTCGACAGGCGTCGTGCTGCTCGATGCCTCACTCGCCTGGCTGGAGTGCGAGACGGCGGAAACGACGGTCACGGGGGACCATACGATCCTCTTCGGACGGGTCGTAGATGCCCGTGTCAACGAGGGCCCGGACGATCCGTTGCTCTATTATCGCTCCCACTACGGCACGATCGTGCGATCCTCGGAGTCGGAGAAGTCGGTCTACGGAGGACCCCAGTGACGAAGAAGACCACGACCACCGCCTCGACGAAACGTCGCCGCCGGTGGCCCTGGTGGACGCTCGGGGGCGTGTTCGCTCTCCTCGCCGCCCTCTACATCGCCGGCTACTTCCTCACCGGCTCCCGTATGCCCGCCAACACCACCGTCGCGCAGGTCGATGTCGGGGGCAAGACGCCCAGCGACGCCGTGGCCGCCCTGGAGGAGGGCACGGCCGATCGGATCGACGCCCCCATCATCGTCTCGCGCGGCGAACAGAGCTTCGAGCTCGTCCCGGCCGATATCGGCCTCGAGTTCGACGCGGAGGCCAGCATCGAGCGCGCCGGGGGCGGTCGTTCCTGGGATCCGCGACGCATGGTGGGCCTGATCTTCGGCGATCGCGATTACCACCCTGTCCTCACGGTCGACGACGATCAGCTGGCCAGTGCGGTCGACACGATCGCCGAGACCGTCGATCAGCCGGTCGTCGAGGCGTTCATCTCCTTCCCCGAAGGGGCGCCCGAGCCGCGTGAGCCCGAGGCCGGCGAGCTGGTCGAACACGAGCCGTTGGCCGAGGCGATCCGCACCTCCTATCTGATGAGCGACGATCCGGTCGAGATCCCGGTCGAGACCGTCGAGCCGCAGGTCGACAGCGAGGGACTCGCCGAGGCGATGTCCACGATCGCCGAGCCCGCGGTCAGCGGCCCGGTCATCCTGAATGTCGGCGAGCAGTCGATCGAGCTGCCGGTCACGGCGTACACGCCGGCGCTCACCGTCGAGGTCGAGGACGGCACGATGGCGGCCAAGATCGACGAGGAGGCGCTGGCCGAGCCGTTGACCGACTCCACGACCGGAATCGGGGAGAAGGCCGTCGACGCGGTGATCTCCATCGAGAACGACACCCCCGTGATCACGCCCAGCCAGCCCGGTCTCGGCCTCGATCCGGCGACGATGGCCGCGGAGCTCCTGCCCGTCATCACCGAGGAGGGAGAAGCCCGGGCGATCACGGTCGAGGCCACTCCCGTCGATCCCCAGTTCACCACCGAGGATGCCGAGGCGCTCGGGATCACCGAGAAGATCTCGACCTTCAGCACCAACTATCCGCATGCGGACTACCGGAACATCAATCAGGGCCGCGCGGCGGAGATCATCAACGGCACGCTGCTGAAGCCCGGCGAGACCTTCAGCTTCAACGACACCGTCGGCGAGCGGACGGTCGCGAACGGCTTCGCGGTCGGCACGGTCATCAACGGCGGCGTGTTCCGCGAGGAGATGGGCGGAGGCGTCTCGCAGGTCGTGACCACCACCTACAACGCCGCCTTCTTCGCCGGGCTGGAGGATGTCGAGCATCACCCGCACGCCTTCTACATCGACCGCTATCCGGTCGGCCGCGAGGCGACCGTCTACTACGGCTCGCTGGACCTGCGCTTCAAGAACTCGCTCGACAACGGCGTGTTGATCCGCTCCTATATCTCCCCGAGCGGTCCGGGCGGACAAGGCACGATGACCGTCGAGATGTGGGGCACCAAGCAGTTCGACATCGAGGCCGGTGAGTCGCCGCGACGCAACTTCCGCCAGCCCGGCACCCGTTACGACGACACGGGCGCGTGTGTCCCGCAGGCACCGACCCAGGGCTTCGACATCGACATCATCCGGATCTTCCGCCAGAACGGCCAGGAAGTGAACCGGGAGTCGGTCACCGCGAACTACCAGGCCGCCGATCGGGTGGTCTGCGGTCCGCAGCCCGGGGGCGACGACTGACGATCGTCAGGACGGCGGCCGCAGGTAGGCGTACGCGTGGTGCGTCGTGAAGCCCAGAGGCGCGTAGAGCGCGAGCGCTGGGGCGTTGTCCTCCATGACCTGCAGATAGGCCTTGTCGGCACCCCGTTCGGCGGCCCAGGCGAGACAGCCGAGCACGAGCCTCCTGGCGAGTCCGCGCCTCCGGTGGCCGGGCTCCACCTCGAGCGCGGTCAGTCCCGCCCAGGTCCCGGTCACCACGACACGGGCGATGGCGACCTCGTCGAGCGTCGCGAAGGCGACCCGGTCCGGCCCCTCGAGCACGGCGCGAGCGGTCGTCGGATCCTCGACGCGGCCGTAACGACTCAGCCAGGCATCGCTCGCCGTGGAGGCGAACTCGATATCACGGTCGGCCGCGACCGCGCCGATATCGGCCACCTGGACGATGGCGCCCGGGCGGGGGCCGTCCGTGCGCTCCCATCCGGCCGCGGCGAACCGTCGCTCCCACAGTGAGCCGAGGACGACCTGTGCCCGCGGGGCGATCCTGTGACGCTCGGCGAACCGGACCACGGCCGACAGCGCCTCGGAGAGCTCGACTCCGGGATCGCCGTGCACGGCCGCGGAATTGGCACGCCCGGTGAATCCGCCCGCCGCGCGCAGCTCCCAGTCGCCGAGGGGCTCGCTCACGACGGCCGGCCAGCCCCGCGAGGTGATCCGCGTCAACGCGTCGGCATCGATCGCCACGGCCGGCTGACGTCGGCGCGGGCGGAGGGGCACGATACGCGCGGCGACGATCCGGTCGGTCCGGAGCTTCGTCCGGCTGCCGTCACGGCGCTCGAGGACCACGCTGTCCGCCTCGACGGCCACGAGCACGCCGATCGTGTCGGTGGCCTCCGGGCCTCCGCTGGGACCCTGACCCCCTGTGAGACTGCGCACACTGAGGCGCTGCCCGATCTGCTCGCGTCCGAGGGAGTTCCGCACGGAGCCCACGATGACAGGTCGGCCCATGTCCCCGGCGGGTATCCATAAGGTGGACCTGCGCTGCGGGGGCGGTGGCGTCCGCGCGATACTGGTGGGGACTGTTCCGAAGGAGTTTCCGTGACTTACGTGATTGCCCAGCCGTGTGTCGACCTCAAGGACCGTGCCTGTGTGGACGAGTGTCCTGTCGACTGCATCTACGAGGGCAACCGCATGCTCTACATCCACCCCGACGAGTGTGTCGACTGCGGTGCCTGCGAGCCGGTGTGCCCGGTCGAGGCCATCTTCTACGAGGACGACACGCCGGAGGAGTGGAAGGAGTACTACGACGCGAACGTGCACTTCTTCGACAAGCTCGGTTCGCCCGGTGGAGCGGCCAAGATGGGCGTGATCGACGACGATCACCCGTTCATCGAGGCACTGCCCCCGCAGAATCAGGACTGATCGCGCGGTGCCCGCACCGGTCTCCTCGCGCTTCCCGGACTTCCCCTGGGACACGATCCTCGACGCCAAGGCGGCTGCCGGCGCGCATCCGGGCGGGATCGTCGACCTCTCGGTCGGCACTCCGGTCGACGACACGCCGCGGATCGCTCAGGACGCGCTGCGTGCGGCCTCGAACTCACCGGGATATCCCACCGTCCTGGGCCCGGAGTCCCTGCGGCAGGCGGCGGTGGACTGGCTGGAGCGTCGCTTCGCGATCACCGGGGTGACACCCGATGCCGTGCTGCCGACCGTCGGCTCCAAGGAGCTCATCGGCAATCTGCCGATGCAGCTGGGCTTCGGCCCCGGCGACACCGTGGCCTTCCCGAGCCTCGCGTACCCGACTTACGAGGTGGGCGCGCGGTACGCGGGCTGCACGCCGGTCGCGGCGGACAGCACCGTGGCCTTCGGGCCGTCGGCGCCGCAACTGCTGTACCTCAACTCTCCGGCCAACCCGCACGGACAGGTACTCGGCGCCGATCACCTGCGCAAGGTCGTCGAGTGGTGTCGTGAGCGCGGCACGCTGCTGGTCAGCGACGAGTGCTACCTGGAGTTCGTCTGGGAGGGCGAGCCCGCGTCGATCCTGCACCCGGAGATCAACGGAGGATCGCTCGACGGTCTTCTGGCCGTGCACTCGCTGTCCAAGCGGTCGAACCTGGCGGGCTATCGCGATGCCTTCGTCGTGGGAGACCGGGGGATCGTCGCCGAACTGCTGACGCTGCGCAAGCATCTCGGCTTCATGCTGCCGCGGCCGGTGGCGGTGGCGATGGAGGCGGCCCTCGGCGACGACGCCCACGTCGACGAGCAGCGTGCGCGCTATGCCGCCCGCCGTGGCGTGCTGCGCGCGGCGCTGGAGGGCGCGGGCTTCGAGATCTCTCATTCGGAGGGCTCGCTGTACCTGTGGGCGACCCGCGGCGAATCGTGCCGGAGCACTGTGGAGTGGCTCGCCGAGCGCGGCATCCTCGTCGCACCGGGCGACTTCTACGGCCCGGCGGGTGGCCAGCACGTGCGGGTCGCCTTCACGGCGACCGACGAGCGAGTCGCCGCCGCCGCCGAACGCCTCGCCTGAGCTCGGCCTGCCGGCTGTTTGGGGGGGGGCGAGCCTGACCGAGGGTGGTCGTCTCCGATGCAGCCGTGGTGGTTGGTGGCTCACCGCGATGTGGTCAGGCCGCTGCGCGGTAGTGGTCAACCGTCGACGCCGAGGATCGATCGTCGAGAGCCCCGGTGGTGGACCGGGAGGCGTCTGTCGTCCTCCTCGGTGTGCCGTGCTGAGGCTCCTCGCGGGTCGAGGACGGCGATTTCGATGCGATCGGCGACGAGAGCGCCGGGGGCACCGATCGTGGACGGCGGCAGCCTGCGCGAGACCGCGACCGTGCCTACCGTGGAGACATGGCACATCTCAGTGACGAGCATCTGAAGGCGGCTCAGGCCGTGGTCGAGCGGGTCGGCGCGTACCAGGAGTCGGCTCCCGATCGGGACACGGCGAAGGAACTCCGCGATGGGTTGGACGAGGCCGGCGTGTCGTTGAGTGATGATGACCTCGCGAAGCTGGTCGACGCGATCGACGACCGTGGCGTCGTCGACGTGTCGGAGGTGCTCGGCTAGCGCCCCGCGCCCGGCTATGCCGGTCGTCGTTCCGGACGATAGGGTCGAGACTGCCCCTGACGACGACCGAAAGGACGCCCATGGCTGCGCCCGCCGCCGTGACCGTAGATCGACTCAGCAAGCATTTCGGGCAGGTGAAGGCGGTCGATGACCTCTCCTTCGCGGTGCGACCGGGGGCGGTGACCGGCTTCCTCGGTCCGAACGGCGCCGGCAAGACCACGACGCTGCGGATGCTGTTGGGTCTGATGCGACCCACCTCGGGTCGCGCCCTCATCGGCGACCAGACCTACACCGAGCTGCGCCATCCCGCGCAGACCGTCGGGGCGACGCTCGAGGCGTCGTCCTTCCATCCCGGTCGTTCCGGGCTGGACCACCTGCGCATGTACGCGCCGCAGGTCGGCGTGCCGGACTCCCGCTGCGATGAGCTGCTCGAGCTCGTCGGCCTCGCCGAAGCGAAGAAGCGGCGGGTCGGCGGCTACTCGATGGGCATGCGTCAGCGGCTCGCGCTGGCGTACGCCATGCTCGGCGATCCGTCGGTCGTCATCCTCGACGAGCCCGCCAACGGCCTCGACCCGCAGGGCATCGTCTGGCTCCGCCAGCTGTTGCGCGCCTTCGCCGACGAGGGCAAGACCGTGCTGGTCTCCAGCCACGTGCTGAGCGAGGTGCAGAGCACGGTCGACGATGTCGTCATCGTGGCGAAGGGACGGCTCGTGCACGAGTCGAGTCTGGCCGGTCTGCGCGATCTCACCGAGACCACGACCGAGATCGTCACCCCGACTCCCGATCGGCTGCGCGACCTCGCGCAGCGCCGGGAGTGGAACCTCGAGGAGGCCCCGGGCGCGCTGCGCATCCACGGCGTCGACGAGGCTACGATCGGCGCCGCGGCCTTTGCCGACGGCATCGAGCTGCACCGCTTGGCCGATGTCGGTGTCGGCCTGGAGGAGGTCTTCTTGAGACTCACCGGAGAGCCGACGCAGGGGGTGGGGGCATGACCGCGGCTATTCGCAGTGAGTTCCGCAAGTTCCTGTCCACCCGCATGTGGTGGATCCTCGCGCTGGGCATGTTCGCCTATCTGGCCTTCATCGGCCTGGTCATGGCCTTCAGCTTCGCCCAGGCCAGCTCCATGTCGCAGCAGGACCTGGCCGAGGCGGCCGAGTCCGGTGCCGTGCTGCCTCTCGGCGTCGATGCCGCGAAGATGGCCTATTCGGTCACCAGCCCGCTCGGCTATGTGTTCCCGCTGATCATCGGCAGCCTGCTGTTCACCAACGAGTTCCGTCACAAGACGATCACGCCGACGCTGCTCGTCGAGCCGCGCCGGACGCTGCTCGTCGTCGCCAAGCTCATCGTGGCGGCGATCTTCGGTCTCGCGATCGGCCTGCTCGCCACCCTCGGCACCGTCGCCGGCGCCGCGCCGATCCTGTCCCTGCTCGGTGACGGCGCCTATCTCGGGTCCGGGGCTGTCTGGCAACTGCTCGGATGGTCGGTCGTCGTGATGGCGATCTGGACGATCCTGGGGGTGTCGATCGGCGGTCTGCTGACCAATCAGGTGGCGGCGATCATCGTCATCATCGGCTTCACGCAGTTCATCGAGCCGATCGCCCGCGTCGTGGCGAGCGCTGTCGACTGGCTCGAGGGCATCGGCGCGTACCTGCCGGGGGCGGCGGCCGACGCGGTCCTCGGCACGAGCTTCTTCGGCACGATGGCCGAGGGTGACATGCTGCCTCGGTGGGCAGGCGTCCTCGTGCTGGCGGTCTACATCGCGATCTTCGCGGTCGGCTCCCGCCTGATCACCCTGCGCCGCGATATCGGCTGAGTCCGGCTAGATGACGACGGCCCGGCCCCCTGTGATCGGGGGCCGGGCCGTCGTTCTTGGTCGTCAGTTGGCGTGCAGTGCCGAGTTGAGCTCGACGGAGGTGCGGCCCTCGCGGGGGCGGGCCTCCAGGGTTCCGGTCTCGGAGTTGGTGAGGAAGAGGATGCCGTTCGAGCCCGACAGCTCGGCTCCCTTCACGACCGATCCGTCGGGCAGCGTGACCTTGCTGCCGGCGGTCACATAGGTGCCGGCCGCCACGACGCAGTCGTCGCCGAGTGAGATGCCGATGCCGGAGTTGGCGCCGAGCAGGCAGCCCTCGCCGACGCTGATGGTCTCCTTGCCGCCTCCGGAGAGCGTGCCCATGATGGACGCGCCGCCGCCCACATCCGAGCCATCGCCCACGACGACACCGGCCGAGATACGTCCCTCCACCATCGCGGTGCCGAGCGTTCCGGCGTTGAAGTTGACGAAGCCCTCGTGCATCACGGTGGTGCCTGTGGCGAGGTGTGCCCCGAGACGGACTCGGTCGGCGTCGCCGATGCGCACGCCGGTCGGCACGACGTAGTCGGTCATGCGGGGGAACTTGTCGATGCTGGTGACGCTGACATGGTGTCCGGCGGCGCGTGCGCGAGCCCGGGTCAGCTCGAAGCCGTCCACGGCGCACGGTCCGAGATTCGTCCAGACGACATTGGCGAGCAGGCCGAAGATGCCGTCGAGGTTCTGGCCGTGCGGGCGCACGAGACGATGCGAGAGCAGGTGCAGTCGCAGGTAGACGTCGTAGGCGTCCTGGGGGGCGGCCTGCAGGTCGTCGATCTGTGTGAAGACCACCGCGCGGGTGACCTGGCGGATCTCGTCGTCGCCCGCGGCTCGAGCCAGGTCATCGGGCTCGCTCAGCGAGTCCGATGCCGCGCCGAGCTGCGGCTCGGGGTACCAGACGTCGAGGACGGTGCCGTCGGGGGTCACGGTGGCGAGGCCGTAGCCGAACGCGCCGGGATGCTCGGGAGTCGTCATGGCCCCAATCTATCGGGCCGTTCGGTGCACGTTGTGCCGGGTTCTGGCCCTCCTACGGCGCCGGAAAGGGCCAGAACCCGGCACAAGTCGGGAGATCAGACGGCGCCGGCGAAATCGTGCTGGCGCCAGGCTTCATAGACCGCGATCGAGGCGCAGTTGGCGAGATTCATCGAGCGGCGCGAGGCGAGCATCGGCAGGCGCAGCTGGTCGGTGACGCGTGGGTCGACGAGGACCTCGGCTGGCAGGCCGGTGGGCTCGGGCCCGAACATCAGGACGTCACCGGGCACGTAGTCGATATCGGTGTGGCGGGTCGTGGCCTGCGTGGTGAAGGCGAAGAGCCGAGCTGGCAGGAGCTGATCGAGGGCGGCGTCGAGGGTCTCGTGCACCGTCACCACGGCGAGATCGTGGTAGTCCAGGCCGGCGCGCTTGAGCTTGGTGTCCTCGAAGTCGAACAGCGGGTCGACCAGGTGCAGTTCGGAGCCCGTGGCGGCCGCGAGACGGATCGCATTGCCGGTATTGCCCGCGATACGCGGCTCGAAGAACAGGATGCGGAACACCCCGGCAGCCTACGCCTCGAGCCGGGCGATCCGTCGCGGCAGGATGCGCCGCTCCCATTCGGCGTAGGCGAGGAGGCCTGCGTAGAGGGGCACAGCGAGCCACAGGACGGGGGAGTCGTCGATGGCAGAGATCACGGTGAGGATGAGGAGGGCTCCGAAGCAGATGCGGTAGAGCCAGGCGGCGCGGTCGTCGTACCAGCGAAGGCGGCGCCGGGCCGCGGCCAGCGTGGCCTTGCGCATGACGGGATCGGTGGGGACGTCACCGCGGGTGACGGCCCTCGTCACTCGGCGTCGTTGGCGGAAGGTGAGCTCGTCCGCACCGTCATCCTCCTGGACACGGAACTCGCGGAGCTGCAGGAGCCCGAGGAGCACACCGAAGACGAGGCCGGCGACGACTCCCGAGACCACGGCTCGCGCTGCCGTCTGGCCGTCGACGATGCCTGACCAGGCGGCGAAGAAGACGCCGAAGAGGGCCCCGGTGATGGCCGACCAGAGGAGACTCTGACGTGTCGACCAGCGCATGTCTCGACCCTAAGCCAATCGGGCGATGGTGTCCGGTTGACGCGGCGGCTCAGGGTCGGCGGTACGTCATCAACGTTATCGCCAGGCGATGAGGTTGATGGCCTACCGCCGCTCGGGTGCCGGTGACAGGACTCGAACCTGCACGTCCGAAGACACAGGAACCTAAATCCTGCGTGTCTACCAGTTCCACCACACCGGCCCGGACCCAAGGATAGGCGAAAGCGGTACGTGAGGGTGCGAGTGGTGCAATCTCGACCGCGAGTGGTGGGGGGGGGGGGGGGGGGGCGGGGGGGGGGGGGGGGGGGGGGGCCCGCGCGCGGGGCGGGGGGGGGGGGGGGGGGGCGGGGGGGGGGGGGCGCCCCCCGGGGGGGGGGGGGGGGGGGGGGGGGGGGGCCCCCCCGGCCCCCCCCCCCCGACCGCGCGTCTCCTACCATCTGGAACATGACCGATCGTCCCGCTCGCGCCCGTGAACTCGGCCTCGAACCA
>NZ_JAERWM010000036.1:0-44532 GCF_016918125.1 Aeromicrobium sp. YIM 150415 | reverse complement strand
AACGCCCAGGACAGCCTGAACGCACGTCCCCGACCTACCCTTGACCTCGACACCCCAGCCACCCGGCTGAACAGGCTCCTCACCCAGGCAGCCTGACCACCCGTTGCTTCGACCACTAGAACCAGCCGGCCTCGGGTGCGTGCTAGCTCACCGCTCGCGGGGATGCGGCGGCCCTGGGGCGTCAGCCGATCGGGTCGAGGACCTCGTGATCGGACACCGTCGCTGCCAGGCGAGCACGATGGTGAGCGTCGTCGCCGATCAGATGCTCGATGGCCGTGAGCCGGCTGGTGTAGTGACCGACGCTGTACTCGGCGGTCACGCCGATGCCGCCGTGCAGCTGGATCGCCTCCTGGCCGACGTGGCGACCGGCCCGGCCGATCTGGAGCGCCGCCTGCGCGGCGGCTGCCTCGACATCGACCTCGGCGCCCTCGGCCGCGGCGTCGAGGACCATCGTCGCCCACGCGGCGGTGCTGCGCGCCAGCTCGAGCGCCGTGTACATGTCGGCCGCGCGGAAGGTGAGCGCCTGGAAGGTGTTGAGCGTGACGCCGAACTGCTTGCGGGTCTTGAGGTAGCCCACCGTGGTCTGCAGCGCCGTCTCCATCGCGCCCACGGCCTCGTGGGCGTAGGCGATCCGAGCGGCATCGAGCGCCCGGCCCAGCAACATGGACTGGTCGGTGCTCACATCGCCGAGCGGCGTCGCCGGCGTGCCGTCGAAGGTCACCCGGGCGGCGCGCAGTCCGTCATGGGTCGTGTAACCGGCGCGGTCGAGCCCGGTGGCGTCGCCGTCGACCACGAACAGGCCGGTACCTGCCTCGGTCGCCGCGCTCACCACCAGGACATCCGCGCGGGCGCCCCACGGGACCGGCTCCTTGACGCCCGAGAGCATCCAGGTGTCACCGGAGCGTGCCGCGGTCACGGCCGCCGGGGACGCGTTCCAGCGACGTCCGGCCTCGAACCAGGCGAGGATCGGCAGACTGGTGCCCTCGGCGAGCGGCGTGAGCAGGTCGGCGGCCTGGGCCTCGTCGGCTGCCGCGGCGATGAGACCGCCCGCGAGCACGACCGACTCGACGAAGGGCTCGGGCGCGAGCACGCGACCGAGTTCTTCGGCCACGAGAGAGACCTCGACGGGCCCGGCGCCCATGCCGCCGAGCTTCTCGTCGAAGGGCAGCCCGAGGATGCCCATCTCGGCCAGCTTGCGCCAGGTGCCCTCGCCGTAGCCCGGATCGGCCTTGACGACCTCCCGACGGGTCTCGGAGGAGTCGTAGGCCTTGGCGATGAGCCCGCGGACGGCGCTCTGCAGGGCCTCTTGTTCGGAATCGATGCTGAAGTCCATGTCAGCTCACAGTCCTAGGATCGTGCCGGCGATGATGGTGCGTTGCACCTCATTGGACCCCCCGTAGATGGAGGTCTTGCGGTAGTTCAGATAGGTCGGGGTCGCGAGCCGCGCCCACTCGGGCACGGTGCTGTCGTCGCCCGCACCCGAGGAGATCGACGCCGGACCGGCGACATCGACCGCGAGCTCCGTCACGGCCTGCTGCAGGACCGAGCCCTGCAGCTTGAGGATCGAGGAGGCCGGATCGGGCTTGCCATCGGCGGAGTTGCCGGCCACGCGCAGCGCCGTCAGCTCCAAGGCGAGCAGCTCGTTCTCCAGGTCGGCGATGCGCCCGGCGAATGCGGGATCCTCGAGCAGCCCGAGGCCGATCGCGTGCTCCTTGACCGTCGCGAGGTTGCGCTTGGTGGCGCCCACCGAGGCGATGCCGGTGCGCTCGTTGCCGAGCAGGAACTTGGCGTACGTCCAGCCCTTGTTCTCCTCGCCGACCAGGTTCTCGGCCGGCACGCGGACGTTCTCGAAGAAGACCTCGTTGACCTCGTGCCCGCCGTCGAGCAGCTCGATCGGCCGGACGGTGAGGCCTGGGGTGGTCATGTCGATGAGCAGGAAGCTGATGCCCTGCTGCTTCTTGGGGGCCTCGGGGTTGGTGCGCACCAGGGTGAAGATCCAGTCGCCGTACTGGCCGAGGGTGGTCCACGTCTTCTGGCCGTTGACGACGTACTCGTCACCGTCGCGGACCGCGACGGTGCGCAGTGAGGCGAGGTCGGAGCCGGCGTCGGGTTCGGAGAAGCCCTGCGACCACCAGATGTCGAGGCTGGCCGTGGCGGGAAGGAAGCGCTCCTTCTGCTCCTGCGAGCCGAAGGCGGCGATGACCGGACCCACCATGTTGGTGTTGAAGGTCAGCGGAGCCGGGACGCAGGCGAGAGCCATCTCCTCGTGCCAGAGGTGACGCTGGAGCTGAGTCCAGTCCTTGCCGCCCCATTCGGCGGGCCAGTGGGGCACGGCGAGTCCGGCATCGTTGAGGATGCGCTGGCTCTCGACCATCTGCTCCTTGGACAACTCCCGGCGGGCGCGAACGGTCTCGCGGATTTCCTCGGGGATCTGAGTCGTGAAGAACTCTCGGAGCTCCCCGGCGAACTTCTCGTCCTCGGGCGACAACTGCAATCTCATGACGGTGCTCCCTCGCGGCTGGGCGCTGACTACCTACTGAACGGTAGCCGATGGTTCTGGCACGCGGAAGCTGGGTCGTTCGCGAGGATCAGCGCGGTCGCCGACGCGGTCGCGGACCACCGCCGGGCACGATCTGCTTCGGTCGCCGCCCCTTGTCGCGGAACGGCCCGACCAGGCGCGGCCCGGCCAGCCGACGCTCCAGCCGCCGGGTCTCGCGGGCCAGCGGCTGCGCCAGGTACTCGCCGAAGATCACACCCGCGGCCAGCGCCACGGCGATCGCCGTCGCGGTGATCCCCTGGAAGATGCCCGAGAGGTTGTTCTCCGCCAGCTGCGAGAGCGCACGGTAGATCGTCAGACCGGGCAGCAGCGGCACGATCGCCGAGACCACCACGACCAGGGCGGGGACGCGGCACCAGCGAGCGACGGGATAGCTGACGATGCCGATGAGGATCGCCGCGACCGCCGCGATGAAGGCGCGGTCGACATCGGCGTTGACGCCGGCCACGAAGATCGACGCGCCGACCCCGGCGATCAGGCCGATCGGCAGCAGCGTGCGCCATGGCGCGTGGGTCGAATGGGCGAAGGTCATCGCCGCGATGGCGCCGCCGAAGGTCACCGCCAGCAGCTGAGACAGCGGGGGCAGCGATGTCTGATTGGAGATGTCGACGCCCAGCCAGCCGCCGGCCATGATCCCGCCGCTCACCCCGACGATGATGCCTGCCGTCGACAGCATCACCTCGAAGATGCGCGCACCTGCCGTGAGGTAGTACCCGGTCAGAGCGTCCTGGATGGCGCCGATGAAGCCGAGCCCCGCGAGCAGCACGACGATATTGGCCGAGATCACGAGCGAGGGGTTGACGGGCACGTGCAGTGCGGCAGTACCGACCGCGAGCAGGGACGCGCAGAGACCTCCCGCGATCTGCACGTAGAAGTCCGGGAGCCGGAAGCGCGCCAGCCGCCAGCGCATCAGCTCGATGAGCCAGGCCGCGACGGTCGCGATCAGGGCCACGATCCAGTCGCCGCCGATCATGAACGCGACTCCGGCGCTCAGCAGGCCGCCGCTCGCGAGCACCGACCAACGGGGGCGGGTGTGCCCGCGGGTGGAGATGGTGGCGATCTCACGACGCGCCTCGTCCAGGTCGACCTCGTCGGCGAGCAGGCGCCGGACGAGGTGGTCGACATCGGTGAGGTCCTCGAAGTCGGTCTCCCGGTGGTTGACGTTGCGACGCAGCGCGAGGGGAACATCGTCGATGTTCTCCTGATGCATCACCGTGAGCATCACATAGGTGACATCCACGTAGGTACCGCGGAGCCCGAAATGGTGGCAGATCGACGACATCGTGGCCTGGACATCGGCCGTTCCCGCGCCATTGGCCAGGAGGGTCTCGCCGACGCGGAGCGCGAGGTCCATGATGCGCAGAGTCCGCCTCGGTGTGTCCACGGCTCCCATTGTGGCGGCGTCGGCTACGTTCGACAGGCGGGGTCGGGCCGGCGAGCCGGGTTCGGGCCGCATGCCGGGAAGAACCACCGGTTCACTTCGAAAGGACGCCCGCGTGCTCGACTGGATCATGCTGGTGCCGGCCGTCATCGTGGCGGCGGCCCTGCTGGTGCTCCCCGGAGCGACCCTCGCGGCCGCCCTGGGCGTGCGTGGCTTCGGCATCCTCGCGGCGGGCGTGCCGATCAGCGTGACCGTCGTCGCCGGATCCGCCATCGTGGCGCCGTGGGTGGGCCTGCGGTGGGGCCTGCTGCCGGTCGTGCTGACGTGGGCCGTCCTGCTCCTGATCGCAGGGGCGCTCTATCGCCTCGTGCGCCGTCTGCGCGCCTTCGAACGTCCACCCGCGTGGCGAGGGCGTCCGGTCTCACCGTGGCCGAGCCTGGTCGCCTGGGTCCTCGGATCGCTCTACATGACCTATCTGGTGGCGCGCATCCCCGGCACGCCCTCGGCCTTCTCGATCCGTTTCGACAACGCCTTCCACCTCGGCGCGACGCGCTACGCCATGGAGACCGGCAATGCCTCGGCCTTCCACGTCTCCGGCTTCGCGAGCCTCGACGGCGTCGCCAGCCTGTACCCGGCCGCGTGGCACGGCTTCTTGTCGTTGGTCGCCCAGACCACCGGGGTGAGCCTGCCCGAGGCCTCGAACGCGATGATGATCGCGGTCGCCACGGTCGGCTGGGTGAGCGGCTGCATCTTCCTCGGGCTCGTCGTCAGCCGGCACCGGATCCTGGCAGCCGTCGGAGGCGCGGCGCTCGCCTGCTGCTTCCATACCTTCCCGTTCCTGCTGCTCAACTACGGCACGCTGTACCCGAACTTCCTCGGGGTCTCGCTGCTGCCGGCGATGCTGGGGCTCACCGCCGTCCTCCTTCGCGTGCGCGGGGTCCAGCCCGAGGTCACACGTGGCACCGCTTTCCTCGTGCTGGGCGCCTCGTTGCCCGGGCTCCTGCTGGCGCACCCCAACACCGCCCTCGTGTGGGCGCTCCTGACCGTCGTCCTCGCGTCCGTCTCGGTCTTCGAGTGGGCGGTCCGGTCCTCGCAGCGGGGTCGTGCGCTGGTGACCGCCACGGTCGTGACCCTCGTGTTGGTCGCTGTCACCGCGACGGCGTGGTCCGTGATGCGGCCGCCGCGCGACGAGTCGCCGTGGTCGCCCTATCGCGAACTGCCGGGCGCGGCGTGGGAGCTGGCCACCAATTCGCAGGTGTTCAGCCCGATCCCCGTCTCGGTGTCGGTGGCGATCATCGTGGGGCTCGTGCTGCTCGTGCTCAAGCGGCGGTTCGCCTTCGTCGCGGTCTGGGTCGTCATCGGGGCGCTGTTCGTGATCACCGTGGGAGCACCCGCCGGCGACCTCCGCTGGTTCGTCTCCGGTGTCTTCTTCCAGGACAACCTGCGCGTGGTGGCTGTCACCGCCGTGAGCGCGATGGTTCCGGCGATCCTCGGCTTCGTCGCGCTGGCGCGCTGGTGGATGGCCGCGATCACCTGGCTGGCCCGCCGGGTGGGGATGTCCTCGGCCCGCGGGCGTGCGAGGCTGGCGCGGGTGACGCTCGCGATCGTCGTGCTCCTCGGTGTCCTGGTCGCCTACCAGCGGGCCGTCAACCCGGCGCTGCACTGGGCCCGAAACGCCTACACGATCACCTCCGACTCGTATCTGGTGAATGCCGACGAGTGGGCGATGATCCAGCGCATCCCGGATCTGGTGCCCGACGATGCCCTGCTGATCGGCGAACCGCGCTCGGGCACCCCGTTCGTCTACGCGCTCACCGGGGTCAGGGTCGCCCCGGCGTATATGTACGTGATCGCCAATGACGACGAGGAGACCATCCGCACCCAGCTCAACCGCGCTGATTCCAGTCCGCGGGTGCGCGAGCAGGTGTGCGATGCGGTCGAGGATCTCGGTGGCGAGGTCTATGTCCTGAGCTTCCACCACCCCGACGAGTACCCGAGGATGTACCGCGGACTCAACGGCCTCGCCCCGCCGACGGTGCAGGAGGTCGCCCGCGAGGGCGATGTCACCCTCGAGCGGGTCACGATCTGTGAGCAGTGAGCGTGAGAGCGGTACGGTGTCAACCCTTCCGGGGCAGCGGAGGTACGTCGTCAACCTCATCGAGGGGCGATGAGGTTGACGGTCTACCGCCGCCGGCGCGGAAGAGGTCGACGACCCACCGCCACCCGGCCGGGACGGTCATGCGGCTGCCGGGTGCCCCGGTCCATTAGGCTCGTGCTGAGATGACAGACCTGGCATTCCCGCGCACGCTGGTGATCGTCCCCGCCTGGAACGAGCAGGACAATATCGGTGGCACGGTGCGCGAGATCCTCACGGCGACGCCCGACTTCGACGTCGTCGTCGTCGACGACGGATCCACCGACCACACGGCGCGCGAGGCGCGCGAGGCCGGGGCGGTCGTGCTCCAGCTGCCCTTCAATCTCGGCGTCGGCGGTGCCATGCGCACGGGCTTTCGCTACGCCGAACGCCACGACTACGACCGCGCGATCCAGGTCGACGCGGACGGGCAGCACGATCCGGCCGATATCGTGCGGGTGCTCGAGGGGTTGAACGAGGCCGATATCTCGATCGGGGCGCGGTTCGCCGATCGCGGCGGCTACACGGTCCGGGGCCCTCGACGCTGGGCGATGATCCTGCTCGCCTGGGTCCTGTCCCGGCTCGCGCGCACCCGGCTCACCGACGTCACCTCCGGCTTCCGGGCGGCCAACCGGCGCGCGATCCGGCAATACGTCACCTACTACCCGGCCGAGTACCTCGGCGACACGATCGACTCGCTCGTCGCGGCCCTCGGGGCCGGACTGACGGTGACCCAGGTGCCCGTGGAGATGCGGCAGCGGCGTCACGGCAATCCCAGCCAGCATCCGATCGGGGCGATGATCTATCTGCTGCGCTCGGTCTTCGCGCTGGTGTTCGCGATGCTGCGACAGCCGGTGGGCGCTCGCGAGGAGACCCTCTGATGCTCATCGCCATCACCGCACTCACGGTGCTGTTCATCGTCGCGGTCGTCACGATGCTGCTCCGGCGGCAGCTGCAGGAGAAGTACGCGGTCCTCTGGATCGTCATCGGTGTCGCCATGCTGATCCTGGAGCTCGTGCCGGGTCTGCTCGGCTGGCTCTCCTCGATCGCCGGCGTGCAAGTGCCGTCGAACCTGCTCTTCGCGATGGGCATCGCGATGCTGCTCGGCGTCTGTCTCCACCTCTCGTGGGAGCTCTCGCGGGCCGAGGACGAGATCCGCCGGGTCGCCGAGGAGGTCACTCTGCTGCGGGCCGAGTTCGAGCGCCGCACCGAGGTCGTCGCACCGACCGATGACGCGGAGGCGGAGCCCGATGACGAGTGAGGCGACCTGGTCGGTGGTCTCGGTCTTCGGCCCGGACCGCTCCCTGCTGACCCATCTCGACGCGATCGCGGCGCAGACCGTCCGCGTGGTCGTGGTCGACGACGGCACGCCCGCGCCCGATGCCGAGGTCTTCGCCGCGCTCGAGGAACGAGACGACGTCGACCTCCTCCGTCAGCCGCGCAATGCGGGGATCGCGGCGGCGCTGAACCGCGGCATCCAGGCCGCCTTCGACGGCGGCGCCGATCGGGTCGTGACCTTCGATCAGGACTCGTTGCCGTCGGCGGACTTCGTCGCCGGGCTGTCGGACGAGTTCGACCGGGCGACCGCACGTGGGGTGATCGACCCTGCCTTCGTCGTGCCGGAGTTCTGGGCGACGATCCGTCAGGTGAGCCGGACGGCCGAGGACGGCACGCTCATCGCCATTCGCACCATCCAGTCCGGCATGCTGCTTCCACGCTCCACCTGGGAGCGCATCGGCGCGATGCGCGAGGAGTTCTTCATCGACCTCGTCGACGAGGAGCTGGAGCTGCGGGCGCTGAGCGCCGGACTGGCGCCCATCGCCGCCCCCGGGGTGGCCTTGCACCACCATCTCGGCGCCGCGTATCGCCGGCCGTTGCTGTCGGGAGGCTTCCGCGGGTCGCCGCTGCCGCCGATCATCACGCTGAGCACGCCCTTCCGGTACTACTACCGGGTCCGGAACCGGCGCGTCGTCAACCGCATGTACGGGCGGCGGTTTCCTGCCCGGCTCGCGGCTGAGACCTTTATGGAGATCCTGCACCTCGTCGAGGTGCTGCGTTACGCGCGTCCCCGCGGTCCGGTGTGGGCCGCGGCCCGACGCGGCTGGCGCGACGGTCGCAAGGGGTCGGCGATGGGACGTGTCCCCGCTGAGCTCGAACCCGGTCTGCGAGACGTGCGCTGGGCCCTCGAACCGGTGGACCGCGGCTGACCCCCATGGGCGGTGACTGAGCGTCCTTCCTCCGTCGGGGGCGGTGAGTCAGCGTCCATCCGTCCGAGCGACATGGACGCTGAGCAACCGCCCCGATCGGGGAACGGACGCTGACTCACCGACCCGTGGCGGGAGAGGTCATGCCCTGCGCGATGGCGTGCGGTCGGCGAGCAGCCGCCGCGCCGGGACGACGATCGCGACCATGATGACCAGCTCGGCGGCGACCATACCTCCCGCGATGACCTCCATGGCGCTCATCGCCGCCCCGGCGAGCATCACCGAGAGCCCGACGAGCGAGGACGCGCACGTCACGACGAAGACATAGCGGTACCGTCCGTGCGGGATCATGACGTTGCGGATGAACGGTGTCGTGAACGAGATGGCGAAGAAGGCGGCGCCGAACAGGGCCGACGCCGTCCAGGTCGCCGCATTGTCCGCGCCCATGACGATCGAGCTCGCCCACGGTCCCAGCGCGGCCAGCCCGATGCCTCCGGCCACCCCGAGCGCGCCGTGCGCCACGATGGCCAGTCGGTGCCGGGCTCGTGGATCATCCGCATCGGGCTCCAGGACCCAGCCCTGGAAGGCATTGCCGAAGGCGACGACGGCGATCAGCCCGAAGCGGTACATCGTGTTCGCGGACGCGAAGCTGTCGGCCGCGGAGGTCGCCAGACTGCCGGTCGCGATCGGTGTGGGCGTCGAGCCGTAGCTGTTGGAGACCGTGTCGATGGCCGCCGTCGGCACCTGCCGACGCAGCGCTATGCGGATCTCGGCGGCATCGAGGTGCCCCAGGTCGTGGTCGCGCATGGTCACCCGGGCGTGCCAGCCGAAGGCGACGACACAGCTGAGGGCCAGCACCACCGCGTACCAGGCGATCTCACCGGTCAGGAAGATGAGCGCCGCACCGACGGCGGCGGCGCCGAGCCGGGGCAGCACGTCGTAGACCGTCAGCAGGCCTGGCTGACCGGCGCCGATGCAGAACCATGCCGGAGTGAAACCGGCCGCCGCGGTCGCCACGGCGATGGCGGCCGCGGCGAGGCGATAGTCGGGGGTCGCCACCCACCAGGCCACGAGCGCCGATACCGGGAGGACGACCGCCGCCGCGACGGCCCGCGTCACCAGGCTCTCGAGGAGGATGCGCGCGCGATCCGTCGGGTCGGGATGCTGGGCGATCCGGACCGGTCCGACGATGCCCCAGCCGAAGGTCAGGACGATCATGCCGATCAGGCCGACGCTCTGCCCGGCGGCGAAGCTCGCCCATCCGCCGGCGCCCGTCGCACGGGTGATGACGGGGATGATCAGGAGCGGCGCGAGGGCCGCGAGAACGGGACCACCGGTGAAAGCCGCTAGCCTCGTGGTGATCGACCGTCCCATGATCGAGGAGTCTACGGTGGGGCATCGCAGCGAGAGGGGAACCATGGGTGAGCGGGCGGCGGAGCGGATTCGCGTGAGCGTGTGCCTGGCCACCTACAACGGTGCGGCCTACCTCGATGAGCAGCTGGACTCGATCCTCGCGCAGTTGGGCGATGCCGACGAGGTCGTCGTGGTCGACGACGGAAGCACGGACGGCACGCTGGAACTGCTCGCACAGCGCGATGACCCCCGCATCGAGGTCCGGCGGACCGAACGCAATCTCGGCTATGTCGGCGCCTTCGGACAGGCGATGGGCTCCGCGCGCGGTGAGTACCTCGTGTTGAGCGACCAGGACGATGTGTGGCCCCCCGGGCGTGTCGAGGCGCTCGTGGCGGGGCTGGCCGATGCCGAGGTCGCGGTGGGCAATGTCGTGGACCTCGATGGGCGACAGCCGCTGCCGTCGCCTGTGCGCCGGCGTCCCTGGCTGTTGCGGTCGCGCACGTCCCGTCAGCACGGGCGGAATCTGCTGCGCATCTGGGTCGGCGTGATCCCCTACTTCGGTTCGGCGATGGCGCTGCGACGCGAGGCACTGGACCGGGTGCTGCCGTTGCCTTCCTATCTGTCGGAGTCCCATGATCTGTGGATCGCGACGGTCGCCAATGTCGACGGCTCGATCCGCCATCTCGACGATGTCGTGGTGTGGCGCCGCCTCCACGAGACGAACGCCTCGACCTCCCGGCCGCGCTCGATCGTCCCGGTGCTGCGGGCCCGGCTCATGCTCCTCCGCCTCGCACTCGAGGCCCGTCGCCGGCGGTAGGCCATCAACCTCACCTCGTCCGTGGGGGTAGGCCATCAACCTCACCTCGTCCGTGGCGGTAGGCCATCAACCTCACCTCGTCCGTGGGGGTAGGCCATCAACCTCACCAGGTCGGCATGGGGTTGATGCTCTACCGCCACCGGAGTGATCACTGCCGTTCGGAGCATCACACCGGGCGCTGGGGACAGGCAGCGGAGGTAGGCCCTAAACCCCATCGGGGAGCGATAACGTTGAGGGCGCACCGCTCTCGGAGCGGAAGGGTTGCTGACTTACCGCCACCGGGGTCGGGGCGATCGTCGGTCAGGGGCCCGCCAGGTGGGTGATCGCCGAGGCGATGCCGGCACGGTCGCGCCTGAGCAGCGCTCCCGGCAGCACCGTCGCCGCGTGCAGTCGCGAAAAGATCCGGATCCTGGCCGCCCGCGCGGTGCGTCTCCAGCCGTGCTCGACGGCCAGGCGATGAGCGAGGCGGTAGTAGCGTCGCTCATCGCGGAACCGCGATCCGCCGGTGAGCGCGGCCATCGAGGCGCTGCCCTCATGGCGTCGGTAGACGAAGGCCTGCTCGGGGACGTAGACGAGGGACCCCCCGGCGAAGGCGATGTCCATCAGCAGGGCGAGGTCCTGGATCACCGGGAACCCGTCGCGGAACTCATGCCGTCGCAGGGTCTCGGTGCGGAAGGTCAGCGAAGGCCAGTAGAGCCAGTTGCCGCGGATCAGGCTCGTCGCGAGATCCTGGCCGGCGAGCACCGTCTCCCCGCGTGGCGCAAGCAGCTGCCGCTTGACCCGGTCGACCAGGGGCAACGAGGGAGCACCGTGCTCATCGATCACGCGGACCCCGGGCTGCACCGCGTCGACCCCCGGATGTCGCTCGATCGCCCCCTTGACGATGCGCACGAAGCCGGGGTCGAGGAGGTCGTCGCTGCCGGGGATGCAGACATAGTCGGCGCTCGCCCGCTGTGCCGCCTGCGCGAAGTTGGCCGTGATCCCGATGTTCTCCTCGTGGCGGACGTAGGTGATCCGCGGATCGTCGCGGTAGCGCTCGTAGGCCGTGAGGTCCGGGTAATGGTCGTCGAGGATCGTCAGCGTCCAGTCGTCGTCATCCTGCGCCAGCACCGAGTCCACGGTGAGCGCGAGCAGGTCCGGGTCGCCCCAGTAGGGCACGACGATGTCGACGGCAGCCACAGTCCGCACCCTAGCCCCTCCACGGGCACCGTCCTCGCGATGGCGCACGGGCGGGACCGACGCCGATGCGTTGTGGTGGCTATGGCGACCGCGATGCATCGGTGTCGGTTCGCCGAAGCGCCACCACGGCGAGGCGTGGAGACCTATCCTGGCGACGGCGAAAGGAGCGGACATGAGCGTCGACTGGACCACCGACCTGCTCGGGGAGCCGTACGAACGGCACGTCATCGAACTCGGCGACGACCCCGACGGCGAGGGCACGATCACCGCCACCCTGGTGCGGCGGGCTTTCACGGGTTCGCCGCGTGCCGCGGTGATCTACGTGCACGGCTTCACCGACTACTTCTTCCAGACCGCGATGGCCGAGTTCTACGCCGATCGCGGCGTCGCTTTTTACTCGCTCGACCTGCGCAAGTGCGGCCGCTCCCTGCGCGACGGGCACACCGCGCACTATGTCTCCGATCTCGCCTACTACGACGCCGAGCTCGACGAGTCGCTGCGGATCGTCCGCGAGGAGACGGGTCTCCCGGTCTATCTCGCCGCGCATTCGACCGGTGGGCTCATCGTCCCGCTGTGGCTGCATCGGATGCGCCGCGGCACCGGCAGCGGCGACACCGGTATCGCCGGGATCATGCTCAACAGCCCGTGGTTCGATCTGCAGGGTGCGCCGTGGATGCGCGGCGTGGGCACCCAGGCGATCCGGCTCGCCGCGCGAGTGCGCCCCGGTCTCGTCCTCAAGCTGCCCGAAGCGGAGGCCTACGGGTCGAGCCTGCACACCTCGCGCGGCGGCGAGTGGGACTACGAGTTGGCCTGGAAGCCCCTCGGCGGGTTCCCGGTGACCGTCGGCTGGCTCAGCGCGGTCCGGCGCGGCCAGGCTCGACTGCACCGTGGCCTCGATATCGGGGTGCCGTCCCTCGTCCTGCGCTCGGATCGCTCGCGCATCGTGAGCCGGTACAGCGAGGAGGTCGAGACCGCGGACGCCGTTCTCGACGTGCGCCAGATCGCCCGCTGGGCCGGTTGCCTTGGCGATGAGGTCACCTCGGTGCCGATTCCCGGAGCCCGTCACGATGTCTTCCTCTCTCGCAAGGAGGCCCGTGACCACGCCTACGAGGTCCTCGGCGACTGGCTCGACCGCCACCTGCCCTGAACCGACCTCGGTCCGCGCCGGGCGTGTTCCCGGCGACGGTTAGGCTCGTGGCGTGGACGCACCCCTGGCTCTGTACCGCCGCTACCGGCCCGAGACGTTCGCCGAGGTCATCGGCCAAGATCACGTCACCGACCCCCTGCGGCACGCCCTCGCGGCCAATCGGGTCAACCACGCCTATCTGTTCTCCGGGCCGCGCGGGTGCGGCAAGACCACCAGCGCGCGCATCCTGGCGAGGGCGCTCAACTGCGAGCAGGCACCGATCGCCGACCCGTGCGGGGAGTGCCAGAGCTGCCGTGACCTCGCGCGCGGGGGGCCGGGCAGCGTCGACGTCATCGAGATCGACGCCGCGAGCCACGGCGGCGTCGACGATGCTCGCGACCTGCGCGAGCGCGCGTTCTTCGCGCCCGTCAACAGCCGGTACAAGGTGTACATCATCGACGAGGCCCACATGGTCTCGCCGCAGGGCTTCAACGCGTTGCTCAAGCTGGTCGAGGAGCCGCCGCCCCATCTGAAGTTCATCTTCGCCACCACCGAGCCGGACAAGGTCATCGGGACGATCCGGTCGCGGACCCATCACTACCCGTTCCGCTTGGTCCCGCCCAAGCAGCTCGGCGAGTATCTGATGCAGCTGTGCGCCGCCGAGGGCGTGACCCTCGATCCGCGGGCCCTTCCGCTGGTGGTGCGCGCGGGCGCGGGCTCCGTGCGCGACACCCTGAGCGTGCTCGACCAGCTGCTCGGCGGCGCGGGCCCCGAGGGGGTCACCTATGAGCTGGCCGTCCAGTTGCTCGGCTACACCCCGGACTCGCTGCTCGACGAAGCCGTCTCAGCCTTCGCCGCCCGCGACGGCGGCACGGTGTTCTCGGTGGTCGACAAGGTCATCGAGTCCGGCCAGGATCCCCGTCGCTTCGCGGAGGATCTGTTGCAGCGGCTGCGCGATCTGGTGATCCTGGCGGCCGTCCCCACCGCGATCGAGTCCGGGCTGCTCGATGTCCCCGGCGATCGCGGCGAGCGACTCGCGCAGCAGGCCTCGGGCTTCGGGCCGTCCGAGCTGACGCGTGCCGCCGATATCGTCAGCACGGCACTCGTGGACTTCCGGGGCGCGACCGCCCCGCGGCTGATGTTGGAGCTGATGTGCGCCCGGATCCTCGTGCCGGGCGCCGACAACTCGGTCGAGGGATTCCAGGCACGACTCGAGCGGATCGAGCGACGCCTGTCCGGCGGCGGCACCGCCCCGGCACCCGATCACGCTCCCGCCCCGGCTCGTCCGGCCCCGGCTCCCGCCCCCGCGCAGTCCTCCTCCGCCGGTGGCGGTAGTCCATCAACCCCATCCGTCCCCGATAACGTTGCTGAGGCACCGCCGGCGTCTCCAGCCGCCTCGCCAGCGGAGGCCCCGGTCGAGGGCGGTGCGTGGTCAACGTCATCGGCTCCCAGTGAGGTTGCTGACGTACCGCCAGCCTCATGGGCTGGGTCGGTCGGCGAGGCTCCGGCAAGTGGCGGTAGCCCGTCAACCCCATCCGTCCCCGATAACGTTGCTGACGTACCGCCAGCGTCCCCGGCCCCCTCACCAGCCGAGTCGCCGGTAAGTGGCGGTAGTCCTTCAACCCCATCGGATCCCGATAACGTTGCTGAGGTACCGCCGACCGCGCCAGCCGCCACCGAGCCGGAACCGACGCCGGAGCCCGGCCCGACGCCGACCCCAGGCCCGACGCCGGAGCCCGGCCCGACGCCGGAACCCGAGTCGGCTCCCGGCGCCCTCTCGATCGCCGATGTCCGGCGGTTGTGGCCGCAGATCCTCGATCGCATCCAGAACCTGCGCCGGTTCACGTGGGTCATGCTCAGCCAGAACGCCCAGGTCACCGGCGTCGACGGCTCGACCCTGACGATCGCCCTCGTCAATGCCGGAGCCCGCGACTCCTTCATGAACAGCGGCTCGGACCGCATCGTCGCTCAGGCGCTCGTCGACGTCCTCGGGGTCGACTGGCGGATCGAGGCCATCGTCGATCCCTCCGCGCAGCCCGGTCCGGGAGGCGGCGGTTCGGCGCCGAGCGCGCCGGCGGCGCAGCAGCAGACACCCCCGTCGCCCGCCACCTCGGCAGTGCCGGAATCGGTCCGCGAGGCGCTGCGCAGTGGACCGGCGCCGCGGAAGGCGGCCGAGGACCCCGATGCCGGTGTCGATCCTGATGATCCGATCCTCGACGGCAGCTCCGCCGATGCCGAGGCGCTGCTCGCCGAGCATCTCGGCGCGCAGGTCATCGACGACACGCCACCCTCGTGAGCACGGTCGTCGAGCGTGAGCGCCTCTCGCTCGACGACTCGCCCACACAGCTGCTCCGCCGACTGCGCGGGCGGCCCCGGATCGTGGCGCTCATCGGCTCGGGATGGTCGGCCGGCGAGGCGGTGATCTCCGCCGATCCGGTCCGCGAACTGCACGACTGGGACGCCATCGACCTCGCCCCCTCGCTCGATCCTCACTTCGGTGGCGGATGGATCGGCTCGTGGGGCTACCGATTGGCCGGAGACCTCGAAGACCTTCCCGGGTCGCCGCCACGGCCGGTGCCTCAACCAGCCCTGCGCGTGGGTTTCTACGATGTGGTCGCCCGGCGTGTCGAGGGACAGTGGTGGCTCGAATGGCTCGCCGGAACACCCCGACACCGGATCGATGCCCTGCGCGAGTCGCTGGCGTCCCCGTCGGAGGTGCGCGCGTCGAGCTTGGAGCCGCTGCGCCTCTCACCCGGTGTGGAGATGCACGCGGATGCCGTGCGCCGGACCATCGAGCACATCGAGGCCGGCGACATCTTCCAGGCGAATGTGTGCGGCCGGTTCGAGACCCGCCTGCACGGCGATGCGCTCGACGCCTTCTGCCACGGGGTCGAGCAGCTGAGCCCTGCCTACGCGGCCTTCGTCGCGGACGACCAGGGCGCGATCGCCAGCTGGTCGCCGGAACTGTTCCTGCGACGTGAGGGGGAACGCGTGCAGACGTCCCCCATCAAGGGCACCGCTCCACTCGACGCCGATCCCGCGCGACTGACCGGGTCGTCGAAGGATCGCGCGGAGAATGTCATGATCGTCGACCTCATGCGCAACGATCTGGGACGCGTGGCCCGGCCCGGCAGCGTAGAGGTGCCGGCGCTGACCCGCCTCGAGCGCCACGCTGTCTGGCACCTGGTCTCGGACGTCACGGCTCAGGTGTCCGCTCCGGACTCCGCCCTGCTGCGGGCGACTTTCCCGCCGGGGTCGGTGACGGGCGCTCCCAAGATCCGTGCCATGCAGCTCCTCGCCGCCGAACTCGAGACCACCGGCCGCGAGGCGTACACGGGAGCGATGGGCTATGTGAGTCCTGGCCGGGGCATGGAGCTCAATGTCACGATCCGGACGTTGGAGGTGGCGGCCGACGGCCGGGCCTGGATCGGTGCCGGCGGCGGCATCGTCGCGGCGAGCGATCCGATGGCCGAGGTCGCGGAGTGTTTCGACAAGGTCGCGCCGATCGCCGCGGCCTTCGGCGCCGCCCTGGTGGACCGCCCGGGCCACCACGGCACCTCGCCTGCCCTCGTCGAGCCTCCGTCGACGGCCGATTCCTCGCGTGGAGTGTTCACCACCGTCCTGGTGGAGGACGGCCGGCCCGCGCGGTTGGCCGAGCATGTCGCCCGCCTGGCCGCGAGCGGTCGTGAGCTCTACGGCATCGACGCCGGGACCGAGATACGTCGCGCCGCCCTCGCCGCCTCATCGGTGGCGACGGGCAGGCAGAGGCTTCGCGTCGAGCTCCATCCGGACGGGCGTGTGGACACCATGATCGCTCCGCTGGATCCAGCGCCGGAGTCGTGGGCCCTCGATGTGCATCGCCTGCCGGGAGGCCTCGGCGCCCACAAGTGGGTCGACCGCGGCGCTCTTCCCGATCATGCCGCTCTGCTCGTCGACGCCAACGACGAGGTGCTGGAGACCGACCGCGCCTCATTCTTCGCGGTATTCGACGACGGCGTACACACGCCACCGCTGGACGGCCGCATCCTGCCGGGCACAGCTCGCGAGGCCGTGATCGAGGCCGCGCACCGGCATGGTCTGCCGGTCCGGGAGCGCTCGATGCGGCTCGCCGAGCTCGGCCAGGCATCCGAGGCTTTCGCGGTCAATGCGCTGCGCGGCATCGTCCCGGTCTCGTCGCTCGGTGGCGTCGCTCGGTGGCCGGTGCCGGGTCCGGTGACGCGGCGCTTGCGCGGGCCGGAACCGGAACCTCCGCCCGTCGCGCGGGTCGAGGATGTCCGGCTGCTGGTCGTCGACAACGAGGACTCGTTCGTGTTCAACCTGGTGCAGTACGCCCGTGAGCTGGGGGCCGAGGCATCGGTGGTGCGCTCGACCGTACCGCTACCGGATCTCGCGGACTTCACGCACCTGCTCGTCTCTCCAGGACCGGGCGCGCCGGTGGACGCGGGCACCAGCAGGGCCGCGGTCGAGTCCGCGGTGGCGGCGGGTGTCCCGGTGCTCGGGGTCTGCCTCGGCCATCAGGTGATCGGCGAGTTCCTCGGCGGGACCGTGCGACGCGCCGACCCCGTCCACGGGCATCCCGCGCTCGTCCACCACGAGGGAGCCGGGGTTCTCGCCGGGTTGCCGACACCCTTCGCTGCCGCGCGCTATCACTCCCTCGTCGTCGACGATCTGCCTGAAGAGGTGGAGATCACCGCGCGCACGGCGAGCGGGATCGTCATGGGTCTACGCCACGCCGGGCTCGGAGTCGAGGGGGTGCAGTTCCATCCCGAGTCCATCCTGACGAGCCACGGCCACGCGATGCTCGCGTCTTGGATTAATTCCTGATAATCTATCGCAGATATCACGATTAGGTGGGATCGAGGAGTCGAACATGTCGCGCACGCCATTCACGCCCTATGACGGTTTCCAGGGGCAGGTGCGCGAGGCGATGGCCGATTCCGTCCCCGCGTGGCCGGAGTCCACGCCGCCATCGCCTTCGCGACCCAACGTCGTGGTCATGCTGGCGGACGATCTCGGTTTCTCCGATATCGGCTGTTACGGCAGTGAGATCCCCACGCCCCACCTGGATGCCTTCGCGGATGAGGGCATCCGGTACTCCAACTTCCGTGTGACCCCTCTGTGCTCGCCGACGCGAGCCGCACTCCTCACCGGGTTGAACGCGCACCAGGCCGGCGTGGCCTTCCCGACCCACGTCGATCCGGGATTCCCCGGTTATGCCTCGGAACTGCTCGATGACCACCCGACGATGGCTGAGGTCTTCGCAGACAACGGTTACTCGACATTGATGGTCGGAAAATGGCACCTGTGCCGCGAGGAGGATCTCGGCGAAACGGGGGATCGCTCCTCGTGGCCGCTGCAGCGGGGCTTCGACCAGTACTACGGGTTCTTGGAGGCGTTGACCAACTTCCACCAGCCGCATCGGATGATCGAGGGCAACTCGGTGGTCGATGTCGACGAGTACCCGGACGACTACTACTTGACCGATGACCTGACCGATCGTGCCGAGCGCATGATCAAAGAGGTTCGCGGCGCCGATCCGGACAAGCCCTTCTTCCTGTACTTCGCCCACGGTGCGGTGCACGCTCCCCATCAGGCGAAACGCGAGGACATCGAGCGTCACCGTGGTCGCTATGACGAGGGCTGGGACGTGTTGCGTCAGCGTCGGCTGGACCGGCAGATCGAGCAGGGCATCGTCCCCCCGGGCACAACGCTGCCACCGCGCAACGGCGAGGCCGGACACGCGGTCCCGGCGTGGGATTCGCTCAGCCAGCGCGAGAAGCAGGTCTTTGCTCGGTACATGGAGGTCTACGCCGCCATGGTCGACAATATGGACCAGAGCGTCGGCCGCCTGCGCCGGCTGCTGAAGGACCTGGGCGAGCTCGAGAACACCATCTTCATCTTCGCCAGTGACAACGGCGCCGCGCGTCTGACCGACAAGCCCGGGGCGGCTCTAGGGCCCGGTGCGACGACGACCGACACCGGCACGCCGAGCTACTTCGGCTACGTGCAGTCCGCGGAAGACATCAGCTCGGTGGACGATCCCCGCTTGGAGGACCTCGACACGCTGGGCAGCGCCACCTCCTGGCCCCACTATCCGAGGGGGTGGGCCATGCTCGGCAACACCCCCTTCCGGCTCTACAAGTTCAGTACCCTGCGCGGAGGCCAGCAGTCCCCGCTCATCGTCTCCTGGCCGCAACGGTTCGCGTCCCGGGGTTCGGTCGTCCGCGGCCAGTACACCCACGTCACCGATGTGCTGCCGACACTGGTGGACCTGATCGACCTGAAGGTTCCGGACCGTGGACATGAATGGGCCGGGGTCAGCTTCGGTGAGACCGTCGACGACGGTGAGGTACCCAGTCGCCATCGAGAGCAGTACACCGAGTGCGTCGGCAATCGGTCCTTCTATCGGGACGGCTGGGAAGCGTCGACCGTCCGCAAGCCGATGGTTCCCTTCGACCAGGATCCCTGGGAGCTGTTCGGCCCCGATGACGTCACGCAGAGTCGCGATCTCTCACCGGAGCACCCGGACAAGCTACGCGAACTCATCGGGGGCTTCGACGAAGCCGCCTGGGACAACCAGGTGTATCCCCTCGACGAGGGATCAGGTGTCAAGTTCCTCCTGCGCCGGCCCAGCGAGCCTCCACGCCCGGTGCGGATCCTTCCGGGCACGCCCACGCTGGAGCGGCATCACTCCAGTTCGCTGATCGCCGCCGCGCAGTGGGCGGTACGGATCGAGTGGCGCCCTGACCCTCTGGCCGAGGGCGTCCTCGTCTCCCACGGTGAGCAGAGCGGCGGGTACCTTCTCGCGATCGAGGAGGGCCGGGTCCGGCTGTACATCAACGACTACGGACGCGAGGACGTCATCACCGGGCGGGAGGTGCCGTCGACGAGTCCTCTGCTCCTGGAGGTCGAGACCACGCCGCAGCGGCGCTGGACCATGTCGGTCGTCGCGGGTGGAGAGCATCTGCTCGATGCCGATGATCTGCCGGCCTTCAAGGGGTTTCTGCCCTTCGACGGCATCGACGTGGGCATCTGCCGGCGCTCGCCGGTCTCATGGGATTTGTACCGGCGACGAGGCACCTTCCCCTTCACCGGCGAGCTCGTCAGCGTGACCTATGAGCCGGGCGAGCTGACCGAGGCCGATCGGCTCGAGAGGATCGAGGCCGCCCGCCGGCAGTGGAGCGAGACGCAGTGAGTCGGCTCGACGGTGCCCCGGCCCCTCTCACGCGGCGGAGCCGGGCGGCGCTCAGCGATCGTGTGTCGTTCTCGTGAACCGTTTCAGGATGCCCAGCCGTCGTCGAGGTCGGTGAAGACCTCGGGGGTGATCGTCTTGGCCAGTAGCAGCGGCGACTCCCCGGAGGTGTCGATCACGTCGTCGTAGCGACCCCAGCCCAGTGCTGAGCGTCCTGGTTCGCGGCTCGTGTAGAGGAAGTAGGCGCTGAGACCGATCTGTGTGGCGGTCTCCGTGGGGTGCGTCGCGACATTCGTCACGAAGTGGCGGCGATCCGCATCGGCGACTCTGCTGGCATAGAAGGCGGCGATCTCCGCCCGGCCCGTGAGGGTTCCGCTCGGAATCGTCAACGTGCCATCAGGAGCGAACAGCGCCGCGATCCGTTCGGCATCTCCTGCGTCTACGGTCACGGCATAGGTCGCAGCCATGGATCGCGCGAGGTCGTGGCGCTCGAGCCGGTCGATCCGGGTGAGCAGGTCATCGGTCATCGTCGTGCCTTCCGTTCCCAGGGTGTGCTCCGTAGCAGCTCATCGACGCTGATACCGGCCATCAGTGCGGCTCGGCAGCGATTCACCGCCGCGGGCATGTTCCAGCCGACCACCCCGGTGACTTCGTGCCCACGCGTCGCGAGACGCAGCCAGCGTCCCGTCTCAGGGTCCTCGACTGCCGAGAGGAGGCTAGAACCGGCGTCGATGTGACCGAGGATCTGGAGTTTGACATCGTATTGGTCGCTCCAGACATAGGGCAGTTCCGTCAGCTCAGGACGGGTCTCGCCGCGGCGGCGGGCGAGGATGCCCCGAGCCGCCACGGCTGCGGTATCGCCGGCATTGGTCCAGTGCTCGAGGCGTCGATGGCCGCCAGGCACGTATTCGATGCGCGCGACATCGCCGATGGCGTGGATGCGCTCATCGATCGTGCGGCAGCTCGCGTCGGTGTCCACGCCATCACCGCCTTCCAGCCCGCTGCCGTCGAGCCAGTCCGTCACCGGGACGGCCCCGATCGCCACCACCAGCACGTCGACGATCTCTTCGGTCCCGTCGGAGAGGTTTAACGTGATGGTTCCGTCAGCGTGTTTGACAGCAGACTCGGTGGTGACGTCGAAGCGAAAGTGCACGCCGTGACCGCGATGGAGATCGGTGACGGCTCGGCCGAGGTCGTGGCTTCCCAGGCGTGCGAGGGCGTGGGGGGCGGCATCGATGACCAGGACCTCGCGACTCAGTGCCTGGGCCGTCGCCGCGATCTCGAGGCCCAACACGCCCCCGCCGATGACGCCCACGCGTGCGCAGCGGTGCACGGCCTCGCGCAGCGCCAGCGCGTCGTCCCATGTGCGCAGGTAGTGGGGATCGACTGCGTCGAGTGCCGGCAGGCGCCGAGGGGTGGAGCCGGTGGCGATGACGAGGTCGTCATAGGGGACCACCTCGCCTGTCTCGAGCTCGATGGATCGCCCGGGCCGATCGAGACGTCGAGCCCGCCGACCGGCCACGATCCGCACGCCGAGGGCCTCGAGTTCCTCCGTGGACGTCAAATCGGGACGGGGAGCGCTCTCGTCGAGCAGAACGCTCTTCGACAGGGGCGGCCGGTCGTAGGCGATCGCCTGCTCGGCGCTCACGATCGTGATGGGGTCTTCGTCGCCCGCACGACGAAGACGTTCGGCGAGGCGGAGGGACGAGACGCCGCCGCCGACGATCACCGTTTGCGTGCTCACGGATCCTCCTGATGGGTGGTTGTGCTGTGCATCACCTTAGATGCTACGTTTCATTATCAGCAATAGGGGATTGCCGACGGTGTAGCTGGGGTCGACGGGATCCTGGAGCCCCGGATTTCGAGAAAGCCAACACCGAAACTTGACGTTGATTGAATCTAGGCGAATGATATGCATATCTTGTGACCGGGGTCACGAGGTGTAGGTCACGGCACGGGATGCCGACAACAAACGGAGACGACATGATCGCTACGCGTACCACCAAGAGATCCAAGCGCCTGTTCGCGACGCTGGCTGCCGCCGGCATCGTCACGCTCAGCGCCTGCGCTGAGCAAGGAGAAGGCGGCGGATCCGCTGGCGGCGAGGGGGTTGACCCCGGCACCTCCAAGGAGGACTACATCGCCGCCTTCGAATCCGTCGATCCGATCACGATCCGCACGCAGTCGCCCGCGCCGAAGGGATCGGTCACCGGCAAGAACGTCGAGGACTATCTAGCGGCCGTCGAGGAGTGGTCGGGTGGCAAGATCACCTTCGACATCGCCTACTCCAATGCGATCGCCGCGCCGGGCGATACCGATGACGCCCTGAACGACGGACGACTGGACCTCGCCCAGGTGCTTCCGATCTACGAACCCTCCGAGTATCCGGCCACGGCCTCGCTCATCGAGGCCGGCTTCATCTCCGCACAGACGCCGGTCGTCGGCGCCCTGCAGTCGAATGCCTGGCCCAACGAGGTCGCCTTCTCGACCCCCGAGATCATGCAGGAGTGGGAGGACCACGGGATGGTCCCCCTCGTGCCGATCTATAACTCGGGCTCGAATGGCCTCTTCTGCCGTGAGGAGCGCAACGACCTGCAGGCCATCAACGGCGCCACGGTGGGTTCGGGCGGCAGCGCGCAGAGCCGCCAGGTCGAGGCTCTCGGCGGATCGCCGGCCTCGATTCCCTACACCGAGCTCTACGAGAGCCTCGAGCGCGGTGTGGTGAGCTGCACCGTCTCGAGCCCCACCGTCACGGTGCTCGGCGGGTTCTTGGAGCAGGCCCCGCACGTCGTCATCGACGATGAGGCCGGTTTCGCGCTCGCGCCCGGTGGCATGGCCTTCAGCCAGATGACGTGGGATGAACTGCCACTCGTCGCCCAGCAGCTGTTCTGGGACAAGCTCGATATCTTCATCGGTCAGAACATCCAGGGGAAGATCTGGCCCAACAATGTCGAGGCCGCCCAGGCGGTGGCCTCCGCCGGTGGCGAGTTCACCGACTTCTCCGAGGATGCCCGGGCCGCCGTGCAGGGTGTCAACGACGAGATGCTCGAGGAGCTGCGTTCCTCATCGGCCTTCTCCGATGGCGATGCTTTCGTCGACAGCCTCGATGAGGCGTCGAACCGCTGGCTCGACATCGTCACGGAGGAGCTCGGCTACGCCGACGAGGCCGACTACAACGATTTCGATGACTGGTACAGCGAAGACGCCATCGACATCACCCCGTTCACCGACAAGCTGATCGACGAGGTCTTCGCCGAGCACCGCCCCTCGTGATGATGTTCCCCTCACGAAACACACGTCGCTGTGAAAGGAGATGTGATGTCGGCTTCATCGCCCACCCGGCGCCGGCTGCGGCCTGAGCTGTTCCTCGAGGTGCCGGTGGTCATCGTCACCTTCGTGATGATGTTGCACATCACCGCCAATGCGCTGCTGCGGGCGTTCGCCAATCGACCGTTGGCGAACACCCTGGAGATCACGCAGTACTGGTACCTGCCGATCGTCGCCTTCCTCGGTTTCATCGCGGCACAGCATCGCGGTCAACATGTCGCGGCAGACCTGGTCTACCAGTTGCTGCCGCCCGTGACGAAGCGTTTCGTGCTGGGGATCTCGTTCCTGGTGGTAGCGGTGGTCAGTGTCGGATTCGCCTGGTTCGGTCTGCAGGAGGCGCTGCATTCCTTCGATATCCGAAGGACGGCCGGAGTCAGCGACCTCCCCGCCTGGCCGCCCTACTTCCTCGTTCCCCTGGCTTTCGGCTCGTTGTCCATCCAGTTCACCTACGCCGGACTGAGGGCGCTCCGCTACGGCGAGGGCGTCGATGATCCGGCGGAAGCCGACGTGGCCGAACCCACTCTCTCCGTCGATGGAGGCCGATGATGACGGTCGATTCCAGTCCTCGTGCTGATCAAGGGGGAGTGCCGACAGCGCCCCTCCCGGAAGCCGCTCAAAGCCAGCGCAAGTCGTGGGTGACCTTCTGGATCACCATGACACTGCTGGTCGGCAGCACCGTGGGCCTGTTCCTGCCGTTGGTGCCCGAGGCGCTCGGCGGACTGGCCTGCGTGATGATGTTGTGCCTGATCTTCCTGCGTGTGCCGGTGGCGATGGCCATGCTCATCCCCGCTCTGTTCGGGATGTACGCACTGCGCGGACTCCCGCTCGTGCAGAGCACGATGACCACGATGCCCTACGACCGTGTCGCCAACTGGTCGCTGAGCGTGGTCCCGATGTTCATCCTCATGGGTCTGCTGCTCTGGCGTGCGGGACTCACGGAGAGCATCTACACCGCCGGCCGCAACTGGGTCGGCTGGATGCCCGGAGGCCTGGCGGTCGGGACGAACCTCGCGGGAGCCGGGCTGGCCTCGGTCAGCGGCTCGACCATCGGCACTACCTTCGCCCTGGCCCGCATCGGCATCCCCGAGATGCTGAAGGCGGGATACGACAAGCGCTTGGCCGTGGGGTCGGTGATCGCGGCGGGCCTTCCGGGTCAGTTGATCCCGCCCAGCCTGCTGCTCGTCATCTACGCCGGTATTGCTGAAGTACCCGTTGGTCCTCAGCTGCTGGCGGGTGTCGGCCCGGGCATCCTCGTAGCGGCCCTCTTCTCGATCATGATCATCATCTTCGCGACCCGCTGGGCCCGGACCGATCAGCTCAGCGCCGAAGCCAAGGCGGCTGTCACCTGGCCGCAGCGTTTCGACAGCCTCGTGCGGATCTGGCCCGTGCCGGTGCTCATCGGCGTGATCATCTTCGGCATGTTCAGCGGTGTCTTCACCGCGACGGAGGCGGGAGCCGTGGCGGCCCTCCTCTCGCTGGTGGTGACGGTGGTCTGGCGCTTTCGCGGTCAGCCGCTGCGGGCTGTGGCGGATGCCGCCGTCGGCACGGTGAGCAGTGTCGGTGCGATCTTCTTCATGTTGATCGGCGTGGAGGTCCTCGCCCGGATGTTCACCTTGACCGGTCTCAGCGATGGTTTCGCCGAGGTCGTGCAGGGCATGAACCTCAACCGGGTGACCTTCCTGATGTTGATGATGGTCGTCTACATCATCCTGGGCACCTTCATGGAGCCGCTGCCGATGATGATGCTCACCATCCCGATCCTCATCCCGACACTGCATGCCCTCGACATCTCGCTGCTCTGGTATGGCGTCTTCGCGGTGTTCATGGCTGAGCTGTCGATCATCACCCCGCCCGTCGGCATCTTGTCCTTCATCATTCACTCCATCACGAAGGACCCCGAAGTGAATCAGGGGCAGCGGATCACCTTGAACGATGTCTTCATCGCCGCCATGTGGTTCATGCCCATGGCTGTGATCGTGACGATGGTGTTGATCTTCTTCCCAGAGATCAGCACATGGCTACCCGAATTCGCCGCCTCGGGCAACCGATGAACCGAAGGACTCTCCATGACTGACACGACACACCGCGGGTGCCCGGTCACCCACACCGACTACACCGGGACCACGCCCATCTACGAGCACTACGCGCTGCTCAATGACGATCGTGAGCGTGAACGCTTCCTGTTCAACGACTCGACCGAGCGCGGCTTCTACATGCTGCAGCGCTATGAGGACGTGCAAGCCGGATTCCAGCAGCACCAGAACTGGACCACGGCTGTGCGCAGCGCTCTGCGCCCGGGCCTCGGCGAGCCGCTCCTGCCGCAGGACCTCAACGGCGAGGAACATCTCAAGCTTCGCAAGATCCTCAACCAGTTCTTCGCGCCCGCGGCCGTGCGCCGACTGGAGCCTCTGGCGACCCAGCGGTGTATCGAGCTGATCGAGGAGCTCAAGCCGAAGGGCTCGTGTGATTTCGTCGCCGAGTTCGCGATCCGGTACCCGACCGATCTGTTCCTTGCGTTGCTGGGACTGCCGGTCTCCGATGGTGAGCAGTTCCTCGAGTGGTCCGAGGACATGTTCTCGGCGATGCTCGCCGGCGAGCCCGAGCGGGCGGCCGCTGCCAAGAAGAACATCATCGAGTACTTCGAGGCGGCGCTGGAGGACCGTACGGCCAACCCCGGTGATCCGGAGACCGACATGGTGACGCGGCTCCTCGAGGCGAGGATCGACGACGAGCCCCTGACGCGCGACCAGATCCATACGATCCTGCTCACGCTGATGCTCGCCGGCCTCGACACCACCCGGTCGGCATTGGGGTACATCTACACGCACCTGGCCACGCATGACGAGCACCGCCAGGAGATCGTCGAGGACCCCGATCTGATCGGCAAGGCCGTCGAGGAGTTCCTGCGTCTCTACCCGCTCGTGTTCCAGGCCGGCCGGGAGGTGCAGTCCGACCAGGAGTTCGAGGGTCTGGAGCTCAAGAAGGGCGATGTCATGTGGATGGGCATCGGCCAGGCGAACCGCGATCCGCGTAAGTTCGACGACCCCGACGAGTTCATCATCGATCGTCCTGGCGCCAACCAGCATCTCGCCTTCGGCGGCGGGCCGCACCGCTGCCTGGGCATGCACCTGGCACGCCTCGAGCTCAAGGTCGTGCTGGAGCAGTGGCATGAGCGCATCCCGGAGTACCGGATCGCCGAGGGTGCCGAACTGACGGAACGAGGCGGCCAGCTGACCTTGTCGACGCTGCCGCTGGAATGGGAGGTCTGAGGTGTTCATCGAGATCGACGGGGCCAAGTGCATGGGGCACGGACGCTGCTATGCCGTGGCGCCGGACCTGCTGAGCGACGACGACGAGGGTTTCGTGGCCGAACGGGGCACGAGCTGGGAGGTCCCGGCCGATCTGCTCGACCAGGCCCAGGAGGCTGCCGACGCGTGCCCCGAGGGAGCGATCGTCGTCACCGCGACGGCTCCAGCCGATGCTTGACGGGCTGCGGGTCCTCGACCTGACCGACGAGCGCGGCCTGCTCTGTGGACGGTTGCTCGCCGACCTCGGCGCAGATGTCGTGCAGGTCGAGCCTCTATCGGGCTCGTCCGCGCGATCGGCCGAACCGGTCGATACCAGCACAGGGGTCTCCTTCACCTGGCACACCTTCGCGGCCGGTAAGCGGAGCATCACCCTCGACCGGCATCGACCCGAGGACCGCGACCAGCTGCACGACCTCGTGAGACGTGCGGACGTCGTCGTCACGTCGTGGGATCACGACGACCTCGAGGGCTGGTCGATGACCCCGCAGGACGTGCGGGCCCTCGCTCCGACGGGGATCATGGCGGCGATCACGGCCTTCGGATGGGACGGCCCTCGTGCGAGGCTCGCGGCCAGCGACCTGACCGTGTGGGCCGCGGGTGGCCCGCTGTCCCCACATCGCGATGGCGATCGCGCACCGTTGCGCATCAGCGTCCCCCAGGCCTATCTGCACGCCGCGGCCGATGCCGCCACCGGGATCCTGCTCGCCCTCATCGAGCGCGATCGCAGCGGCGAGGGACAGTTCGTCGATGCCTCGGCGCAGGTATCGGTCGGGCAGGCCACCCTCGCGCGGATCCTCGCGCACGCCGTCGGCGACGACAATCCCGAGTGGCAGCAACAGCCCACGGCACGGGCCGATCAGTCCGGCAGCGGGGCGGCGACACCCAACAGCCTGAAGAAGTGGCACTGCCGCGACGGGATGATCGAGCTGCACCTCTCGATGGGCCCCGCGGCCGGTGCTTTCACCAACCGGCTCTTCGGCTGGCTGTCCGATGAAGCGGCCGTCGACGAGCGCATCGCCTCCTGGGACTGGCGCGAGGTGCCCCGGCTGGTGGCCGAGGGCGAGCTCGAGATTGCCGATCTCGAGGACGCCCGTGCCGCGGTACGCGCCTTCCTGGTCACCAAGACCAAGGCCGAGGTGGTCGAACAGGCCTTGCAGCGCCGGCTACTGTCCATGGCGATCTTCGATGTCTCCGATGTCGCCGCCAGCCCCCAGCTGGCCGAGCGGGGATTCTTCGACTCGCTCGACATCGAGGGCACGACGGTGCAGGTGCCCGCGGTCTTCGCTCAGGTGACGGGCGCCCCCAGCCCGCGGTTGCGCAGCCGCGCGCCCAAGCTGGGAGAGCATCACGACGACGTGCTGGCGGAGTGGCTCGCCGCGCCACTTCCCGCGCTGCATCGATCCACGCGGAGTCGGACGCTGCCGCTCGACGACCTCAAGGTCCTGGACCTGTCGTGGGTGGTCGCCGGACCGCTGATCGGCCGCAGCCTCGCCGACTTCGGCGCCACGGTCGTGCGGGTCGAGTCGAGCACCCGCGTCGAGACCGCGCGGATGATGCAGCCGTTCCACGACGGCTCACTCGATCGTGAAGGATCGGCCCTCTTCGGCAACTGCAATGCCGGCAAGCTCGGCGTGACCCTCGATCTCACCTCCCCCGAGGGCCAGGACATCGTCCGCGACCTGGTGCGCTGGGCCGATGTGGTGATCGAGTCGTTCTCGCCCGGGCAGCTGACCCGCTGGGGCCTCGACTACGCATCGCTGCGTGAGATCGATCCGGGCATTGTCATGCTGAGCAGCTCCATCGCAGGGCAGCGAGGCCCGTGGGCGAAGCTCGCTGGATTCGGCAACGTCGGTTCGTCGCTGAGCGGCTTCCAGTACCTGGTCGGATGGTCCGACCGGCTGCCCATGGGACCCTTCGGCCCGTACACGGACTATCTCGGCCCGCGCACCGCGCTGGTGGCGCTGCTCAGTGCCCTGCGACATCGCGGCGAGACCGGCGAGGGGTGTTATATCGATGTGTCGCAGGTGGAGGCCGGTGCCTACTTCCTCTCGCCGCAGCTCGCTCATCACGGTTTCGACGGGACGATCGCCGAACGTCGCGGTAATGCCGATTCCGCCTATGCGCCGCACGGCGCCTACCCGGTGGCGCCCGATGAGCACGGCGACCACTTCATCGCGATCAGCGTGATGGACGATGCGGCCTGGACCCGGTTCGCTGAGCTCGCGGGCATCGAGGAGCCCGCCGGCCGGGACTACTCGACGAGCGCCGGCCGCCGGCAGGCCGCGGATCTCCTCGATGAGGCGATCGCGGCCTGGACGAGCGGACAGGACGGCGACGAGCTCGTCGACCGGCTCCAGGAGATCGGCGTGGCCGCCTATCTCGCACTGAGGCCGGAGGACTATCCGGGTGATCCGCAGCTGCGGCACCGACATCACCTGGTCGAGCTCGCCCATCCACTGCACGGGATGACGACCGTCGAGGGCGCGCGGGTCCTGTTGACCGATACGCCGGGAGGACCGCGTACCTGCGCGCCGACCCTAGGTCAGCACAATCGGCGGGTACTCGGGGACCTCCTGGCCTATGACAGTGAGCGGATCGACGAGCTGGAGACGAAGGGAGTCCTGCGATGAGCACGACGGACACTGACCGCGACTGGACGGCCGAGTGGCAGCCGGTCATCGACGCGATCGGCCGCGACTTCGCCGACGGCGAGGTGACCTGGGGCGGTGATCCGGTCGAGCCGGGGGCGATCCGGCGCTATCTCGAGCCGCTGGAGTTCGATTGCGCGCTGCATACCGACCCCGGGGCCGCACGTGCCGCGGGTTTCGAGGACGTCACGATGCCCTATACGGGAGTGATCGCCTGGACGATCCCGACCGCCTGGCGGCCTGGCGAGGTGCTCTTCGACAGCGATGATCGCGATGCGCAGCCGGTGCACACGGCGATCAACAACGCCGACATGCCGCTCGGCCCGCGCACGACCGGCTTCTTCGGCACCGATATCGAGGTCGACTTCCATCGTGAGGTGGTCGCCGGCGAGCGGATCGGGCGCCGGGGACGGCGTCTGCTGTCGTGCACGCCGAAGCAGACCGGTGTCGGCCGCGGCGCCTTCATGACCTGGGAGAGCGAGATCATCAGCGACCGCGGCGATGTCGTGGGCTTGATCCGTATCGGCACCTATGCGTACGTGCCGCACGAGAAGGGAGACGAGGGTGAGTGACACCCGGACCACCGGCCGGCCGTTCGACGAGATCGTCGTCGGTGAGCAGCTGCCGACGGTGCGCCTGCCGCTCACGGTCTATCGGCTCGTCATGGCGGCCGGCAGCAACCGCGACTTCAACTCGATCCACCACAACAGTGAGTACGCCCGCTCGACCGGGGCCAAGGAGATGTACGCCAACACGTCGTTCCTGATGAGCTCGTGGGAGCGGCTCGTCAGGGACTGGGCCGGGCCGCGCGCCCGGATCCGGGCGATCCGCGGGTTCCGGATGAAGTCCTTCAACTACGTCGGCGACACGATGTCCGTGCTCGGCGAGGTCGTCGATCTCCGCCGCGAGGGCAGTGAGGGCGTCGTCGATGTCGAGGTGCGCTGCGAGACTTCCGCGGGTGTGACCGTGGGCCCCGGCGTGGTCGAACTCGGCTTTCCCCTCGACGAACAGGAGCAAGGATGAGCGAACGGACGATGGGCACGGCGATCGCCGGCCTGGGCATGACCGAGATGGGCAAGGTCTACGGCAAGACGGCCACGCAGTTCGCGGTGGAGGCCATCGGGGCCGCCGCGGCCGATGCCGGCCTCTCGCTGTCCGATATCGACGGTCTGCTGGTGAACCCGGGTGTCAAGAACGACACCGATCTGCGTCTGCAGTCCACACTGCAGATGCGCGACACCCGTCTGCTCGCGACGATCCAGGGCTTCGGCTCATCCGCCGGACAGATGGTGCAGTACGCCTCGATGGCGATCGAGGCCGGCATGGCCGATGTCGTCGCCTGTGTCTACGCGGACGCCCCGCTGAAGGAGGGTAAGCGCTCCTCGGATGCCTATCCGGGACAGGCGCGCGCGATGGTCGGGACGGCTTCGCTGCCCTTCGCCGCGGGACTGAAGGCGGCACCGGAGCGATATGCCGTCGCGGCGCGGCGGCATATGGAGACCTATGGCACGACGAGCGAGCAGCTCGGCGCGGTCGCGGTGGCGGCTCGGCAGTGGGCCGCGATGAACCCGATGGCGCAGATGCGCGACCCGATGACCCTCGAGGATCACCATGCCTCGCGGATGATCGCCGACCCGTTGCGGCTGCTCGACTGCTGTCTGGTGAGCAACGGCGCCGTGGCGATCATCGTGACGAGCGCCGACCGCGCGGCGAGCTTGCAGCAGCCCCCGGTCCATGTCTGGGGCTGGGGCCAGGCGCATCCGGGGTACGTGCAGCATCGTGACAGCCAGTTCGGTCTCGTCACCGGTGCCGCGAAGTCCGGCCCCGATGCCCTGAAGATGGCCGGGGTCGGCGTCGACGAGGTGGATCTTCGCCAGCTCTACGACTGCTTCACGTTCACGACCCTCGTGACCTTGGAGGACTACGGTTTCTGCGCCAAGGGCGAGGGGGGTGACTTCGTCGCGAGCGGTGCGCTGGCGCCCGGCGGCTCGCACCCGACGAATACCGGCGGGGGTGAGCTCTCGTCGTTCTACATGTGGGGCATGACGCCGCTGTCCGAGGCGGTCATCCAGGCTCGTGGTCAGGGCGGAGAACGCCAGGTCGACCGCAACGACGTCGTCATGGTGTCGGGCAACGGCGGGGTGCTCGACTTCCACTCCACGCTCATCCTCAGCCCGCATCAGAAAGGTCGGTGACCCCATGGCACTCGCTGCTGTCGTCCGCGACGATCACTCCGCGCCCTTCTTCGAGGCGTCCGCCGAGGGGCGTCTGCTGCTGCGCTACTCGCCGAGTCAGGACACGTGGTCCGACCCGGCCGCACTCGTCTGCTCGACGACCCAGGCTGCCGATCTCGAGTGGCGTGAGGCGGCCGGCACCGGTCGGCTGATCACCTGGACGGTCAAGCCGGGGCGTCGGCGCGACGATGTCGTCACCCCCGACACGGTCATCGGCATCGTGGAACTCGACGAGGGGCCGTGGCTGACCTTGCAGTTCCCGGAGGCTGCTGCCGCCGATCTCTCGGTCGGCCGCGCGGTACGGGTCGGCTTCGTCCAGCCCGAGGGCAGTGAGCACCTTCCGGTGGGCCATCTGGCCTAGCGCCGGCTCCGCCGCGCCCGGACGCTGTCAGAAGGTGATGACCGTGCGGGCGCCGGTGGGGGCGTCGAGGTCCGCGAGCGCCCGGTTGACATCGTCCAGACCGATCGTCCCGCTCAGCAGCGGATCGAGGTCGAGCCGGCCACTCAGGTAGAGATCGCAGTAGAACGGGATGTCGAGTCGGAAACGCGTGGATCCCATCTTGGTGCCCTGCAGCCGCTTCTCGAGCAGCAGCTGGGCGGCCGGGATCTGCACCGTGAGGTCCGGGTGCGCCACCCCGACCACGGTCGCGGTGCCCATGGTGTCGAGCATCGCGAAGGCCTGCTCGATCGTCGGGCCGATGCCGACCACCTCGATCGCGTGATCGACACCCCCGTTGGTCAGCTCACGCACGGCCTCGACGGCGTCGGTCTGTGAGGCGTCGACCGTGTCCGTCGCGCCGAGTCGGCGCGCGAGCTCCAGCTTGGCCGGGATCCGATCGATCGCGATGATGCGGCTTGCGCCCACCAGGCGCGCCCCCATGACGGCGTTCAGCCCGACTCCGCCGCATCCGATGACGGCGACGGTGTCACCGGGCCGCACCTGCGCGGCATGGCGGACGGCACCTAGGCCGGTGATGCCGGCGCACCCCAGGAGGGCGGCCTTGTCCAGGGGCATCTCCCTGGGAAGCTTCACGAGGGTTCGCTCGTGGACCAGGAGCTGTTCGGCGAATCCGCCGAGCCCGACGAATGGTTCGACGCCGACCGCGCCGAGACTCAGACGCGGCGGCCGATCCTCGGGCCGGGACCGTCCCTTGTTCTCGCAATGCTGGAGTGCCCCGCGCTGGCACCAGCGGCAGGTGCCGCAGAAGGAGGAGGCGCAGGTCGCCACGTGGTCGCCGGGGCGGACATAGGTCACGTTCCGGCCTACGGCCTCCACGACTCCGGAGACCTCGTGGCCCAGAATGAGGGGGAGGGGCAGCGGGTTGGCGCCGTTCTGCATCGTCCGATCGGTGTGACACACCCCGGAGGCGACGGTCCGCACCAGGACCTCGTCGGGATCGGGGGCCTCGACGGCGACCTCCTCGAAGGTGAGGTCCTCTCCGAATGTATGAAGCACCGCCGCGCGCATGAGCCGCCCTTTCGTTGACACTGTGATGCAGGCTACCCTAGATTGCTGATCATCAACACCATAGTTTTCGAGGAGCAGTGTGAGCGCCATCGACGTCGAACGCCGCGGCGACGCGGTCTGGATCACGATCAACCGCCCGGAACGGCTCAACGCCTACGACCTCGAGATGGCGAAGGCGATGATCGCCGCCGTCGAGTCCGCGGCCGATGCCGATGCCGTGGTCCTCACCGGGGCTGAGGGCGCCTTCTGCGCCGGCGGAGCCCTGAACGATCTGGGTTCGCCTGATCCGGAGGCCCTGCGCGAGCTGTTCACCACCTCGTTGCGCCTCGTGGACGCGCTGCGTGCCTGTCCGCGTCCGGTGATCGCGGCGGTGGACGGCCCGGCGGCCGGCGGCGGCAACGAGCTCGTCGTGGCGTGCGACTTCGCGATCGCGACGCAGCGCTCGACCTTCGGCCAGACCGGACCCAAGGTCGGCTCGGCTCCGGTGCTCGGGGCCACCAATCTGATGGCCATCCAGATCGGGGAGAAGCGCGCCCGCGAGATGGCGATGCTGTGCCGCCGATACTCGGCCGAGCAGGCGCTCGAGATGGGCCTCGTCAACGAAGTCGTCGCTGACGACGGTCTCGAAGCCGCTGTCGAGCGGTGGCTCGAGGAGATCCACCGGCTGAGTCCCCGCTATCTGGAGATCGTCAAGATCAGCGCCAACCAGTGGTGGAACCAGTCCAAGGACAACATGTCGTCCGGGCTCGGCATGCTCATCCAGGCGATCGGCAGCGAGGACATGATCGAAGGCGCCAATGCCTTCTTGGAGAAGAGGCGTCCCGACTTCCGCGGGACGCCGGGCGCAGCAGAAGGGGACGCGCGATGAGCTTTCGCTACTACCGGGAACTGAAGCCGACCTTCGGCGATCGCGCCGACTGGGCGCTGCCGACCGTGCTGCGCCATCACGCCGCGGAGCGGCCCGATTCCGTCTGGCTGGACGCACCGGAGGAGGACCGTCGGTGGACCTTCGCCGAGACCCTCGTCTCGGCCGAGCGGGTCGGACGAAGCCTCTTGTCGGCCGGCGCGACCGTCGGCGACCGGGTCGTCATCGTCGCTGCCAACTCGTCGCAGTTCGTGCGCTCCTGGGTCGGCACGGCCGTCGCCGGTCTCGTCGAGGTTCCCATCAACACGGCCTACGAGCACGACTTCCTGGCCCATCAGGTCCGGACGGTCGAGGCGACCCAGGCCATCGTCGACGATGTCTTCGCCGCGCGCTTCGTCGATGTGGCCGAGGCGGCCTCGACGATCCGCAAGTTCTGGGTCATCGACACCGGCCAGCGCGATGCGGCCATCGAGACGCTGCGGGCCGCCGGCTGGGAGGCCGCGCCGTGGGAGGAGCTCGACGAGCGCTCCGCCGTGGGCGCGGAGGTCGAGCTGCCCGAGGTCGCACCCCAGGATCTCGCCTCGGTCCTCTTCACCTCCGGTACGACCGGACCGAGCAAGGGCGTGGCCATGCCACATGCCCAGATGTACTTCTTCGCCGACGAGTGCGTCTCGCTCGTCCGTCTGACCGATGCCGACGCGTGGATGTCGGTCACCCCGCTGTTCCACGGCAACGCGCAGTTCATGGCCGCGTACCCGACTCTCGTGGCGGGAGCCCGCTTCGTCACCCGCAGCCGCTTCTCGGCGAGCCGGTGGGTCGACCAGCTGCGCGAGAGCACGGTGACGGTCACCAACTTCATCGGCGTCATGATGGACTTCATCGCCAAGCAGGACGAGCGCCCCGATGATGCCGACAACCCGCTGCGCTGTGTCTTCGCCGCTCCCACCGCCGCGACCCTCGTCGAGCCGCTCAGGCGCCGTTTCGGCATCGAGGCCTTCGTCGAGGTGTTCGGGCTGACGGAGACCTCCGCGCCGATCATCTCTCCTTACGGCGAGGACCGTCCCGCCGGTGCCGCGGGTCTGGCGGCCGACGAGTGGTTCGACGTCGCCCTCGTCGACCCCGAGACCGACGAGGAGGTCGGTGTCGACGAGATCGGCGAGCTCGTGATCCGGCCTAAGGTGCCCTTCATCTGCTCGATGGGGTACTTCAATATGCCCGAGAAGACCGTCGAGGCCTGGCGCAACCTGTGGTTTCACACCGGCGATGCCCTCAAGCGCGATGCCGACGGCTGGTTCTACTTCGTGGATCGCTTCAAGGACGCCCTGCGTCGCCGCGGAGAGAACATCTCCTCCTATGAGATCGAGACCTCCGTGCTGAGTCACCCTGCGGTCGTGGAGACGGCGGTCATCGCGGTCCCCGCCTCGGCAGAGGCCGGGGAGGACGAAGTGATGGCCTATGTGATCCTCCGCGACGAGGTGACGCCGCAGGAGCTCTGGGAGCATTTCGCCAACCGCATCCCGTCGTTCGCGATCCCGCGGTACATCCGCTTCGTCGACGAGCTGCCGAAGACGCCCTCGCAGCGGGTGCAGAAGGCGAAGCTGCGTGAGATCGGTGTCACCGATGACACGCACGACCGCGAGGCGGCCCTGACTCGATGACCATGCCCATCTGCTGCTGAGGAGTTCCGATGCACCCCTATCGATCCGTCCTGTTCGTGCCCGCCCACAAGCCGGACTGGGCCCACAAGGCCGTCGCCAGCGGAGCGGACTGTGTCGTCATCGATCTCGAGGACTCGGTGCCGGCCGGTCTGAAGGAGAAGAGCCGCGAGACCGCCCGCCAGACGCTGCGTGAGGTGCGCTCGCGCAATGAGCGGGTCGGTCTGTTCGTCCGCCCGAATGCTCTCGACACCGGTCTGACCGGGGGCGATCTTGAAACGGTGGTGGGTCCCGAGCTCGACGGGATCTTCGCTCCGAAGATCCGCGACGGCCGAGATGTCGTCCGGTGGGAGACCCTGCTCGACTGGTTCGAGCTGCGCGGTGGCGCCGATGGCCTGGAGATGATCGTCCCTGTCGAGATGGTCGATGCGATCGTCAACTGCTACGAGATCGCGGCGGCATCTCCGCGCGTCAGCGCCATGATCGGGCCGACCTCCGAGCATGCCGATATCGCACGCGCCGTGGGCTTCCGGCAGTCGCCCGAGGGCAGCGAGACGCTGTACCTGCGCAGCCGCATCCTGCTCGCGTGCCGCCAGTACGGGCTCCATGCGCTCACGGCTCTGTGGGAGGACCTCGCCGACCTGGACGGTCTGCGGGCGTTCGCCGACTACGGGCTCCAGCTCGGCTTCCGGGGCCAGATCGTCATTCACCCGTCCCATGTGCCGGTGGTCCACGAGGTCTACACGCCGACGGACGATGAGGTCGCCTACCACGAGGGCCTCGTCGCGGCGGTCGAATCCGCCACCGCTGAGGGCCACGGAGCGGTGCGGTACCGCGGGCAGCACGTCGACCTGGCGCATGCTGACAAGGCGCGCGACTGGCTCGCGCACGCCCGCCTCGTACGGGGTGAGTGAACGGCGACGGCCCGCCCTCATCGAGGACGGGCCGTCGTCGTCTCGTCAACTCGGCCGGTGGTCGAGCAGAACCTCGTCGAAGATCGCATCGATATAGGGCTGGAGATCGGTCTCGCCCGGTGACCACTCCGCCGGGAAGTCGTCATAGGCGATCTCCTCGCCGTACAGCTCGACGAGCGTGTCGTCCCAGCTCTCGATGCTCGCATTCAGGTCATCGATCCACGCATCGCCGTCGGCCACCGCATCAGTGTCACGGAGGGATTCCATGCGTGCCTCGTTGATCTCGGCGATGGCGTCGCGGACCTCGGCCGGGTATTCGGTGATCCCTCCGCCGGCGTCCTGCATGGCGCCGACGGCCTCGGAAATGGTCTGCCACACCGACTCCAGGTTGGACTCGATGAAGGCGTCGATGCGATCGAACAGGAGCTGTTGGACCACGAGCGGATAGGACTCCCACGCTGCGGTGCTGAAGGCCCAGGTCCCCGGCCCCGATCCGAAGCCGGCACCGGAGTCGATGATGGCGTGCGGCGTCAGATCGGTGAAGCCGCCGAGGACGCTGACCAGCAGGCTGTTCATGCTGCAGTCAGCGACGCCGCGCTGCAGCGCCTCGTAGATCTCCGGGTAGGCCATCGAGACGCCGCTCGCACCCAGCTGGCCGAGCGTATCGGCCTGGGTCGCCGTGCCGGTGATCACCTGCAAGCCCGCAAAGTCGTCCAGCGAGTCGACGGGGCCACCGCAGTTCAGCGCGATCAGACCGCTGTTGAAGGCCGGGACCAGCACCGTGGCGCCGGCCTCCTCGAACTCCTCGAAGATCTCGTCCGTGGCGTATCCGACGTCCATCCACCAGGCATTCGATTCCAGGAGGCCGAGGAACGCTCCCTGGCCGCCCGCGAAGGTGGCCTCGGCGAGGTGCGCGCTCGCCGGGAACTCCTCGCGCTCGTAGGCGGGTACCACCGAGCCGAGGTCGAGTCGCCCGTCGTTGAGTGCGTTGTCGATCTCCTGGGGCGGCGCGATGGCGTTCGAGTACGCGATGTCGAAGCTGATCTTCCCGTCCGACCACTCCTCCACCGCCTGCATGTAGCCCTCGAACTTGGCTCCGGTCAGCGACCCCTTGGGGGAGGGCGACTGGGCCGTGATGGTGATGGGGTCGACATCGGCGAGTGCTTCCGCGTACTCCTCCTTCGTGGCGCCGAAGTCGATGCCTTCGCCCCCGCCGCCTCCGCCGTTCCCGGTGTTCTCGGCACAGGCCGTCAGCAGGCCCGCGGCAACGGCGGCACCGATGCCCAGGCTGGCGGTCTTCAGGCGTGATCTCGATGCTGGCACGGTGGCCTCCGCTCGCTATGTGATCAATATCACGCTTATCATGATCATAGTTGAGGGGAAGCGTCAAGATCTATGCGAATTGATTGTCGAGGGTTAGTCGTTCCACACCACCGCGGCGTCGAGGGCCTCGATCTGAGCGCCCCGTGCTCGTAACGGGTTGATCTCCACGGCCGCCAGCTCGTCACCGAGCGATGTCGCCAGAGCGGCGACGCGGCCCAGTACATCGACGAGGGCGGCGACATCCACCGGCTCGGCGCCTCGGACGCCATCGAGCAGGGGCCAGGCCTGCAGGCGGCGCAAGGCCGTCTCGAACTGCGCCGGGGAGGCGGGCAGGGCGATACGCTGCACATCGCCGAAGACCTCGGCCCAGATGCCGCCGAGTCCCACGGCCAGGACATGCCCCCACTCGTCCTCGCGGACCACGCCGACCAGCAGGTCGACCCCCGGCTCGCGCATCGGCGTGACCAGCACCCCCTCGACGGCCGCCTCCGGCTCAGCCTTCCGGACCCGCTCCAGCAGCGCGGTCGCGGCGGCCTCGACCTCCGTCGCGGCGACGTCCAGGGCGACACCCCCGACGTCGCTCTTGTGCACGATGTCATCGGAGACGACCTTGAGTGCGACGGGACCGTCCCAGGCAGCGGCAGCCTCCGCCGCCGACGACGGCGACGCCGCGACGGTCGCCGGAACCACCGGGACCCCGACCGACTCCAGCAGCGCGCGGCTGGCCGCCTCCGACCACGTCCCCTCGCGCGGCGCGGTGATCGCCTCGGTCTGGACGCGCACGTCGTCCGCCCCCGGGGACGTGTCCCGTGCGGTCCACTCGGTGATCGCGGCGATCGCCGGAAGGATGCGGCTGACGCCACCGAAGACCGCCGGAGCGCTCGCGGCGGCCCGGATCTCGCGGACCCGCTCATTGACGTACCGGACGGTGGTGTTGGCGAGGATCGCGGGGCACTCCGCCGCGGACGCCTCGGTGCTGAGCTGCTCGAGGGCCTCGCGTCCCCACGCCAGGTTCTCCGCCTGGTGGTCCATCTCCTGGGCGACGAGCACGATGCCGACGCCCGGGTCGCGGGCGACCACGGCGAGGGCACGCGCCATCAGGGTCGCGTCCGTGACGGCGGCACCGGTGACGTCGAGGGGATTCTGTGCCGCGGCGAGCTCGGGAAGCACCTGCTTCAGCTCCGTCACCGTCTCCCCGGTGAGCTCCGCGAGCTCCAGGCCGATGTCCTCGGCGGCGTCCGCGACGATGTCGCATGTGCCGCCCGAGATCGTCAGCAGGGCCATCGCGCCGTCGATGGGCCCGGTGTGGGCGAAGGTGTCGGCGACGACCAGCAGCTCCTCGAGCGAGGAGACGCGCACGACGCCGGCAGAGCGCAGGAAGGCGTCGATGACGGCATCGTTGCCGACCAGCGAACCGGTGTGCGCCAGGGCGGCCCGGGCGGCCGCCTCGCTGCGTCCGGCCTTGAGGCAGACCACGAGCTTGCCGGCCTCCCGGGCGCGGCGGCAGGCCGCGAGGAAGGCGTGCGGCTCGGGGAATGCCTCGGTGAAGACGGTGATGACCCGTGTCGGCTCGTGGTCGACCAGGAAGTCGACCACGTCGGCGATGCGCACGTCCATCTCATTGCCCGTGCTGACCGCCAGGCTCACGCCGATATCGAAGGAGCGAGCCATGTTGAGCAGCTGAACGGTGACATTGCCGCTCTGCGAGACCACGCCGATCGACCCTGACCTCAGCGGCTCACCGGGCGGGAAGGGCTTGAGCGCCACCTTCGCGTCGGTGTTGACGTAGCCGAGGGCGTTCGGGCCGAGCACGGTGATGCCGTGCTCGGCGGCCAGGGACTGGAGCTCCTGCTGGGCTCGCCTGCCCTCGTCCCCGAGCTCGGCGAAGCCCGAGCTCAGGACGATCGCGGAGGTGATGCCGGCCCGCGCGACATCGCGCATCGCGTCGAGCACCGCCTTGGCCGGCACCATCACGAAGGCGAGATCGGGGGCCTCGGGGATGTCGGCGGCGCTGCGGAAGAGGGGTCGCCCGTGGGCCTCTCCGCCCTTGGGATTGACGTAGTGCACGTCGCCCTCGTAGCCGATCACGCGGAGGCCGTCGACGATGCGATGCGACCAGTTCGATCGGTCGCTCGCGCCGATCAGCGCGATCGACCGGGGCTCGAAGAGACGTGTCAGTGTGGACTCGGTGGCCATGGGGTTCCTCTCTGAGGGTCAGTGGTGGGCGAGGACGAGCATCGACCCGTCCGACATGTCGCCGTAACCGGTGACGACGCCGAGGTGCGCATCGCTCAGCTGGGCATCGCCCGCTTCGCCGCGCAACTGGCGCACCGCCTCGACGACGTGGTTCATCCCCGCGATGTGGGCCTGCGACAGCAGGCCGCCGTGGGTGTTGATCGGGAATGAGCCACCGGGCCCGATGCCGCGTTCACGCACGAAGTCGGGTGCCTCGCCGCGTGCGCACAGGCCGAGTTCCTCGATCTGGCGTAGGACCACGAAGGTGAAGCAGTCGTAGAGCTGGGCGAAGTCGAGATCCTGCGGGGTCACACCGGCCTCGGCGAAGAGCCGCGGGGCGAGCTTGGTCAGGCCCATCTGCATGATGTCCGGACGGGTGACCAGGTCGTCGGGCACATCCGCGTGACCCTCGCCCGCGGCGAGGATCGTGACACCCACCGCGTCCTCCCGGGCGCCGTTGCGCTCGACGATCACGGCGGCCGCGCCGTCGGACTCCTGGCAGATGTCGAACAGGTGGAAGGGGTCGACGAGCACGGGGGAGGCGTCGTACGCCTCGGTCGTCAGCTGGCGTCCGCGGAAGTAGGCCTGGGCATTGCGGTGGGCGTGCTCACGGGTCGCGAGCGCGACCGCGCGCATACCCGCTGGATCGGCCCCGGTCTGGCTGAGCCAGTAGTTGGCGTGCAGGCTGTACCACTGCATCGGGACCGACAGACCGTACGGTCGCTCCAGGCAGTCGCGGATCCCTTGACCGGGCCAGGGGATTGACATGGCGGCGCCCCCGGCGTCGCTCATGCGGCGGTTGCCGCTGAACTGCGTGCCGCCGGCCGCGACCACGACACGCTCGGCGACTCCTGCCCGCACCGCGGCGGCAGCGATCGCGACACATCCGACCGGCCCCGCTCCACCCATCGCGTTATGTGCGTGGAAGCGCAGGTCGCGGATGCCGAGGGCGTGGACGAACTGCTCGGACTCGGCCTTGCCCTGCGGGGTCACGGCCCCGTCAACGCTGCTCGGATCGATGCCCGCGTCGGCGCACGCACGCAGACCGGCCTGCAGCAGGAGCGCGGTCGCCGTCAGGTCGGTGCCGCGCGTGTACGCGGTCTCGCCCACCCCCGTGATCGCGGCGAGGGGCGTGCTCATCGCTCAACCTGCCCAGGTCGCCAGACGAGTGCCGGTGCGTCGCCCAGCGGCTCGACGGACCCCTGGACGGGGAGTCCGGCGCGCAGAGTGTCGACCTCGGGGCCCGCGTACCAGCCGGTGAGGCGGAGGCCGGCCGTCGTGTCGACGACGGCCACGCCGTACGGCACACGGTCGGCGAACCAGGGGTGGAAGGCGCGCCGGACGATCGTCCACGTCGTGACCTCACCGCGGAGTTCGCCGAGCACGACCTGCTCGAACTCGGTGCCGGCGCACTGTCCGCACACGGTCCGCGGCGGCCATTGAACGGCATCGCAGGGGCGGCATCGCGGGACGACGAAGTCGCCGCGGAGCAGGCCTTCGACATGGCCCGCGAACTCGGCCGGGGTCTCCTGGGGGAACGGCCGGCCGGTTCTGGTGCTCATGATCGCTGGGGTGCTCCTTCGCCGCGATGAGGGGCTGAGCGGGCGCGCGGGGGTGGTCGCTCACCCAAATTGCTGATCATCAAATTAACCTAGAAGAGCGCCTCGCGCCATACCCTCGCGTGATCCCGCTCACGGTCAGGGCTGTGGCGAGCAGAAGATCTATGGCACAATCATGCATATCAATCGCAGCAACCTGTGGGAGACACCATGCCGTTGACCTTCGGCCTCGCCATCATGAACGACTTCCCGACCGACGTCGTGCCCGCAGACCGCATCGCCGCGATGCGCGAGCAGGTGCGGGCGGCCTCCCAGAGCGGAATCTCCTCGGCCTGGGTGCTGCAGCACTATCTGGGTGGTATGCCCACGCTCCAGCCGGTCCCCACGCTCGCGGCTCTGGCCGCCGATGCCGGTGAGATGCAGCTGGGCACCAATATGTTCATCCTCCCGCTGCGCCATCCGGTCGCGGTGGCCGAGGAGTTCTCGACCCTCGACCACATCACCGGCGGACGGGCGGTCGCGGGCTTCGGTATGGGCTACCGCGAGAACGAGTTCGAGTCCTTCGGCATCGGCCTGGACGAGCGGGTCGGGCGCTTCGAGGAGAGCATCGCGATGATCCGCGATCTGTGGAGTGGTGAATCGGTGACCCGCGATGGCGAGTACTACCGCATCAAGGACCAGCACATCAGCCTGCGTCCCGTGCAGGAGGGCGGGCCCGAGATCTGGATCGGAGCCGGACCGCACAAGAAGGGCGCGCAGCGCGCCGCACGCCTCGGCGACGCCTGGATCGTTCCGCCCCATGTGGACCCCGAGCGGCTCAAGGTCGTGCTCGGGCACTATCGCGCGGAGAAGGAGCGGCTCGGCCTTCCGGTCAAGAACCTCGTCGTGCGCCGCGAACTGGTGCTGGACCACGACCCGGAGCGGGCGCGGGCGATCGGCCTGCAGGCCCGCGGCGATGTCACGGCCCAGTACGCGCAGTACAACGCCCCGCAGCAGGGTGCCGGCTACCGCCACCTGCAGTCCGAGCAGACCGCGACCGAGGTGGCCGACGCCTCCTACCTGTTCACCGATCCGGCCGGTGCCATCGCGGCGCTCAAGGACCTCGAGGCACAGGGATTGACCTACATCATCTTGCGGATGCAGTGGTACGGCCTGCCGCAGGAGCAGGTGCTGGCGACCCTCGAACTGTTCAAGAACGAGGTCCTGCCGGCCTTCCGCTGATCCGACCCACGACCCCTGAGGAGCACCCATGACCGATGCTGTCATCGCCCCCGATCTCGCCGACCGCAGCCGGCTGTTCATCGACGGCCAGTGGCGCGACACCGAGGGCGGCAAGATCATCGACGTCCTCAATCCCGTCGACCAGTCCGTCGTCGGGCAGTCGGCGGTCGGCACGTCCGCCGATATCGACCGGGCGGTGGGCGCTGCCAAGGCGTCCTTCGAGGATCGTCGCTGGCGTGACCTCCCCGGCTCCGAGCGGGCCGCGGTCATGCGCCGCGCCGCCGACATCCTGGAGTCGCGACTCGATGAGATCGCCGTGCTGCTGACCTCCGAACTGGGCTGTCCGCTGTGGTTCAGCCAGCAGGCGCACGTGCCCAATCCGATCCGGCACACCCGCTACTACGCCGATCTGGCCGAGTCCTATGAACTCGACGATGTCCGCACCGATGCGAGCGGCCTGCGCAGCATCGTGACGCAGGAGCCGGTCGGCGTGGCCGCGGCGATCACTCCCTGGAACGGTCCGCTCAGCACCCCGAGCATCAAGATCGCCCCGGCGATCGCCGCGGGCTGCTCGGTCGTGCTCAAGCCGCCGACGCAGACGCCGCTGTCGGCCTTCGCCTTCGCCGATGCCTTCGCGGAGGCGGGTCTGCCCGAGGGCGTCCTGAACATCGTGCCGGCCGACCGCGAGGCGGCCCAGTCGCTCATCGAGCATCCGCAGGTCGACAAGCTCGCCTTCACCGGGTCCACGGCCGTCGGGCAGATGCTCATGCGGGCCGCGGCCAACCGGGTGGCGCGGGTGACCCTCGAGCTCGGCGGCAAGTCCGCTGCGGTCGTGCTCCCCGATGCGGATGCCGAGGTCGTGGCGAAGGCCGTCCTGCCGATGGCGCTGGTCGTCAACGGCCAACTTTGCATCGCGCAGTCGCGCATCCTGGTGCCCCGGAACCGCGAGGCCGAGTTCACGGAGGCCTTCGCGGAGGCGCTGCGCGAATGGACCGTCGGTCACCCGATGGACCCGGCGACCAAGATCGGCCCCCTCGTCTCCAAGAACCAGCTGGACACCGTGCAGGGGTACATCTCGCTGGCCCGCGACGAGGGCGCCCGGATCGTCGCCGGCGCCGAGACGCTCGTCCTGCCGCCGGAGCTGGAGAACGGCTGGTTCGTGCCGCCGACCCTGCTCGCGGGTGTCGACAACTCGATGCGCGCGGTGCGGGAGGAGATCTTCGGCCCTGTGCTGGCGCTGGTGCCCTATGACGAGGTCGAGGAGGCGATCGACATCGCCAACGACTCGCCCTACGGGCTCTCGGGCTCGGTGTGGGGTGCCGATGTCGACGACGCCATCAGGGTCGCGCGGCGCATCCGCACCGGCATGGTCAGCATCAACGGCTCCCCGCAGGCCTACGGCTCGCCCTTCGGCGGGTACAAGATGTCCGGCATCGGCCGCGAGATGGGGCCCGAGGGCTTCCGCTCCTATCTGGAGACCAAGTCCATCGCGATCGGCCCCGCCTGATCCACGGGCACGCGTCCTCGGGCGGTGAGTTATCCCCGACTCGCGGGCGGCGGTCTCAATCGGTCGAAGCAACATCTTTGATGAGGAGTTGTTGTGAGGCATTCGGTGCAGACGCGTCGGCGGTTCTATGAGTTGGTGTGTTTAGAGGGTTATGGTCTGTCGTCTGCGGCGTTTGCGGTTGGGGCGGGGATGGGGTCTTCGACGAGGTGGTGGCGGCAGGCTTTCGGTATGGATATCGAGGTCAGCAAGGGTGTTCATGGGGGACCACGGATCGGTGTTGCGCGTGATGTCGATGTCAGTGATGGGCGGGTCCGGTCGCGGCGGG
>NZ_JAERWM010000035.1:0-48541 GCF_016918125.1 Aeromicrobium sp. YIM 150415 | reverse complement strand
CCCGCCGCGACCGGACCCGCCCATCACTGACATCGACATCACGCGCAACACCGATCCGTGGTCCCCCATGAACACCCTTGCTGACCTCGATATCCATACCGAAAGCCTGCCGCCACCACCTCGTCGAAGACCCCATCCCCGCCCCAACCGCAAACGCCGCAGACGACAGACCATAACCCTCTAAACACACCAACTCATAGAACCGCCGACGCGTCTGCACCGAATGCCTCACAACAACTCCTCATCAAAGATGTTGCTTCGACCGATTGAGACCGCCCCGCCTGAGAGGTGCGCAAGCCACCGCCCATCGCGGGGCGGGAGAGGTTATCCACTGGTGGAGGGATCGTCAGCCTCGTCCACAGATGCGTGCGCGGGCCTGGCGGACGAGGCCCGCGTCGGCTGGGCTCGGACCATGCCCACCACGCCACGCGTTCCCGATGCGCTTCGCCACCGACCGTTCACTCGCGCGCAGGCGCTCGACGAGGGACTCACTCCGCGCATGCTCAACGGAGCCTCGTATCGTCGCTTGTTCCCGCGTGTCTGGGTGCACCGCGCCCACGAGATGTCCGAGGACGACTGGATTGCCGCCGCGCGCCTCGCGGTCCCCTCGCGTGCGCACCTCACCGATGTCAGTCGCCTGCGGCTCGCCGGGGTAGAGGTCGGTCCTGTTCTACCCGTGCATTTCGTCGTGCAGGGGGATCTCCACCTGGACCTCGAAAGGATCGTCGTGCACCGCACGGACCGGCTGCCTCCGCTCGATACCGAGGGGGTGTCACTCGCCAGCGCCTACCTGCACTGGTGCGGCCGTGCGACGGTGATCGAGGCGATCGGGGTCGGTGACGAGTTGCTCCGCACGGGTGCGATGTCGGTCCTCGAATTGGCCGAGCTGGCCCGTCGCGACCGTTGGCGGGCCGGAGCGCGCGAGGCGGCCTGGATCTCGGCATTCTTGCGCGAGAATGTGCGTTCGCGGCGGGAATCGTCGGCCCGTGCCTATCTCATGTTCGCGGGCCTTCCCGAGCCGGAGCTCAACGGACTGATCGTGCATGAGGGGCGCGTGATCACAGCGTCCGATCTGTTGTACCGGCGATATCGGACGGTGGCCGAATACGACGGCGGCCATCATCAGCGCGACCGGCGGCAGTACCTCGACGATCTGGCCAGGAACCAGGACTATCGCGATCTGGGCCTGGAGTACGTCATCGCTACCAAGGAGACGTCACCGCAGCGCTTCGTAGCTCAGGTGTACGACAGGATCGTCCGCCACGGTTACACGGGACCGCCGCCGTGTTTCGGAGGTCGCTGGGCGTCGCTGTTTCGGCCGATCGCTCAGCTTGGTCGGTTTGCTGAGCGCCCTCACGCGGCGAGCGGTGACGTACGCACCTCTCGCGCCGGTTGAGAGGTGCGTAACCCACCGCTCCGCGGGACGAGAGGTGCGTAACTCACCGCCCAGGCGAGATCAAGGGCGAAAATGTTCGATAGTGGCGGAAGTCTCGTCGTTTGTCAAGATGCCCCTTGTCATGGGCGTGGCGCATGGGTTAGACTGAATCTTCGCGCGCCCTTTGTCATGCCCTCTGCTCGATCTCGTCGGCATGACCCTGTGCGACAACACTATCGAACTGAATGAGTCATCCGCCTGCGAGTCTTCGGAAGGACTTCTCTTGGCCGCCTCGCGTACCGCCCGCACCACCCAGAACGCTTCGGCTCCGCGCCGCATCTCCTTCGCCAAAATCTCCGAGCCACTCGAGGTCCCTGAGCTCCTGGCCCTGCAGACCGAGAGCTTCGACTGGCTCATCGGCAGCGATGCCTGGAAGGCTCGCGTCGACGCCGATCTCGGCGCCGGCCGGACCGACGTCTCCACCAAGTCCGGCCTCGAGGAGATCTTCGAGGAGATCTCCCCGATCGAGGACTTCTCGGAGACGATGAGCCTGTCGTTCCGCGATCACCGCTTCGAGCCCCCGAAGTACTCGGTGGAGGACTGCAAGGACCGCGACGTCACCTACGCGGCCCCGCTGTTCGTGACCGCCGAGTTCATGAACAACGACACCGGCGAGATCAAGAGCCAGACGGTCTTCATGGGCGAGTTCCCGCTCATGACCGACAAGGGCACCTTCATCATCAACGGCACCGAGCGTGTCGTCGTCAGCCAGCTGGTCCGTTCGCCCGGCGTCTACTTCGAGCGCACGGCGGACAAGACGTCCGATAAGGACATCTTCACCGCCAAGGTCATCCCGAGCCGTGGTGCGTGGCTCGAGTTCGAGGTCGACAAGCGCGACACCGTGGGCGTCCGCCTGGATCGCAAGCGCAAGCAGAGCGTCACGGTCCTGCTCAAGGCCCTCGGCATGAGCGAGGCGGAGATCCTCGAGCAGTTCGGCGACTACGAGTCGATCCGTCTCACGCTGGAGAAGGACAACGTCGCCGGCCAGGACGAGGCCCTGCTCGACATCTACCGCAAGCTGCGTCCGGGCGAGCCGCCGAGCAAGGAGGCCGCGCAGACGCTGTTGGAGAACTACTACTTCAACCCCAAGCGCTACGACACCGCCAAGGTCGGCCGCCACAAGATCAACAAGAAGATCGGCACCGACGAGGCCTTCGATCAGCAGACGCTGACGATCGAGGACATCGTCGCCACGATCAAGTACCTGGTCGCCCTGCACGACGGGCGCAGCGAGCTCGAGGCGCCCGCCGGTGAGATCGTCGTCGAGGCCGACGACATCGACCACTTCGGCAACCGTCGTATGCGCACGGTCGGCGAGCTGATCCAGAACCAGCTCCGCACGGGCCTGGCCCGCATGGAGCGCGTCGTCCGCGAGCGCATGACCACGCAGGACGTCGAGGCCATCACGCCGCAGACCCTCATCAACATCCGCCCGATCACGGCGGCGTTGAAGGAGTTCTTCGGCACCAGCCAGCTGTCGCAGTTCATGGACCAGAACAACCCGCTCGCGGGCCTGACGCACAAGCGTCGTCTCTCGGCCCTCGGCCCGGGTGGTCTGTCGCGTGAGCGCGCCGGTTACGAGGTCCGTGACGTCCACCCGTCGCACTACGGCCGCATGTGCCCGATCGAGACCCCGGAAGGCCCGAACATCGGCCTGATCGGCTCGCTCGCGTCCTTCGGTCGGATCAACGCCTTCGGCTTCGTCGAGACCCCGTACCGCAAGGTCGAGGGGGGCCAGGTCACCGAGCAGGTCGACTACCTGACGGCGACCGACGAGGACCGCTACATCATCGCGCAGGCCAACTCGCCGCTCACCGATGAGGCGCGCTTCGCCGACGACATGGTCCTGGTGCGTCACCGCGGTGGCGAGGCCGAGCTGCGTCCGGCCGACGAGGTCGACTACATGGACGTCTCGCCGCGCCAGATGGTCTCGGTGGCCACCGCGCTCATCCCGTTCCTGGAGCACGACGACGCCAACCGCGCGCTCATGGGCTCGAACATGCAGCGTCAGGCCGTCCCGCTCATCCGCAACGACGCCCCGCTCGTCGGCACCGGCATGGAGTTCCGTGCCGCCGTCGACGCCGGTGACGTGACCGTCGCCAAGAAGGCCGGCGTCGTCAAGGAGGTCTCGGCCGACGCGGTCGAGATCATGGAGGACGAGGGCACGTACACCACGTACCGCCTGGCCAAGTTCCGCCGCTCCAACCAGGGCACGTGCACCAACCAGCGCCCCCTGGTCCGCGACGGGCAGCGCGTCGAGGTCGGCACCCCGCTGGCCGACGGCCCCTGCACCGACGAGGGCGAGATGGCCCTCGGCACCAACCTGCTCGTGGCGTTCATGCCGTGGCAGGGCCACAACTACGAGGACGCCATCATCCTCAGCCAGCGTGTGGTGCAGGACGACATGCTCACCTCGATCCACATCGAGGAGCACGAGGTCGACGCGCGCGACACCAAGCTCGGCCCCGAGGAGATCACTCGCGACATCCCCAATGTCAGCGAGGAGATGATCGCCAACCTCGACGAGCGCGGCATCATCCGCATCGGCGCCGAGGTCGGCAATGGCGACATCCTCGTCGGCAAGGTCACGCCCAAGGGCGAGACCGAGCTGACCCCCGAGGAGCGCCTGCTCCGCGCGATCTTCGGTGAGAAGGCGCGCGAGGTCCGCGACACCTCGCTCAAGGTGCCCCACGGCGAGTCCGGCACCGTCATCGGCGTGCGGGTGTTCGACGCCGCCGAGGGCGACGAGCTCAGCCCGGGCGTCAACCAGCTCGTGCGGGTCTACGTGGCGCAGAAGCGCAAGATCAGCCACGGTGACAAGCTCGCCGGCCGCCACGGCAACAAGGGCGTCATCGCCAAGATCCTCCCGGTCGAGGACATGCCCTTCATGGCCGACGGCACTCCCGTCGACATCGTGCTCAACCCGCTGGGTGTGCCCGGGCGTATGAACGTGGGCCAGGTGCTCGAGACGCACCTGGGCTGGATCGCCAAGACCGGCTGGGAGATCCCGGCCGAGGTCAAGGACGAGTGGGCCGACCGGCTGCGCAAGATCGAGGCCGCCGAGGCACCGGCCGACAGCAATGTCGCCACCCCGGTGTTCGACGGCGCGCGCGAGGACGAGCTGCAGGGCCTGCTGGCCTCCACGCTCCCCAACCGCGACGGCGAGCGCATGGTCGGTCCCGACGGCAAGGCGCGACTGCTCGACGGGCGCAGCGGCGAGCCGTTCCCGGATCCGATCAGCGTCGGCTACATCTACATGCTCAAGCTGCACCACCTGGTCGACGACAAGATCCACGCGCGCTCGACCGGTCCGTACTCGATGATCACCCAGCAGCCGCTCGGCGGTAAGGCCCAGTTCGGCGGCCAGCGCTTCGGTGAGATGGAGGTCTGGGCCCTGGAGGCCTACGGTGCCGCCTACGCCCTGCAGGAGCTGCTGACCATCAAGTCCGACGACATCGTCGGGCGCGTCAAGGTCTACGAGGCCATCGTCAAGGGAGAGAACGTCCCCGAGCCGGGCATCCCCGAGTCCTTCAAGGTGCTCGTCAAGGAGATGCAGTCGCTGTGCCTGAACGTCGAGGTCCTCTCGGCCGACGGCACCGCGCTGGAGATGCGCGACTCCGAGGACGAGGTGTTCCGAGCCGCTGAAGAGCTCGGCATCGACCTCTCCCGACGTGAGCCCTCGTCCGTGGAGGAGGTCTGAGCCACGGCTCGGACCCTCCTTCACATCACAGAATTTCGAAAGGGAAAGAAGACAACGTGCTCGACGTGAACTTCTTCGATCAGCTCAAGATCGGCCTCGCGACCGCCGACGACATCCGCAATTGGTCGTTCGGTGAGGTCAAGAAGCCCGAGACGATCAACTACCGCACGCTCAAGCCCGAGCGCGACGGCCTGTTCTGCGAGAAGATCTTCGGTCCTACCCGGGACTGGGAGTGCTACTGCGGCAAGTACAAGCGCGTGCGCTTCAAGGGCATCATCTGCGAGCGCTGCGGCGTCGAGGTGACGCGCTCGAAGGTCCGCCGTGAGCGGATGGGCCATATCGAGCTCGCCGCCCCGGTCACGCACATCTGGTACTTCAAGGGTGTGCCGAGCCGCCTGGGCTACCTGCTCGATCTCGCGCCGAAGGACCTGGAGAAGGTCATCTACTTCGCCGCGTACATGATCACCTGGGTCGACGAGGACGCTCGCCACCGCGATCTGTCCTCGCTCGAGGCCAAGATCGACATGGAGCGCCAGCAGCTCGCCAACCGTCGTGACAACGAGGTCAACGAGCGCATGGCCAAGCTCGAGGAAGACCTCAAGCAGCTCGAGGCCGAGGATGCCAAGGCCGATGCCAAGCGCAAGGTCAAGGATGCCGCGGAGCGCGAGGCCAAGCAGCGTCGCGACCGTGTTCAGCGTGAGCTGGACCGTCTCGAGGCCGTCTGGGATCGCTTCAAGAACCTCAAGGTCCAGGACCTCGAGGGCGACGAGATGCTCTACCGCGAGATGACCTACCGCTTCGGCAAGTACTTCGAGGGCTTCATGGGCGCTCGGGCGATCCAGAAGCGCCTGCAGGACTTCGACCTCGATCTCGAGGCCGAGAAGCTGCGCGAGATCATCGCCACCGGCAAGGGACAGCGCAAGACCCGCGCGCTCAAGCGGCTCAAGGTCGTCTCGGCGTTCATGGGCAGCAACAACCACCCCGAGGGCATGGTCCTCGACGCCGTCCCGGTGATCCCGCCGGAGCTGCGTCCGATGGTCCAGCTCGACGGTGGCCGCTTCGCCACGAGCGACCTGAACGATCTGTACCGCCGGGTCATCAACCGCAACAACCGCCTCAAGCGCCTCCTCGATCTCGGTGCTCCCGAGATCATCGTCAACAACGAGAAGCGCATGCTGCAGGAGGCCGTCGACTCGCTCTTCGACAACGGTCGTCGCGGTCGTCCCGTCACCGGTCCGGGCAACCGTCCGCTCAAGTCCATCTCGGACATGCTCAAGGGCAAGCAGGGTCGGTTCCGTCAGAACCTGCTCGGCAAGCGTGTCGACTACTCGGGCCGTTCGGTCATCGTCGTCGGCCCGCAGCTGAAGCTGCACCAGTGCGGTCTGCCCAAGCAGATGGCGCTGGAGCTGTTCAAGCCCTTCGTGATGAAGCGCCTGGTCGACCTGAACCACGCGCAGAACATCAAGAGCGCCAAGCGCATGGTGGAGCGGGCTCGCCCGGTCGTGTGGGACGTCCTCGAAGAGGTCATCACCGAGCACCCGGTGCTGCTCAACCGCGCGCCCACGCTGCACCGTCTGGGCATCCAGGCCTTCGAGCCGCAGCTCATCGAGGGCAAGGCCATCCAGATCCACCCGCTCGTCTGCTCGGCCTTCAACGCCGACTTCGACGGCGACCAGATGGCCGTGCACCTGCCGCTGAGCGCCGAGGCGCAGGCCGAGGCCCGCATCCTCATGCTCAGCACGAACAACATCCTGAAGCCCTCGGACGGTCGTCCGGTGACCATGCCCACGCAGGACATGATCATCGGTCTGTACTTCCTGACGCTGGATCGCGACGGTCACCCCGGTGAGGGTCGCGCGTTCAGCTCCTCTGCCGAGGCGCAGATGGCGTTCGAGCGCGCTGAGATCACGCTGCAGAGCAAGGTCAAGATTCGCCACGAGGGTGAGCTGGTCAGCACCACGCTCGGTCGCACGATCTTCAACGAGCAGCTGCCGGCGGACTACCCGTACGTCAACTACCAGGTGGGCAAGAAGGAGCTCGGCACGATCGTCAACGACCTGGCCGAGCGGTACAGCAAGGTCGACGTCGCCGTCGCGCTGGACAACCTGAAGGACACCGGTTTCCATTGGGCCACCCGCTCGGGTGTGACCATCTCGATGGACGATGTCGTCAGCCCGTCCTCCAAGCCGGAGATCCTCGCCAAGTACGAGGGCCAGGCGGCCAAGGTGCAGCAGCAGTTCGACCGCGGTCTCATCACCGAGGACGAGCGTCGCCAGGAGCTCATCGAGATCTGGACCCAGGCCACGTCCGAGGTCGCCGATGCGATGAGCGAGACCTTCGACATCGACAACCCCATCTACATGATGGTGAACTCGGGTGCTCGCGGCAATATGATGCAGCTGCGTCAGATCGCCGCGATGCGAGGCCTGGTGGCCAACCCGAAGGGCGAGATCATCCCGCGTCCGATCAAGGCGAACTACCGCGAGGGCCTGTCGGTCGTCGAGTACTTCATCGCGACGCACGGTGCGCGTAAGGGTCTGGCGGACACCGCGCTGCGCACGGCCGACTCGGGTTACCTGACCCGTCGTCTGGTCGATGTCAGCCAGGACGTCATCATCCGCGAGGAGGACTGCGGCACCGAGCGTGGTCTGCCCAAGGTCATCGCCGAGCGGCTGGACGACGGAACTCTCGTCAAGGCCGAGAACGTCGAGACCTCGGCGTACGCCCGCAACGCGGCCACCGAGATCACCCACCCGGAGACGGGCGAGGTGCTGGTGGAGGCCGGCGGTGACCTCGGCGACGTGGTCATCGACCAGCTGGTGTCGGCCGGCGTCGAGCAGATCAAGGTCCGTACGGTCCTGACCTGCGAGGCGAAGACCGGTACGTGCGCCAAGTGCTACGGCCGCTCGCTCGCGACCGGCAAGCTCGTCGACATCGGCGAGGCGGTCGGCACGATCGCCGCGCAGTCGATCGGCGAGCCCGGCACCCAGCTGACGATGCGTACCTTCCACACCGGTGGTGTGGCCGGTGACGACATCACGCACGGTCTGCCGCGCGTCGTGGAGCTCTTCGAGGCTCGTCAGCCCAAGGGTCGTGCGCCGATCACGGAGGCCGCCGGTCGCATCGAGATCGACGACACCGACAAGACGCGCAAGATCATCGTCACGCCCGATGACGGCTCGGAGCCGGTCGAGTACCCGGTCACCAAGCGTGCGCGTCTGCTGGTGCGCGACGGTGACTCGGTCGAGGTGGGTCAGCAGCTCACGCACGGTACGCCCGATCCGCAGGAGGTTCTGCGCATCCTCGGTGTCCGTCGTGCGCAGGAGCACCTGGTCGACGAGGTGCAGGAGGTCTACCGCTCGCAGGGTGTGGCCATCCACGACAAGCACATCGAGATCATCGTGCGTCAGATGCTGCGTCGCGTGACGGTCATCGAGCAGGGTGACGCCAAGCTGATCCCCGGTGATCTGGCCGATCGTGCGCTGTTCGAGGAGGAGAACCGTCGCGTGGTCGCCGAGGGCGGCCAGCCGGCGTCGGCTCGCCCGGTGCTCATGGGCATCACCAAGGCGTCGCTCGCCGTGGAGTCGTGGCTGTCGGCCGCGTCCTTCCAGGAGACGACGCGGGTGCTCACCGAGGCCGCGATCCAGGGCAAGTCGGACTCGCTGCGTGGCCTGAAGGAGAACATCATCATCGGCAAGCTCATCCCGGCGGGTACCGGTCTGGACCGTTACCGCAATATCCGGGTGGAGCCGACCGAGGAGGCGCGTCAGAACGCCTACGCGGTCGCCGGTTACGACAGCTTCGACTACCAGTTCGGTCCGTCGGATGCTGCCCCGGTCGCGTTGGACGATTTCGACTTCACGTCCTTCGACAACTGACCCGTACGCGAGAGGCCCCCACCAGCGCCGCTGGTGGGGGCCTCTCGCATGTGCGGTGGGGCCCGGTTACGCACGTCTCGGCACCGCGGGACGCAGGATGTGATTCCACGGTTGCCATAGCGACCACCGAATCACATCGTGCGTGGGGTCGGGACGGAGGATGTGACTCCACGGTTGCCAGGGCAGCCGTGGAATCACATCCTCCGTCGATCGTGGGGCGAGGCGAGGCGAGGCGATGTCGGCACCTGCCTCCGCAGCGGCGGTACGCCATCAACCCCACCGGCGCCCGATAACGTTGCTGGTCTACCGCCACCCGGGACGAGAGGTTGCTGGCCTACCTCCAGGCGGGGCGAGAGGTTGATGACGCACCGCCACCCGCAGCGGGTGGTGCGTCGACACCGGAATGCTGCGGAGCGAGCCCGGCTCAGCGGATGACGCGCATGAGGGGAGGCTGCGGGGGCTCATCACGCGGATCGCGCGGCTGCTTCCAGACCGGCACGTCCGACTGCGGGTGGTGCACATCCTGGGACGGGTCGCGGAACATCCACGTGAGCTTGGGCTCGAAGATCGGACGGAACAGGGTGCCGACCGGCTTGGTCATCAGCACGATGGCAAGGACCGCGCCGACCGCCACGCAGCCGAGCACGGCGACCGCTCCGTAGGGCTCGATGGCGGCCCACAGGCCGAACTGGCGATCCAGCCAGATGATGACGAAGCCGTGCAGCAGGTACGCGTAGAGCGTCCGCGAGCCGAGATCGGTCGTCCAGGACTTCGCCCGGGGGACGAGTGCCAGCGCCGACAGCGCCAGCACGAGCCCAGCGGCGATGAGCAGACCGCGCACGAGGACGCCCTCCACGAGCGAGACACCGAGCTCGTCGTAGCGCACGCGCCACAGCAGCCAGCGGCTCATGACCGTCAGGTGGCTGGCGAAGGCCAGGCAGAAGACCAGCGATCCCAGGAGAAGCGCGGCGCCGATCACCCGGTACTTGAGTGTGGTGAGCCGCAGGAAGAGCTCGCGGTTGAAGTGCAGGCCGATGACATAGAACGGCAGGAACCCGAGCACCTTATGCAGGGCCAGAGTGTTGGGGATCTCGATCATGCCGGCCGCGAGGGAGATGATGATCGAGGTCGTGATCGGGTACTTCAAGGCCCGCCAGATCGGTGTCGTGAGCCGCCAGACGAAGAGCGCGGCGAGGAACCAGCCCACCCACTGCGGTGACAGGATCATCAGCCGCTCGGGGTCGCGATCGTAGTGCCAGGTCATCAGCTGCAGCGCCGTCTCGACGATCAGATAGGGCACGATCAGGGTGGAGACGATCCGGCGCACCTGGCGGAAGTCGCCCACATAGTGACGCGCCGTGTAGCCCGAGATGAGCACGAAGAAGGGCATGTGGAACAGGTAGATCCACGTGTAGAGCCCACGCGCGGAGTCCATGACGACCAGATCGGTGAGGAAGTGCCCGATGACCACGAGCAGCATGACCCAGAATCGTGCGTTGTCGAGATAGGCGATCCGTTCGCGGGGTCCGGATCGCTCGGCATGCGGGAGGGGACTCAGTGGGGACATCGTGGTTGACTCTAGCGGTGACTTCCGAAGACGGCTCCACGACCGGAACGGGCATCGGGGACGCGCACCGCACACAGCGGCTCGGCGCCTACGCGGTGATCGTCCGCGACCCCGGCGAGCTGCTGCTCACCCAGATCTCGGCCCGCGGCTATCCGGCGACGGCCTGGGCGCTTCCCGGCGGAGGAGTCGATCACGGAGAGTCCCCGCACGATGCCGTGCGGCGCGAGCTCTACGAGGAGACGGCTCAGCGGGCGCGGACGGTCCGCCTCGTCGACATCCACTCCCTGCACATCGTCGACCACGGGCGCGACGACCGATACGAGGACTATCACGGTGTCCACGTGCTGTACGCCGTCGACATCGTGCCCGGAGTCGAGCCGCGGGTCGTGGAGGTCGACGGCACGACCGAGCAGGCTCTCTGGGTGCCGCTCGGCGAGGTCCCCGGCATGTGGACGTTGCCGGTCGTCGACTACGTCCTCGAGCGCCTCGGCGACTACCGCTGACCGAGTCGCCGCGCCCGGTGGCGGTAGGTCATCAACCTCTCGTCGCGTGTGGGGGTAGGTCAGCAACGTTATCGGTGCCTCGATGGGGTTGATGGTCTACCGCTGGCCCGGGGCGCGGGCTCGGTGGGGTTGACGACGTACCGCCGCCCACGCGAGAAGGGCGGGCCTACTGGGCTGGCGGCTCGGCGAACAGGAAGACGTAGTTGCCGCGCGCGGACACCACATGCACGGCCCGCGCGGTGGTGCCATCCGGGGCCTGAGCCGTGTACACCGCGATGACCTCGTTGAGATCGGCCACGACATCGCGTGCGGGCTCCTCGACACCGGTCATGTCGGTGATGTAGCCCTGGGCCACCGCCGCCCCCTCGGTGGAGCGCAGCGAGAAGGTCAAGGCGAAGGCGGGGTCGCTGCCGGTGAGCAGGACGGTGTCGTCCTCCGGCGCCGCCCACTCGCCGAGCAGGGGGCCGTCGCCGGGCGCGTCCACGTCCATCTTGGGCCAGATCAGTCCCGACTCCTCGGGTGTGTCGATCGAGGGGAGGTCGCCGAGCTGCTCGGACTCGGTGTTCTCCTGGCCCTCGCGCGGGTCGCCGACGTAGGACACCTCGAGCACCATCACCGGGTGCTCCTGGGAGTACGCGTTGCCGGTGCGCGTCTGCACGTCGCCGGGGTCGATATCGAGCTGCACGCGCACCTCGCGGTCGCCGGGGGTCGTGCCGGTCACGTCCACCCCGCAGTGATCGATGCGATCGTTCTCGGCGGTGCAGTACTCGCTGAGGTCGTCGGTGACGATCTCCTCATCGGGCAGCAGCGCGGCGATCTGGGCGAGCATCGCCCGGGTCACGGTGGTCGGGTCGTCGTCGATGCGCATCACCGAGATCACGCTGTCCGGTCGCGGCGGGTCCTCCAGATCGGCGAAGGTGTCGCGCTCGGGGCGGACATCGGTGGGCGTCGGCGTCGGAGTGGGGCTGGCCTCCTCCTCCGGAGTCGCCTCGTCCGGGGGATCGGTCTCGTTCTCGGCCGCCTCCTCCGCGGCCTTCTCGGCGAGCACGGCCTCCAGATCGGGGCGGTAGGTGTTGACCAGGTCCTCACTGCGAACCCGCGCGAGGGGGCCGAGCTGCACCGCGCCGCGCGGCACCACCATCCCGTAGACGATAGGACTCTCGGGACCGGACTCGTGGCTCTCGACGCGGTCCTCGTTCGAGTCCTCCGTCGAGGACGCGGTCGCGGTGGGGTTCGGCGAAGGAGACCCCGGATCGCAGGCGGTCACCGCCACCAGTGCGGCGAAAAGGCCTGCGGCGACGGTCAGCCTGCGGTACATGTCCACCTCGCGCTCGTGCTTGTTCGACTCCGCACAAGACTAGGGGGTGTCGCATAACCGTCGACGCGCACCGGGGTGAGGCGCTCGCCGAGGCGTCCGCGTGCGTATCCTGCAGGCACACCGGCAGCCGTCGAAGGAGCACCCTGTGTCGAGCTTCGTCCCCGACCATCCCGAGACCGTCTTCACCTACGGAGCGCCTCAGTTGAAGTTCGGGCGCGGGGCGCGCCATGAGATCGCGCATGACATCGCCCAGCTCGGTGCCCGCCGGGTACTGGTCGTGAGCGACCCGCAGGTCGCCGCCACCGGGGCCCCGGCCGAGCTGGTGAGCAGCATCGAGCAGTCCGGTGGCGAGGCCGTGCTGTACGACCGGTCGCGGGTCGAGCCGACCGATGCCAGCCTGATCGACGCCGTCGAGTTCGCACGGGCAGCCGCGCCCTTCGACGCGGTCATCGCCCTCGGCGGCGGCAGCAGCATCGACACCGCCAAGGCCGTCAACCTCCTGCTGACCAATGACGGCGAGCTCATGGACTATGTCAACGCTCCCGTCGGCGGCGGGCGCGCGCCGGAGCACCCGCTGTTGCCGCTCATCGCCGTGCCGACCACCACGGGCACCGGCAGCGAGAGCACCACCATCTGCGTGCTCGACGTCATCAGCCAGCACGTCAAGAGCGGCATCTCGCACGCGCGGCTGCGCCCGGCCTTCGCCGTGGTCGATCCAGAGCTGACGATGACGCAGCCCGCTGGCGTCACGGCTGCCGCCGGCCTCGACATCCTCTGTCACGCGCTGGAGAGCTACACGGCCCGCCCGTACACCTCCTATGAGCACAAGCAGGCCCATGAGCGGGTGCCTTACTGCGGCGCCAATCCGATCGCCGATCTCTGGGCCGAGAAGTCCCTGAGCCTGATGGCGGATTCCTTCCGCAACGCCGTACGCCACGGTGACGACGAGCGGGCCCGTGAGCAGATGGCGCTCGCGGCGACCTTCGCGGGTCTGGGGTTCGGCAATGCCGGCGTCCACATCCCGCACGCCAATGCCTACCCGATCGCCGGCCAGGTTCCCGAGGGCTTCCGGCCCGAGGGCTACGACGCCGACCACGCGATGGTGCCTCACGGCATGGCCGTGTCGCTCACCGCGCCCGCAGCGTTCGCCTTCACCTTCGAGGCCGATCCGGACCGGCATGTGCGGGCGGCACGGCTGCTCGACCCCGATGCCCGCGCCGATGATCCCGCCGAGCTGCTGCCGGCGGTTCTGCGCTCGATCATGCGCGATGTCGGCATCCCCAATGGCCTGGCCGAGATCGGGTTCGGCGGGGACGATGTGCCGGCGCTCGTCGAGGGCACGCTCAAGCAGCAGCGTCTGCTGACCACCGCGCCCAAGGCCGTGACCGAGGACGACGCCGCCGCGATCCTGTCCTCGTCCCTCGAACTCTGGTAGCCGCCGAGCGCTGCTCCGCCCCCGCGGTGGGATGATGACAGCGTGCGGCAGACGACGACGGAGCGGGTCTTCGCGATGCTGCGTGCCTCGATCCTCTCCGGGGAGCTGGCAGCCGGCACGCGGCATTCGGTCTACCAGCTCGCCGGCGAGCTCGGCGTCTCCCGTACTCCGGTGCGCGAGGCCGTGCTCCGATTGGCCGATGCCGGGCTCGTCACCGTCGAGCGGAACCGTGGCATCCGGATCCGCGGCGTGACCGCCGAGGATGTCCGCGATGTCTTCGAACTGCGCTTGCTCATCGAGGTCCCGGCGGCGGCCCATGCGGCCGGCTCCGCCGACGAGGCGCTGCTGGTGGAGCTCAAGGAGGCTTCCGCTCGGCTGCACGAGCTCGCGGCCACCGACGACACCACCGCCTTCGGCGTGGCCGATCGACGGTTGCATGCGCTGATCGCCTCGGCGGTCGGCAATCGGCACCTGGTCGCCGAGATCGAGCGCCTGCGCGATCTCATTCACGTGCGCGGTGCCTCCACGATCGGCCGTTCACGCACCACGCGCGATATCGCCGGGGAACACGATGCGATCGTGGCAGCGGTCTGTGCGGCGGAGCCCGCCGCGGCGGCGCGGGCGATGCGGGAGCACCTCGTGCATACCGGCACATTGCTCATGCGCCAGCTGTCCGAGGGAGAGATCGACGAGACCTGGGCCGAACGACTGCGGAGCCCCTCAGGCGAGTAGCATGCTACTCATGACGACTGGGCTCGCTCTCGACGTGGCCGCCGAGTTGCGCCGTGCAGGACTGAGGGATGTCGACGACTCCTCGCTCACTCGCGCGCTCTACAGCACGGACGCCTCGCTCTATCGCGTCGTGCCCGACGTGGTGGTCAGGCCCCACGACATCGACGAGGTGATGGCGGTCGCCTCGGTCGCCGCTGCCACCGGCACCCCCATCACGGCACGCGGCGCGGGCACGTCCATCGCCGGCAACGCGGTCGGCACGGGCATCGTCCTCGACTTCAGCCGGCACATGAACCGCGTCCTGGCGATCGATCCCGCCACGGGCACCGCCGAGGTGCAGCCAGGTGTCGTGCACGCGGTGCTCCAGCGAGCCGCCGCGCCGCATGGGCTGCGCTACGGCCCGGATCCGTCGACTCACACGCGCTGCACCGTCGGCGGGATGATCGCCAACAACGCCTGCGGCAATCGTGCCCTCGGCTACGGCCGGAGCGCCGACAATGTCGCGGCACTCGATCTGCTCACGATCGGAGGCGAGCGTTTCCAGGCCGGGCGGGACGTGCCGGTCGACTCGCCGACGCTCACCCGGTTGCGCGACCTGGTTGGCACCGATTTGGCCACGATCCGCACCGAGTTCGGCCGCTTCGGCCGCCAGGTCTCCGGCTACAGCCTCGAGCACCTGCTGCCGGAACGGCAGTTCGACGCGGGCTCCTTCATGGCCGGCACCGAGGGGACGCTCGCGCTCACCCTCGGCGCCACCGTCGACCTCGTCCGCACGCCGAGTCACCGTCACCTGGTGGTCCTGGCCTATCCCTCGATGGCGGAGGCGGCAGACGACACCCCCGCCGTCCTGCCGTTCTCGCCGACCGCCTGCGAGGGACTGGGCGCTCGCATCGTCGAGGTGTTCCGCGCTGCCAAGGGACCGGCGTCGGTGCCGGATCTGCCCGATGGCGGCGGATACCTCTACGTGGAGCTGTCCGGAGACGATCCGGCGGAGCTCGCGGACCGTGGGGCGAAGGTCGTGCGGGCCGCCAACGCCCTCGGACACCGCCATGTCACGTCCCCGGCCGAGCAGGGCGTGCTCTGGCGCATCCGCGAGGAGGGTGCGGGACTCGCCGGACGCGCCCTGGACCGCCCTGCGCTCTCGGGCTGGGAGGACGCCGCGGTCCCGCCGGAGCATCTCGGCGCCTACGTGCGCGAGTTCGAGGCGCTGATGCGTGAGTACGAGGTCCAGGGAGTGCCGTTCGGTCACTTCGGCGACGGATGTGTGCACGTCCGCATCGACTTCGATCTCGACGCGAGCGGCGGGCATGCGGTCTTCCGCGACTTCCTCTTCGACGCCGCCCGGCTCGCCGCCTCGCACGGCGGCTCCTTCTCCGGCGAGCACGGTGACGGGCGGGCCCGATCGGAGCTGCTGCCGCTGATGTACTCGCCCGAGGCGATGTCGCTGCTCGGCAGAGTCAAGCACCTCTTCGATCCGGACTCGCTGCTCAATCCCGGCGTCCTCGTCGACCCACGTCCGCTCGACGCCGATCTGCGTGGCCAGCACCGTACGTGGGACCTCGGCATGCCGTCCGCGCGCCCGGGCGGTCTGCGCCTCGTGCACGATGACGGCAGCTTCGGTGCGGCCGTGCACCGCTGCACGGGTGTCGGCAAGTGCCTCGCCGCCAATCAGGCCAGTGGCGGAGTCATGTGCCCGTCCTTCCAGGCGACGCGAGATGAGAAGGACTCCACCCGTGGGCGCGCCCGGGTGCTCCAGGAGATGGTCGACGGTCGCCAGGTGACCGGCGGCTGGAGCAGCCCGGAGGTCCACGAGGCCCTCGACCTCTGCCTGTCCTGCAAGGGGTGCCTCAGCGACTGTCCGACCGGGATCGACATGGCCACCTACAAGGCCGAGGTGCTCCATCAGACCTATCGAGGTCGCCGCCGTCCCCGCAGCCACTATCTGCTCGGCAGGCTGCCGTTCTGGGCGAGGATCGGCGCTCCGTTCGCCCGCCTGACCAATATCGCGTTGCGCGTGCCGGGCATCGTGCATCTGGCGCGCTGGGTCGCCGGGGTCGATCAGCGCCGAGGGCTGCCGCGGTTCGCGACCCGGACGCTCACCCGCGAGCTGGGGGAGCGTCGCGGGTCCGCCGGCGGCAAGCGGGTGCTGTTGTGGGCCGACTCGTTCACCGAGTACTTCTCCACCGCCTCGGGCCGCGCCGCGGTCGACGTGCTGGAGCGCGCGGGTTACACGGTCGAGCTGCTCGAACGGCCGCAGTGCTGCGGGCTCACCTGGATCAGCACGGGGCAGCTCGACGCGGCCCGGGAGCTCGTCGGTCGTGCGGTGGAGCAGCTGCACGGCTATGTCGCCGCCGGCGTGCCGGTGGTGGGCCTGGAACCGTCGTGCCTGGCGGTGCTGAGGTCGGATGCTGTGGAGCTGCTCGACGATCCGCGAGCCGCTGAGGTCGCCGGGGGAGTGTTCACCCTCGCCGAGCTGCTGGCGCGGGACGAGGAGTGGGAGGCGCCCGATCTCACCGGCCGCACCGTCGTGGTGCAGCCGCACTGCCACCACGCCTCGGTCCTCGGCTTCGATCCCGATCTCGCGCTGCTGGAGCGGATGGGCGCGACCGTCACCCGGCTCGGTGGGTGTTGCGGGCTGGCGGGCAACTTCGGTGTCGAGAAGGGACACTACGAGGTGTCGGTGGCGGTCGCCGAGACCGAATTGCTGCCGGCGCTGCGTGAAGCGCCGCCCGGAGCGATCGTGCTCGCCGACGGCTTCAGCTGCCGCACCCAGATCGACGACCTCACCGACGTCCACAGCCTGCACTTGGCCGAGCTACTGGACCGAGAGACCAGGTGAGTCGACAAGCTCTGGGCATGTCGGCCGAGTCGCCGGCCCGACAGTCGCACTGAGCCGTCCTTCGGTGGCGGTAGCTGGTCAACCTTACGCACTCGACGGAGGTACGTGGTCAACCTCATCGGTCCGGAATGGGGTTGATGAGCTACCGCCGAAGATGGGGGGCGGGCTACGTAGCGTTGGTGGTCTACCGCCACGGGGCGGGCCGCCTTGCGGCGCTTCCGTCGCTGGCGCTCCTTCGCCGGCTCCCGGAATCCGCCCCCGCGCGGCGGGACGATTGGGGTCACCACGTAGACTGGCAGCTGGTGACGGGTACCGCGATTTTGACCCGTCTGATCGCCTCCGGTAGGCTATTGCGCTGTGCCTGATTCCTATCAGGCCGACGCGTGTGCCCGGCGATGAAGAAGCGTGTCACCAACGCCCGCGTCACCTTTTCAGGCAACAACATCGGTCAGCAGAAAGAAGCATGTAGTGCCCACGATCAACCAGTTGGTCCGCAAGGGTCGTGAGACCAAGGTGGCCAAGAACAGCACGCCAGCTCTCAAGGGTTCGCCCCAGCGGCGAGGCGTGTGCACCCGCGTGTACACCACGACGCCCAAGAAGCCCAACTCGGCGCTGCGCAAGGTTGCTCGTGTGCGGCTCTCCAGCGGGACCGAGGTCACTGCCTACATTCCCGGCGAGGGCCACAACCTCCAGGAGCACTCGATCGTGCTCGTGCGCGGTGGTCGTGTGAAGGACCTGCCGGGTGTTCGTTACAAGATCATCCGCGGCTCGCTCGATACCCAGGGCGTCAAGGGCCGCAAGCAGGCTCGCAGCCGCTACGGCGCGAAGAAGGAGAAGAGCTGATGCCTCGTAAGGGCCCCGCTCCCAAGCGTGCCATCGAGACCGATCCGGTCTACGGCAGCCAGCTGGTCACCCAGCTGATCAACAAGGTCCTCCTGGACGGCAAGAAGCAGGTCGCTCAGCGCATCGTCTACGGCGCGCTCGAAGGCACCCGCGAGAAGACCGGCACCGATCCGGTCATCACCCTCAAGCGCGCGCTCGACAACGTCAAGCCGAGCCTCGAGGTCAAGAGCCGCCGCGTCGGTGGCGCGACCTACCAGGTCCCCGTCGACGTCCGTCCGGCCCGTCAGACCACCCTCGCGCTGCGCTGGATCATCAAGTACTCCAGCGAGCGTCGTGAGAAGACGATGTCCGAGCGCCTGATGAACGAGCTCCTCGACGCCAGCAACGGCCTCGGCGCCAGCGTCAAGAAGCGCGAGGACACGCACAAGATGGCCGACGCCAACAAGGCCTTCGCCCACTACCGCTGGTAATCGCCGTTCCGGTGCGGCTCCACCGCGCCGCACCGGTCACCTGCTCCGCAACCAAGGAAAGCAACCAAACTCGTGGCAACAGATATCACCACTGATCTCAAGCGCGTCCGCAATATCGGCATCATGGCGCACATCGATGCCGGTAAGACGACCACGACCGAGCGCATCCTCTTCTACACCGGCATCACCTACAAGATCGGTGAGGTGCACGACGGTGGCGCCACCATGGACTGGATGGAGCAGGAGCAGGAGCGCGGCATCACCATCACGTCCGCCGCGACGACCTGCTGGTGGAAGAACAACCAGATCAACATCATCGACACCCCCGGGCACGTCGACTTCACCGTCGAGGTCGAGCGCTCGCTGCGCGTCCTCGACGGCGCGGTCGCGGTGTTCGACGGCGTCGCCGGTGTCGAGCCGCAGTCCGAGACCGTCTGGCGTCAGGCCGACAAGTACGGCGTGCCGCGCATGTGCTTCGTCAACAAGCTCGACCGCACGGGCGCCTCGTTCGACTTCTGCGTCAAGACCATCCGCGAGCGCCTCGGTGCGACCCCGCTGGTCCTGCAGCTGCCGATCGGCGCCGAGTCGGACTTCATCGGCGTCGTCGACCTCGTCGGCATGCGCGCGCTGACCTGGCGCGGCGAGACGAGCATCGGCGAGGACTACGACATCGAGGAGATCCCCGCCGATCTCGCCGATCGTGCCGCCGAGGCCCGCGAGGCCCTGCTGGAGACCCTCTCCGATGTCGACGACGAGATCGCTGAGCTGTACCTCGAGGGCGAGGACATCAGCGTCGATCAGCTGAAGGCCGCGATCCGTCGCGCCACGCTGTCGACCGCCCTCAACCCCGTGCTGTGCGGCACCGCCTTCAAGAACAAGGGCGTCCAGCCCCTGCTCGACGCGGTCGTCGACTTCCTGCCCTCGCCGATCGATGTCGGCGACGTCAAGGGCCACGACGCCAAGGACGAGTCCCTCGAGGACACGCGTCCCCCGTCGGAGGACGCCCCCTTCGCCGGCCTGGCCTTCAAGATCGCCACGGACCCGCACCTGGGCAAGCTGACCTTCGTGCGCGTCTACTCCGGCCGTCTCGAGGCCGGCACCCAGGTGCTCAACGTCACCAAGGGCCGCAAGGAGCGGATCGGCAAGATCTACCAGATGCACGCCAACAAGCGCGAGGAGATCGCGTCCGTCGGCGCCGGGCAGATCGTGGCCGTCATGGGCCTCAAGGACACCACCACCGGTGAGACGCTCGCCGATTCCGCGCACCCGATCGTGCTGGAGTCGATGACCTTCCCCGATCCGGTCATCCAGGTCGCCATCGAGCCCAAGACCAAGAGCGACCAGGAGAAGCTCGGCGTCGCGATCCAGAAGCTCGCCGAGGAGGACCCGACCTTCCAGGTCCACACCGACGAGGAGACCGGCCAGACCATCATCGCCGGCATGGGCGAGCTCCACCTCGACATCCTCGTGGACCGCATGAAGCGCGAGTTCCGCGTCGAGGCCAATGTCGGCAAGCCGCAGGTCGCCTACCGCGAGACCATCCGCAAGACGATCACCGGTCACAGCTACACGCACAAGAAGCAGACCGGTGGCTCGGGCCAGTTCGCCAAGGTCGTCATCGGCGTCGCGCCCAACGGGGCCGATGCCGGCGGCGAGGGCGGCTACGAGTTCGTCAACGAGGTCACCGGCGGCCGCGTGCCGAAGGAGTACATCCCCTCGGTCGACCAGGGCGCGCAGGGCGCCATGGAGTTCGGCGTGCTCGCCGGCTACCCGATGGTCGACGTCAAGGTCACCCTCGAGGACGGCGCCTACCACGACGTCGACTCCAGCGAGCTCGCGTTCAAGCTGGCCGGCAACATGGCCTTCAAGGAGGCCGCTCGCAAGGCCGACCCGGTCCTCCTCGAGCCCATGTTCGCGGTCGAGGTCACGACGCCCGAGGACTACATGGGCGATGTGATCGGCGATATCAACTCCCGCCGTGGACAGGTTCAGTCCATGGAAGAGGGATACGGCGGAGCCAAGCTGGTCAAGGCCCTGGTTCCGTTGTCCGAGATGTTCGGCTACGTCGGCGATCTGCGGTCCAAGACCTCGGGCCGCGCCTCGTACTCGATGCAGTTTGACTCTTATGCCGAGGTTCCGAAGGCCGTGGCGGAAGAGATCATCAAGAAGGCCCGCGGCGAGTAACAGCGGACCATCCATTAAGGTGGCCTGAGGTACTCGTCCGCGGGTGACCACACGGCGTTCAACAGCAACAATCAATCCAGGAGGAGCCCCAAGTGGCTAAGGCGAAGTTCGAGCGGACCAAGCCGCACATGAACATCGGCACCATCGGTCACATCGACCACGGCAAGACCACCTTGACCGCGGCGATCACCAAGGTGCTGCACGACAAGTACCCGGACCTCAACGAGGCGTCCGCATTCGACATGATCGACAAGGCGCCCGAAGAGCGTCAGCGCGGCATCACGATCTCGATCGCGCACGTGGAGTACCAGACGGAGAACCGTCACTACGCCCACGTCGACTGCCCCGGTCACGCCGACTACGTCAAGAACATGATCACCGGCGCGGCGCAGATGGACGGTGCGATCCTCGTGGTCGCGGCCACCGACGGCCCGATGCCCCAGACCCGTGAGCACGTCCTCCTGGCCCGCCAGGTCGGCGTTCCCGCCATGGTCGTCGCGCTCAACAAGTGCGACATGGTCGACGACGAGGAGATCCTCGAGCTCGTCGAGATGGAGGTCCGTGAGCTCCTGAGCGATCAGGACTTCGATGGCGACAACGTGCCGGTCGTGCGCGTCGCCGCTCACCCGGCGCTGCAGGGTGACGAGAAGTGGGCCGAGTCGGTCCTCGAGCTCATGAACGCGGTCGACGAGTACATCCCGACTCCCGAGCGTGAGACGGACAAGCCGTTCCTCATGCCCGTCGAGGACGTCTTCACCATCACCGGTCGCGGCACGGTCATCACCGGCCGTATCGAGCGCGGCGTGGTCAAGGTCAACGACACCGTCGACATCGTCGGTATCCGCGACGACAAGCAGACCACCACGGTCACCGGCATCGAGATGTTCCGCAAGCTCCTCGACGAGGGCCAGGCGGGCGAGAACGTCGGTCTGCTCCTGCGCGGCACCAAGCGCGAGGATGTCGAGCGCGGCATGGTCGTGATCGCTCCGGGCACCACGACTCCTCACACGGAGTTCGAGGGCCAGGTGTACATCCTGTCCAAGGACGAGGGTGGCCGTCACACGCCGTTCTTCAACAACTACCGTCCGCAGTTCTACTTCCGGACCACGGATGTCACGGGCGTCGTCACGCTGCCCGAGGGCACCGAGATGGTCATGCCGGGTGACAACACCGAGATGTCGGTGCAGCTCATCCAGCCGATCGCCATGGAGGACGGCCTGCGCTTCGCTATCCGCGAGGGCGGCCGTACCGTCGGCGCCGGTCGTGTCACCAAGATCCTCAAGTGATCTCGGTACGATCCTCGTTCCTCGGATCACTCGATCCAAGGATCTCGACACGCTGATCTGCTGACGAAGCCCCCGGGTCCATCGGACCCGGGGGCTTCGTCATGTCCCCGGCCGGGCAGGTGGCGTCGCGACCGTCGTCTCGCGGGTGGTGGCATGGTGCCCGCGAGTGGTGGCAATTCGCCCTCGAGCCGAGGGTAGGAGGGCGAAGGTGCACCACTCGCCGAAGGCTCGGCGGATCGAGCGAGCCGGGGTGGTTGACTGCTCACCGCCCGGTGCGGGGTCGGGGTTGGTCAGGTGGGCGGGTCGAGGTCGTCGGGGGAGACGTCCCAGGCATCGGCGAGCCGGTGCAGCAAGACATCGACCACGTGGAGGGTCAGCTCCTCAGGGGTTCGTGCGCGGGTCGTGATCGGCAGCCGGTAGATCACGATCCGATGTCCGGCCCCACGCGGGTTGATGCTGCTCGTGGGGACGGCATCGGTCCAGTCACCGGGAAGCAGCGGTGCCTCCTCGACGACGACCTCGACCGGCGGGGCGGCGGGCGGCTCTTGCCGCTGCAGGCTCGCGAGGACATCGGTCACGACGAGGTCGAAGGACTGCCGCGGCGTCCGGTCGGCCGGCACGCCGCGCGGGGAGAGGGGGCCCGCCAGCGACAGCGGTCCCCGAGGACCGCGACCCCGTCGGTCGCGCGGGCGACCGGGACGAGGACCGTGGACGGGACGGCGGGAGCCGGGCATGCGGTGAGCCTATCGCCCGGCGTCTGACCCGCCGGATATCCTCGGGACGTGGGACCGAGACGATGCACGCGCACAGGCTGTTCACAGGCCGCTGTCGCGACGCTCACCTACGACTACGGCGACTCGGTCGTCATCCTCGGTCCGCTGGCCACGTACGCCGAACCGCACTCCTATGACCTGTGCGCCGAGCATGCGACCCGTCTCTCCGCACCCCAAGGCTGGCAGGTGGTGCGGCTGGCGTCGGCCACCGCCGAGCCGCCCGAACCCTCGGTCGACGATCTCGTCGCCCTCGCCGAGGCGGTGCGCGAGGTGGGCACCCGCCCGGTCACCCAGGAGCCGGCCGAACCGCCCCGTCCATCCCTGCGTCTCGTGAGGCCTGACCACCCGTGATCGATCCCGCGCTGTCCCCCATCGTCAAGGCCTACGATGTGCGCGGGCTGGCACCCCAACAGCTCTCCGAGCCGGTCGCGCGCGCCCTCGGCAGCGCCTTCGCCGACGAGGTCGGCATCAGCGAGGGCCGTGGTGCGGCGGTGATCGGCCACGACATGCGCTCATCCTCCCCGGGCCTCGCGAGGGCCGTCGGCGACGGTATCCGTTCCCGCGGGGGAGACATCGTCGATATCGGCCTCGCCTCGACCGATGAGCTCTACGCAGCTTCCGGGCGCCTGGACGTAGCGGGCGTGATGGTGACGGCGAGCCACAACCCGGCCCAGTACAACGGACTGAAGCTGTGCCGAGCGGGGGCACGCCCGATCGGCTTCGACACCGGCCTGCGCGCCATCGCCGAGCTCGCGAGCGAGCACCTGGGCGCCGAGCCCGCGGAGCCGCGCGGAACCCGCACCGAGCGCGACTTCCTCAGCGAGTACGCCGACCTGCTGCACCGGCTCGTGCCGGTCGGCGACCGGCCTCTGGCGGTGGTGGCCGATGCCGGCAACGGCATGGCCGGTCACACCGTTCCCGCGGTCTTCGACGGCCTCCCCTCGATCCGGCTGAGCGCCATGTACTTCGAGCTCGACGGCAGCTTCCCGAATCACGACGCCAACCCGCTGGATCCCTCCACGCTCGTCGATCTGCAGGCCGCGGTCCGCGATCAGGGCGCCGACCTGGGACTCGCTTTCGACGGCGATGCCGACCGGTGTTTCGTGATCGACGAACGCGGTGAACCCGTCTCGCCGTCCGCGATCACGGCGCTCATCGCCGCGCGGCATCTCGCCGATCACCCGGGTGCCACGATCCTGCACAATGTCATCTGCTCGCGTGCCGTGCCGGAGATCGTGCGCGAGTCCGGGGGCGTCCCCGTCCGCACGCCGGTCGGTCACTCGCTCATCAAGGCCGAGATGGCACGCACGGATGCGGTGTTCGGCGGCGAGCACTCGGGCCACTTCTACTTCCGCGACTTCTACCTGGCCGACTCGGGCATGGTGGCCGCGCTGCACGTGCTGGCGGCGCTCGCCGAGACCGATCAGCCGTTGTCGGCGTTGATGGCGTCCTACGAGCGGTACACGGCCTCGGGCGAGATCAACAGCACCGTGGCCGACCAGCAGGCCGTGCTCGTGACGCTGCGTGAGCGCTACGGCAGCTACGCCCTCGACGAGCTGGACGGCCTCACCGTCACCGCCGACACCTGGTGGTTCAACGTCCGGGCCTCCAATACCGAGCCGCTGCTGCGTCTCAATGTCGAGGCCGATGACACGCCCACCATGGAGCGGGTGCGCGACGATCTGCTCGAGCTGATCCGCTCCTGACCGTCGACGGGGTGGTGCGCCTCCCCGGGCGAGGCACCGTACGCCCCTGGGCGTCTCGCCGAAGCCCCCGCGGCGTCCGAACGGCCCCGCATCCCGTCTGACGGCGTTCTCGGTCCTCGCGAGACGACACTGGTATGGCTTCGGCCCTCGGTGGGGGTACCACCCGCTTGCGGGGGATTGTCAGCCGGGCGCGGATGCCGTCCGGGCCACTCACGCGGACTTCCGCGACACGCCCTAGGCTGGACCCATGAACCTCGACCCCGCGCTTCTGGAGATCCTCGTGTGTCCCCAGTGTCGTTCCACGCTCTTCGTGGACGCCGACGCGGATGAGCTGGTGTGCAATGCGTGCGCGCTGGCCTACCCGGTCCGCGACGACATCGCGATCATGCTGGTCGATGAGGCACGTTCGCTGCCCGATCCTGCGGCGAATGCGCCCGGTTGATCGCCGCGTCGCATAGTCTTGACACGATGACACCAAGTCCAGGCGCGAGGAGTTGAGGGTGGCCAGCGAACCCGGCATCGGCGAACTGCTGACCGCCACCGAGGACCTGCTCGGCGCCGTGCGTACCGTCCCGCTGCGACTGTCGACACCACGCGTCGACCACGCGAAGGAGCTGCGCCGCGAGGTCGCCGATCAGCTCTCCGATTTCGTGGTCCCGCGACTCAAGCGGCTCGACGCTCCCATGCTGGTCGTCGTCGGGGGATCGACGGGAGCGGGCAAGTCGACCCTGGTCAACTCGATCGTCGGGCGCCATGTGAGCGACTCGGGCGTGCTGCGGCCCACCACCCGCACTCCGGTGCTCGTGCATCATCCCGATGACGCGGATTGGTTCGGCTCCGACCGCGTGCTCCCCGATCTCAAGCGCACCGACGAGAACGTGCAGGAGGTCTACGCGCTGCGGCAGATCAGCAGCCCGACGGTGCCGGCGGGCATCGCGCTGCTCGACGCCCCCGACATCGACTCGGTCGACGTCGGCAACCGCGAACTGGCGGAGCAGCTGCTCGCCGCTGCCGATCTGTGGCTGTTCGTCACGTCGGCCGCGCGGTACGCCGATCAAGTGCCCTGGGACTACCTGCGTCGTGCCGCCGAGCGCAGCGCATCGGTCGCGGTCGTGCTGGACCGAGCGCCGGCCGAGGGAGTCGACGATGTCCGGCGGCATCTCGCGCGCATGATGACGGCGCGGGGGCTCTCGGACTCGCCGCTGTTCACCGTCCGCGAGTCACGCGTCGACGGACGCGGGATGCTCCCCTTCGACGAAGTCGGCCAGATCGTGCTGTGGTTGCAGGACCTGGCGGCCGACCTCGTGGGGCGCCGCACGATCATCGCGGCCACCTTGCACGGCGCCATCCGCCACGATGTCTTCACCGCTCGCGATCTCGCCGACGAGCTCGACGAGCAGGCCGAGGCCGCCGATGCGTTGACCGCCGATATCGAGTCGGTCTACCGACGGGCCCGCGACGAGGCCGTCTCGTCGGCCACCGATGGCACGGTGCTGCGTGGCGAGGTGCTCGCTCGCTGGCAGCAGCTCGCGGCCCACGGCGAGCTGCTGAGCCTGCGCGGTCCCCTCGACACGCGCCGGGAGCGCGGCGGCTCGCCCGCCGCGGACGCCGAGGCCGTCGACTCCGTGCTGGGGAGCGGTCTCGCGCTGCTCCTCGTGGAGCGCGCTGAGCGTGCCGCGGAGGAGGCGGTGCGTGCGTGGGCCTCGCATCACGCCGGGAGGGCGCTCCTGGACGAATATCAGGATCTCGGACGTGCCGGTAACGGTTTCGCGACGGAGGCCGAGCGTGTCAGCCGCGAATGGCAGCAGCACGTGCGCGAGCTCCTCGCCGAACGAGACGGTGAGGCCGCGTCGCAGGCCACGACCGCCGCACGCGGAGTCAGCGCCGGGGGAGTGGCGCTCATGGTCGCGGTCTTCGCCGGTTTTGGCGGGGTGACCGGAACAGAGGCCGGCATCGGAGCTGCCGTCGCCGCGCAACGAGCCCTGCAGGAGGCCTTCGGCGAGGACGCCGTGCGGGAGCTGGCCGACCGTGCCGCCGCCGACCTCGCCGGGCGGGTCGAGACGTTGTTCGACGCGGAGGCCGATCGCTTCACCCGCCTCGTGCCCGAGCCGCGGAGCGTGCGCTCGGCGCAGCGTGACCTGCGGCGTCTCGCCAACCGGACCGATGCCGTCCGGCTGGCCGCCGATATCCGACGAGACACCGAGGAGGGCCTGTGAGAACGCCATTGAAGGATCGGCTCACGGCCCTGGAGAATGCCGTCGCGGCCGCCGAGGGGCGACTGCGCGATGACCAGCTCGAGACGGCCCGCGACGCGTTGTCGCGGGCGTCGGTACGGCTCCGCAATTCCGCCGAGTACACGATCGTCGCGCTGGGCGGCGCGACGGGCTCGGGCAAGTCGTCGCTGTTCAACGCGCTCAGCGGCATCGATCTGGCCGGCGTCGGCGTCAAGCGCCCCACCACCTCGTGGACTCTCGCCTGCACCTGGGGGCCCAACGACGCCTCCGAGCTTCTCGACTGGATCGGCGTGCCGCCGCGCCATCAGCTCACCCGCCAGGGACCGCTCGGCGATGACACGGATTCGGTCTTCGACGGACTGGTCCTGCTGGACATGCCCGATCACGACTCGGTGGTGGACGCCCATCAGCTCGAGGTCGATCGGGTGGTGGAGTTCGCCGATCTGTTCGTGTGGGTGCTGGATCCCCAGAAGTACGCCGATGCGGCGATCCACGAGCGCTATCTGCATCCGCTGTCGCGCCACCGTGAGACCACGGTCGTGGTCATGAACCAGATCGACCGCCTGAACGAGACCGATCGCCAGATCGCTCTGACCGACCTGCGGCGTCTCCTCGATCGCGAGGGGCTCACCGGCGTGCCGGTCATCGCCACGTCGGCCAGGTCGGGTCTCGGGCTCGATCAGCTGCGGACCGAGATCGCGCGGCGCACAGCGGCGAAGGATGCCGCCGCCGTGCGTCTGGCCGCCGAGGCACGCGCCGCGGCCGAGAGCCTGGAGAGCGCGGGTGGCGCGGCAGCGCCGCGTGGCCTGCAGAGCGGTGACCGGGAGCGTCTCGTGGACGCGCTGCACGAGAGCACCGGTGCGCACCAGCTGGCCGAGGCGGCGGGTGCGGCGCATCTGCGCGCGGGGACGGCGGCGACCGAGTGGCCGCCGCTGAAACTAGCATCGCGTGGGTCCCGGCCTTCCCCCGGCGAGGGTGCCGAGGACGATCTGCGGCCCACGCCGGTCGAGGAGGCGCGTGCGGAGCTGGCCATCCGCGAGGCCGCGGAGTCGGCGGTGCAGGGTGCCGCGGAGCCGTGGCGGGTCTCGATGATCCGGGCGGCGTCGGGCAGCGGCGGCACGGTCAACCGCATCGATGCGGCCGTCCGCGCGGTCGACCTGCGTCCGTCCTCGCCTCCCGGCTGGTGGCCGATCGTGGCGGTGGCGCAGTGGGTGCTGCTGGCTGCTCTGGTTCTCGGACTCGGCTGGTTCGTGCTGGGAGTCACCGGTGTGGTGGCGTCCGGGCCACGGCTGATCGGACTGCCGCTGGCTGTGTGGGTCGCCACGGTCGGTGCCATCGGCGGCCTGGTGATGACCTGGGCCGCTCGTTCCTCGGTGCGTGCGTCCGCGCGGGGGCGTGAGCGAGAGGTCGAGCAACGGCTGCGCGATGTCGTGGCGCAGGTCGTCGACGACGAGCTCGTCGGCCGGATGGAGTCCGAGCTCGCCGCCTATGAGCGGTTCCGCACCGGCGTGCGCGACGCGGCCGGCTGACCCGCCTGGGGCGGTGACTTACGCACGTCTCACGGGCCTGGGCGGTGACTTACGCACGTCTCACGCACCGTGAGGTGTGCACCTCTCACCGCCCCGGTTGTGCAGGGGTGCGCCACTCACCGGAGGTGCGTCAGCCGGGCCGTTGCTCACGCAGGTGTGCTTCGGTGGTTGCTATGACGACCACCGAAGCACATCCTGCGTGTGGCTCAGCGGCACCCGAGCCTGTACAGCCCGGCGGGGCGCATCCTCTCCACCGACGGGCCCCGGTTCGGGATCGGGGGAGGCTCGCTAGGCTGGAACGACCATGGCTGAGTACATCCTGACACTGCGCAACGTCCGCAAGGCCCACGGCGACAAGGTCGTCCTCGACAATGTCACCCTCTCGTTCCTCCACGGCGCGAAGATCGGCGTCGTCGGTCCCAACGGCATGGGCAAGTCCACCCTGCTCAAGCTCATGGCCGGACTCGAGCAGCCCAATAACGGCGACCTCGTCCGTGACCCGGATGCCACCGTCGGCATGCTCCAGCAGGAGCCTCCGCTGACCGAGGGCAAGACGGTGCTGGAGAATGTCGAGGAGGCCGTCGGCGAGATCAAGGGCAAGCTCGATCGGTACAACCAGATCAGCGAGGAGCTCGCCGATCCCGATGCCGACTACGACACCCTGCTTGCCGAGATGGGTGAGCTGCAGACCGATCTCGACGCGAGCAACGCCTGGGAGCTGGACTCGCGCCTCGACCAGGCGATGGACGCGCTACGCTGCCCGCCGCCGGACACCCTCGTCGACCATCTCTCCGGTGGCGAGCGCCGTCGCGTGGCTCTGTGCAAGCTGCTGCTCCAGCAGCCCGACCTGCTGCTCCTCGACGAGCCCACCAACCACCTGGACGCCGAGTCCGTCCAGTGGCTCGAGGGTCACCTGAAGAACTACCCGGGCGCCGTCCTCGCCGTCACCCACGACCGGTACTTCCTCGACAACGTCGCCCAGTGGATCGCCGAGGTCGACCGCGGCCAGATCCACGGCTACGAGGGCAACTACTCCACCTATCTGGAGACCAAGAAGGATCGCCTCAAGATCGAAGGGCAGAAGGACGCCAAGCGCGCCAAGATGCTCGAGAAGGAACTCGAGTGGGTGCGGTCCAATGCCAAGGGCCGCCAGGCCAAGAGCAAGGCGCGTCTCGCCCGCTACGAGGAGCTCGCCGCGGAGGCCGAGAAGGCCCGCAAGATCGACACCACGGATATCAACATCCCTCCGGGACCACGCCTCGGCGATGTGGTGCTGGAGGCCAAGGGGCTCACCAAGGGCTTCGAGGGTCGCACACTGTGGGACGACATCTCGTTCTCGCTGCCGCGCGCGGGCATCGTCGGCATCGTCGGCCCCAATGGCGTCGGCAAGACGACGCTGTTCCGGATGATCACCGGCTCGGAGCAGCCCGATGCCGGCTCGCTCACCGTCGGCCAGACGGTCAAGATCAGCTATGCCGATCAGACCCGCGCCAATATCGACGCGAACAAGAACGTGTGGGAGGTCGTCTCGGAGGGCCTGGACTTCATCAAGGTCGCCAATTTCGAGATGAACAGCCGCGCCTATGTGGCGTCCTTCGGCTTCAAGGGCTCGGATCAGCAGAAGAAGGCCGGGGTGCTCTCCGGCGGTGAGCGCAATCGCCTGAACCTCGCCCTGACGCTCAAGCAGGGCGGCAATATGCTGCTGCTCGACGAGCCGACCAATGACCTGGACGTCGAGACCCTGTCGGCCCTCGAGGACGCACTGCTGGACTTCCCGGGCTGCGCCGTGGTCACCTCGCACGATCGCTGGTTCCTGGACCGCGTGGCGACCCACATCCTCGCGTGGGAGGGCACCGACGAGGAGCCGGGCAACTGGTTCTGGTTCGAGGGCAACTTCGCCTCCTATGAGGCCAACAAGGTCGAGCGCCTCGGCGCCGAGGCCGCCCGTCCCCACCGCGTCACGCACCGCCGTCTGACCCGCGACTGAGTCGTGAGGTGACCACAGCGGCGCATGCGCCGTCTGACCCGCGACTGAGTCGTGAGGTGACCACAGCGGCGCATGCGCCGTCTGACCCGCGACTGAACCTCCTCGCGACTGGGCGGTGAGTTACGCACCTCTCGCGTTCGTGGGCGGTGACTTGCGCACCTCTCGACCGTGCTGAGGGGTGCGTAGCCCACCGCCCCGACGCGCGAGGGGTGCGTAACTCACCGCTCGGGTGAGGGAGGCGATGTGCGGAGCGGGAGCGGAGGCCCGACCATGGCGGTATGGACGATCTGCATCGTTTCGTCGAGGCGCAGGACGACGGAGGCACGTACGAGCGTGCCGTCGCCGAACTGCGCACCGGTCGCAAGCGCACGCATTGGATGTGGTTCGTGTTCCCGCAGTTACTCGGACTGGGTTCCAGCCCGATGGCGCAGCGCTACGGCATCGCCTCGCTGGACGAGGCCCGCGAGTACCTCGCACATCGAGTGCTCGGACCGCGACTGCTCGAGGCGAGTGGGGTCGCCGCCGCGTTCGAGGGCGACCCGGTCGCGCTCCTGGGCCAGATCGACGCGCTGAAGCTGCGGTCCAGCATGACGCTATTCGAGCTGGCCGATCCTGCCGAACCCGTGTTCGCCACCGTGCTCGATCGGCTGTATGCCGGCGAGCGAGACGACCGCACCCTCGCGCTGCTGACCTGAACGGGCGCCCTCGACCGGACCGGCGGCGGTACATCCTCAACCTCATCAGGACGCGGTGAGGTTGATCGGCTACCGCCACGGAGGACGAGGGGTTGAGGACCTACCGCCACGGGAGAGGAGAGGTTGAAGGCCTACCGCTCGTGGGCGAGATCAGAAGGTGCGGCCGCCGAGCTGGGCGCTGATGCGTTCCATGATGCGGCCGAGCGCGGCGAACTCTTCGGGAGTGGAGTTGCCGAGCAGGTACGTGTGGACGCCGCGCACGTGCGTGTGCGCGGCATGGGCCAGGACGCCGAATCCGTGGTCGGTCAACGTGGCGGTGACGCCGCGTCCGTCAGTGCTGCACTGATCCCGTGCGACGATGCCCGCCTTCTCCAGGCGGGCGATGGTGTGGGTGATGCGGCTGCGCGAGTGAGCGACGAGGGCTGCGAGCTCGGCCATCCTGATGGAGCGTGCCGGAGCCTCCGAGAGGCGGACGAGGATCTCGTATTCCGACATCGACAGGCCGTGTTCTCGGCGCAGATCACGGTCCAGCTGATCCATGAGCACGGTCGAGCCGCCCAGGAAGGAACGCCAGATCTCCTGCTGCTGACGGGACAACCATGGGGTCTCGTTGACCTCGGTCAGTTCGAGGTCGGCGCTGCGCTCGCTCATGCCGTCACCGCCTGGAAGAAGAGCAGGGTAGTCCCCCAAGCACTCCGCTGCGCTCCGTGCAGGGCGGTCCCCCCACGATGGCGGCATTCGTCAGTGCTGATGGTTCGCTCGCTGCGCTCGCTCATGTGATCCAGTTTACGGGAGACAGCACTTGATTGAAAGTTAAACTAGTGGGTATCGTGTCACTCGTAGCCACCTCGGCTCCCGGATTTCTCGTTCTCAAGGAGACACCATGACCACCACCGTGACCCCCGGTACCTGGAAGCTCGACCCCACCCACACCGAGATCGGCTTCCAGGTGCGGCACATCATGAGCAAGGTCCGCGGCAAGTTCGACACCTTCGACGGCACCCTCGTCACCGCCCCGGACATCACGGCCTCGCGCGTCGAGGTCTCGGTCGACCTCAGCTCGATCAACACCGGCACCGCCGATCGCGATGCCCATCTGCGTTCCGCCGACTTCTTCGAGGTGGAGAGCTACCCGTCGATGACCTTCGTCAGCACGGATGTGCGGCAGAAGGACGACGAGGAGTTCGTGGTCACCGGCGACTTGAGCATCAAGGGCGTGACCAAGCCGCTCGAGCTCAAGGTCGAGTTCCTCGGCGAGGGCGGCGACCCGTGGGGCGGCACCCGCGTGGGCGTCGAGGCCAAGGGCGAGATCAGCCGCAAGGAGTTCGGCATCGACTTCAACATCCCCCTCGAGGGCGACAAGGTGATGATCGGCGACAAGATCATCCTGCAGATCGTCGCCGAGGCGGTGCTCCAGCCCGCCGAGTGACCTCTCGCGCTCCGCATCGAGCCCCCCGCAGGATCACCCTGCCGGGGGCTCGAATACATCTGGGCCGATCAGCGGCGCACGGCCAGGGGCTCGCTGAGCGGCAGCTCCCAGGGGAGCTCGCGGTGGGTAGCGAGCAGCTTGTCGAGGAGATCGGCGAGGTCCTGGGGCATCGGGGCGACACGTCGGGTGTTCAGGTCCACGAAGGCCTCGATGAACTCGCTGGTGCTGGCCACCTTGCCGGTCGTCCGGTCCGCGAGGATCGTCATGCCGTGGATGATCTTGTCGGACCGGTCGAGGAGGCGCCAGTGCACCGAGACATCGTGGCCGACGAGGATCTCGGAGGCGAAGCGGATGTACTGGGAGAGGCTGAAGGTCCCCTCGCCTCGCGCCGCCCTCTCCTCGTCCACTCCCAGCTCGTCGGCGAAGACGGCGTGCGCGCCCTCCATGTGCAGCGTGTAGTGGTGCCGGACGTTGACATGGCCGTTGAGATCCTCGAACTCGGGGGGCACGGTCCGGCGGTGGATGATGCCGAGCTCGTCGAGCTGCTCGATCGTGGGGGTATCGGTCACGGCAGTCTCCTCGGGGTCGTGACGGTGTGATGCCGGTCTCACGCGACCGAGGGTACCGCAGGTATTGACGTTGATGTCAAGGGGCGACGGCGCCGACCAGGGACATGGCCAGATCGGCATAGCGGAACCCCAGCGCCATCGGCGTGTGTGGTGACTCGTGGCGGTACCAGCGCGCGATGTCGATGCAGTTGGAGAGCAGGAGGATCTTCATCCACTCGATATCGGCGATTCGGAAGACCCCCTCGTCGACGCCGGCCTGCAGGATGCGCCGCATGTGGTCCTCGACCCCCCGGCGCAGCCGCCAGACATCGGCGAAACGCTGATCGTGGTGCAGGCGCATCTCGTACTCGATCGTGCGCGAGAACGTGTTCATCTCCGCGTTGAAGGTGGCGAAGGACGCCACGCCCATACGCAGCTTGCTGGCGGGATCGGCGACCAGTTCGGCCGGCTCGTTGAAGGCGCCCGTGGAGGTCTTGTGTCCCTCGAGTGCGATGTGATGGAAGAGCTCGACCTTGGATGTGAAGTGGATGTACACGGCGGCGGGGCTCATATCGGCTCGGGCGGCGATCGCCCGGGTGGAGGCTCCGTGGTAGCCCAGCTCGGCGAAGGCGAGGGTGGCGCCGATGAGGATCTTGCGCGACGGACCGGTGGCTCGGTCCGCCCAGTAACGCTCGATGGCGTCGACCGCCTGCGGCTCGAGTTCGAGTGACGCATTGGTGGTCGGCGTCCCGTCCGTGCTCATGGCCGTCATTCTCGCCGATCCTCGTTCGTCTGCCCGTCACGACCCGATGCCCGGGCTCGGTGCCGGGCCGCGATGTCGATCGGCGCATCGCGCCGTGGCATAAGCGTATGCTTAGCTTCCGCAGATCTCAATACAGCGAAGGGTAGTGGAAAGCATGGCCGATGTACGCGCGGAGATGTCCGCCTCAGTCTTCCGGATCGATGTGACCGAGGGGGCGGACGTGGTCGCCGGCGATGTCCTGGTGGTCCTCGAGTCGATGAAGATGGAAATCCCGGTCCTCGCCGAGGCGGCAGGGAAGGTCGAAGAACTGCTGGTAAATGAGGGCGATATCGTCGAAGAAGGGGCTCTTCTCGCGCGCATTCTCTGAGCATCTCTCCTGCGGCCGGCGATCTCTGAGGGGGTCGCCGGCCGAGTCCTCGAAAAAGTGCTTGCGCCGTGTGATGCGCATCACCTAGCATGGCTTCTCGCCGACCTAAGCGATCGCTTAGGTCATTCGTCAGCGAGAGGACGTGCCGTAGTGTCACCGATCTGGTCCGCGGAGATCGCCGAGCTCGAGCGTCGCCGTGCCATGGCCGACGAGCTCGGGGGACCCGAGAAGATCCACCGACAGCACGCGGCCGGTCGCAGCACCGTGACCGAGCGTGTCGCCGATCTGCTCGACGAGGGCAGTTTCGAGCAGATCGGCGGTCTCGCCGGCTTCCCGGACGAGACGGGCGGACGCATCGTCCCCACCAACTTCGTGTTCGGTGTCGGCACGATCGCGGGTCGGCGCGTCGCCGTCGGCGCGGACGACTTCACCGTCCGCGGCGGTGCCGCCGATGCCTCGATCATGGCCAAGCAGGTCGACTCCGAGCGACTGGCCGCCGCGTACCGGCTGCCGCTGATCCGGCTCGTCGAGGGGACCGGCGGTGGCGGCAGCGTGCGGATGCTGGAACAGTCCGGCTACACCTATGTGCCCGCCAATCCCGGATGGGACACGGTCGTCGACAACCTGTCGCTGGTGCCGGTGGTCGCCGCTTGCATGGGTCCGGTGGCGGGTCTCGGAGCGGCGCGGGTCGTGATGAGCCACTTCAGCGTGCTCATCGAGGGCTCCACCCAGCTCTTCGTCGCCGGGCCTCCGGTCGTGCGGCATGCGACCGGAGAGGATCTGGACAAGGAGCAGCTCGGCGGTGCCGAGGTGCATCGCCGCAGTGGTGCCGTCGATCAGATCGTTCCCGACGAGGCGTCCGCGCTCGACGCGATCCGAGGCTTCCTTTCGTACCTGCCGTCCAGCGTCCATGAGCTTCCTCCGGTCGTCGAGGGGCGCGAGGCGAGCGGTGACGCGGAGCATCTGGCGGACGTGGTGCCGCGCAGCCGCCGCCAGCCCTACCGGCTCCGTCCGGTGCTCGACGCGATCTTCGACGCGGGGTCGGTGTTCGACTACACGTGCTACTCCGGCTCGGTCTACACCGGACTGGCCAGGCTCGACGGGCACCCGGTCGGCGTCGTGGCCACCGATCCGTACAAGGGCGCGACGATGACGCCGAACGGCGCCGACGCCTTGACCCGTCTCGTCGACCTGTGCGAGACCTTCCACCTGCCGATCGTCAGTCTCACCGACCAGGCCGGCATGATGATCGGCCTCCAGGCCGAGAAGACGGCCTCCATCCGTCGTGGCGCCCGCGCGGTCGCGGCGGTCTACCAGGCCCGCGTGCCGATGGCCGAGATCATCGTCCGACGCGTGTTCGGGGTCGGCGGCGCGGGGCAGATCAACCGGCACCGGTACAACCGTCAATGGGCCTGGCCGTCCGGGGACTGGGGATCGCTGCCGGTCGAGGGTGGCATCGAGGCCGCCTACCGTGCCGATCTCGAGGCCTCGGACGATCCCGAGGCGATGCTGGCCGAGATCCGCGACCGTCTCGAGGCGGTGCGCTCTCCCTTCCGCACCGCGGAGCGCTACGGCGTACAGGACGTGATCGACCCGCGCCGCAGCCGCGAGCTGCTCACGAGCTGGGTGCGCGATGCCTATCGCGTCGTCCCCGAGCTCCTCGGACCCCCCTCCTTCGGAACGAGGCCCTGAGATGACCCCACCCATCCAGGAGCTCGAGTCGCTGCTCGAGTTCGACTTCCCGACCGCTGTGGCGGCCTTGGACCACCATGTGGCGGCCACGCCGGACCGGCTCGCGATCCACTACGGCGAGACCGGCGAGGATCTCAGCTACGGCCGGTTCGGTGCCCTCACCGATCACCTCGCGGGGCAGCTGAGCGCGGCCGGGATCGTCCCCGGCGACCGGGTCAGCGTTCTCACGGTCCGGCCGCTGGTGTCGACCCTCACGATGTACGGCCTCTGGAAGGCCGGCGCCGTCTACGCGCCTGTCAACTTCCAGTACGCCGGCGACCTCCTGGCCTATCAGCTGGGCGACACGGCCCCGGCACTGCTCATCGTCGACGTGGAACTGCTCGAGCGGGTCCGAGCCGTCGAGTCCCAGCTTGAGCATCCGCCCCGCGTGCTCGTCGTGGAGGACGCGATGGGCGGCGAGTTCGGTGAGCTGCTCCGACCGGCCGAGCGCCCGCAGGTCCAGGTCGCCTACGACGATCCGGCCAATGTCATCTACACCTCCGGGACGACCGGTCCGTCGAAGGGTGTCGTGCAGTCCCATCGGTGGATCAACGGCTACACCTGGATCGGACGCTCGATGCTGACCGGCGACGACGTCGTCTACAACGACCTGCCGATGTATCACGTCGGCGGCGCGCACTTCAATGTCGTCCGGGCCCTGTGGACCGGGGCGTCGGTCAGCCTGTGGGACCGGTTCAGTCCCTCGGACTTCTGGCGGCGGGTCCGCTCGACCGGTTGCACGACCGCGGTGCTGCTGGACGTCATGACGCCGTGGCTGCTGAACGCCGAGGCCCGGGACGACGACCGCCGCAATCCGCTCAACAAGGTGCACATGCAGCCGCTGCCGGCGAATCACCACGACTTCGCGGTGCGCTTCGGCATCGACTTCGTGACCTCCGGCTTCGGGCAGTCCGAGACCGGCGCGGCGCTGATGACGCTCACCGAGCAGACCGCCGAGGGCGAGGGCACGCCCGTCGAGCTGTACCGCGGCCGCGACCACGCCGCGCTCCGCGGAGTGTTCGAGGAGCACGGGCTGCCGGTGCTGGAGGGAGCGGACCCGATGCCCAAGGGGATCATGGGCATGCCGGCACCGTTCATGGAGGTCGTGGTCCTCGACGACCGCGACCGGGTGTGCCCCGACGGCGTCGTCGGTCAACTCGCGATGCGGCCCCGGCTGCCCGCCCTGATCTTCGACGAGTACCTGAAGAAGCCCGAGGCGACGGTCAAGGCCTGGCGCAACCTCTGGTTCCACACCGGCGATGCGGCGATCCGCCAGCCGGACGGTGTCTTCGTCTACGTGGATCGTCTCGGCGACCGGATCCGGGTGCGCGGAGAGAACATCTCCAGCTTCCACATCGAGGAGATCGTCGCCAAGCACCCCTCGGTTCAGTTGGCCGCCGTCGTGGCGGTGCCGAGCGCGGAGGGCGACGAGGACGACGTGATCGCCTTCGTCGAGCCGGCCGATGCCGCGAGCTTCGATGTCGACGTCCTCGCGCAGTACTGCCACGAGTCCATGCCCAAGTTCATGCGTCCGCGGGCCTTCGTGCCCGTGACGCAGATCCCCCGTACTCCCACCAACAAGATCGAAAAATACAAGCTGCGTCAGCAGTGGACGGAAGGACGTCAATCATGATGAGACGATCTCGCTGGGGAGCGCTCGCGGCCGCGACGCTGCTCGCCACGCTCACCGCGTGCGGCGGTGGTGGTGGCTCCTCGGACCAGGACAAGGACCTGAAGGTCGCGGCGGCCGCCGACGCGTCGTCGCTCGATCCCATCCGCGGCAACGCCGGAACCGACCACATGCTGCTCTACCCGATCTACGACACCTTGGTCTCCTTCGACTCCGGTCTGGAGGCCGAGCCGGGGTTGGCGGAGTCGTGGGAACAGGTCTCGCCCACCGAGCTGAGCCTGACGCTGCGTGAGGGCGTCACGTTCCACGATGGCGAGCCCCTGGACGCCGAAGCCGTCAAGTACAACCTCGATCGGGCGATGGGGGAGGGCTCGAATATCCAGGCCGATCTCGCCGCCGTGAGCGAGGTGCGGGTCGACGACGAGCAGACGGTGACGCTGGTGCTGGACCACCCGGACGCGTCGCTCCTTCTCGTGCTGGCCGACCGGGCCGGCATGATGGTCTCGCCCAAGGCCGCGGACGAGGCCGGTGGGGACCTGAGCACCCAGCCGGTCGGCGCGGGCGGATGGTCCTTCGTGGAGTGGCGTCGTGGCGATTCGCTCAAGGTCGAGCGCTTCGACGACTACTGGGACACCGATGTCGACCGGGTCGCCGGGATCACCTTCAACATCATCCCCGACCCGAAGACCCGGGTGACCTCGCTGCGATCAGGACAACAGGACGTGGCGATGGAGGTCGCACCCTCGGACGCGGACTCGCTCGAAGGGGCGAGCGGCGTGACGCTGGACCAGTCGCCCCGCGTCAATCTGCACCAGGTCTATCTGAACCGCGCCTCCGAGGAGCTGGGCGACCCACAGGTCCGCCGGGCGCTGTCGCTGGCGATCGACCGCGACGTGGTGCTCAAGAGCGGCTACTTCGATCGCGGCAGCGTCGCCTACGGAGCGCTTCCCGACGGCTACTGGGCGGAGCCCCCGGAGTCGGTGGTCTACGAGCACGACCCGCAGGAGGCGGAGCGCCTGCTGGCCGAGGCCGGGGTGTCGGGGCTGTCCTTCGACATGATCGTCAACGCCGATTCCCAGACGACGCGCGTCGGCGAGATCCTCAAGGAGCAGTGGGCTGAGATCGGCGTCACCGTCAACCTCATCCCACGCGAGATCGTGCAGGCGACCAACGACTACTTCAACGACCGCAAGGCTCCGGCGTTGCTGTCGCAGTGGACGGGTCGGCCCGATCCGGCGATGACGTACCGGCTGATGTTCTCCGCCGAGGGGTACTTCAACACCTCCGACGAGGCCGTCCCGGGCATCGACGAGGCACTGGCACAGGCCGACGAGTCGGTGGAGCCGTCCGAACGCGTGCCGGGCTTCGAGGCGGCCGCCGAGGCGGTCTACGCCGACACGCCCTTCTTCCCGCTGGCCTTCCAGGACTCGCTGATCGGTCTGCGCGACGACGTCCAGGGCTTCGAGTCCAATCTGCTGGGCAAGCCGAAGTTCCTCGGCGTGTCCTTCGGCTGAACAGGGTGAGGGAGGTGACCACGGTGCCGGTGCTCAATGTCCAGGGACTCGAGGTGTTCTTCGGCCACGGCGAGGAGCGCGTGCAGGCATTGCACGATGTCAGCTTCACGATCGAGCGCGGTGAGATCGTCGGGCTGGTCGGCGAGAGCGGCAGCGGCAAGACCGTCACCTCCCTCGCCCTGATGGGCCTGATCGATCCCCGGTCCTCGCGGATCGAGGGTCAGGCCGAGCTCGACGGCACGCGGCTCTGGGACGACGCCAACCGGCGCCGGCCCCAGGCCGAGGTGCCGATGGCGATGGTCTTCCAGGAGCCGATGACGGCGCTGGATCCGGTGTTCTCGGTCGGGTATCAGCTGATCGAGACCTTGCGACTGCGCCAGGGGCTCTCGAAGGCGCGAGCGCGGGCAGCTGCGCTGGAGCTCTTGGACGCGGTGGGGATCTCCGATCCGCGAGCCCGTCTGCGGGCGTACCCACATGAGCTGTCCGGCGGAATGCGGCAACGCGTGATGATCGCGATCGCGCTGGCCTGTGCCCCGCAGCTGCTGATCGCCGACGAGCCCACCACGGCGGTCGACGTGACGATCCAGGCGCAGTTACTGGAGCTGATCAAGGGCATCGCCGCCGACCGGGGGATGTCGGTGCTGTTCGTGACCCACGATCTCGGCGTCGTGGCCGAGACCTGCGACCGGATGATCACGATGTACGCCGGCCGCATCGTCGAGCGGGGGCCGGTCGGCGAGGTGCTGGCTGCACCCGCGCATCCGTACACCTCCGGTCTGCTCGCGGCGCTGCCGTCGCCGCAGCACCGCGATCGGCGGCTGGCCACCATCCCCGGACGCGTCCCGCCGCCGGGCGAGCGGATCACCGGCTGTGTGTTCGCGCCGCGGTGTCAGCACCGCGCCGATATCTGCGCCGAGCCGGTCGAGCTGGGCCCCTTCAGCGCGGCCCGAGAGGTGCGCTGCGTGCGCGCGCACGAGATCCACACGACAGGAGCCGACACATGACCAGCCCACCGCTGTTCTCCCTCGAATCGGTCTCGGTCCGCTTCCCGGTCGGACGGCGCCGTCACGTCACCGCGGTCGACCGGGTCAGCCTCGACCTCTTCGAGGGCGAGACGCTCGGCCTCATCGGCGAGAGCGGCTCGGGCAAGTCCACCGTGGCCCGTGCGGCGATCGGCCTGGCCCCGGTCAGTGCCGGAACCGTGCGCTGGCGGGGCCAGGACGTGGCATCGTTCGCCGGCAAGGAACGCCGACGCTTCACCGAATCGGTGCAGATGGTGTTCCAGGACCCGCACAGCGCCCTGGACCCGAGACGCACGATCCTGCAGAGCGTGCGCGAGCCGCTCGACGTCATGCGCCGCGGTGAGAAGCGCGAGCGTGAGCAGATCGCCGTCAAGGCGCTGGAGGACGTCGGGTTGTCCGCCCAGTTCCTGACCCGGTACCCGCATCAGCTCAGCGGTGGGCAGAAGCAGCGCGTCAACATCGCCCGGGCCCTGGTCACCGACCCCAAGGTGCTGATCTGCGACGAGTCGGTGGCCGCCCTGGACGTGGCGCTGCAGGCCGAGATCCTCAATCTGCTGCAGGACCTGAAGGCCGAATACGAGCTCACCGTGCTGTTCATCAGCCACGACCTGAGTGTCGTCAGCCACCTGGCCGACCGGATCTGCGTCATGTACCTCGGCCGGATCGTGGAGCAGGCCACGACACCCTCGCTCGTCGACCGGAGTCTCCATCCGTACAGCGAGGCGCTGCTCTCGGCGCAGCCGCTCGTGCACCAGAGCTCCGCCCACCGGCGCATCGTGCTCTCGGGGGACATCCCCAGTCCCCTCTCTCCGCCACCGGGATGCCGGTTCAGCACCAGGTGCCCGCACGTGATCGACAGCTGCCGGTCCACGGTGCCCGAGCTCGCCGAGGTCGGGCACGGACACGACTCGGCGTGCCTGCGCACGGCTGAGCTCTACGGTCGCGAGCGGCCGGTCGGCCGGGAGGCATCATGAGGATCCTGCGCGTCGTCGGCACGAGCGTGCTGTCGGCGATCCCCACCCTCATCCTGGCGACCCTCATCGTCTTCCTGCTCCAACGGCTGATCCCCGGCGACCCGGCCGTCGCGATCGCCGGAGACTACGCGACACCGGAGAACCTGGCGCGGATCCGTGAGGACCTGGGCCTGGACGGCTCCCTCGTCACCCAGTACCTCACCTGGATATCCGGGGCCCTCACCGGAGACCTCGGCACGTCGTATCAGACGGGCGAGTCGATCACGGCGCTCATCGGGCAGCGCCTGCCGCTCACGCTGATCCTCATGCTCTTCGCCCTCATCGTGGCGATCGCGATCGGGCTGCCGCTCGGCGTGATGGCCGCGCAGAAGGTGGACACGACCTTCGACCGTTTCCTCACCACCTCGGCGACCTTCGGCATCGCGATCCCCAATTTCTGGCTCGGGATGATGCTCATCATCGTCTTCGCACTGAATCTCGGCTGGTTCCCCGGCCCGGGGGGAGCCAGCCTGGCCGAGGATCCCGCGCAGGCCCTCCGGGGCCTGGTGCTGCCGGCGATCGCGCTCGGTCTCGTTGGCGGTGCGGAGATCTGCCGGCAGGTCCGCAGCGCGATGGTGGAGAGCCTCAGCACCGACTACGTGCGCACGCACCGCGCGAAAGGCCTCTCGACGGCGAGCATCGTGTGGAAGCACGCCCTGAAGAACTCCAGCCTGCCGTTCGCCACGATCCTCGGCATCCAGGTCTCGCGGCTCATCGGCAGCGCCGTCGTGGTCGAGGCCGTCTTCGGGCTGTCGGGTATCGGCTCGCTCGCCGTCGAAGCGACCAACCAGCGCGACTACGGCGTGATCCAGGCGGTCGTCTTCGTCGCGGCCATGATCATCCTGTTGACGAACCTCATCGTCGACGTGTCCTACCGGCTTCTCGATCCGAGGATCTCCTGATGTCCGTCATCGCCTCACGTGTCCAGGGCACCACGGCTCGCCGCCGCGCCGGCCGGTTCTCGGTGTGGGTCAGCTACGCCATCTTGGCGGCGGTCGCCCTCGTGGTGGTCTTCGCCGGTGTGCTGTCGCCCTCGTCGCCCACGGCGCAGAACCTCAACGACATCCTGTTGCCCATGAGCGGCGCGCATCCGCTCGGCACCGACGATCTCGGGCGCGACGTGCTCAGCCGGATGCTGCACGGCACTCGTGTCTCCGTCCTCGCGGCGATGCTGGCCGTGGGGATCGCGCTGGTCGTCGGCCTGCCGATCGGCATCGCGGCCGGGTGGGGCAATCGCTGGCTGGACGTCGGCATCATGCGGGTGGTCGACGCCGTCATGTCCTTCCCCGCGATCGTGCTGGCCATCGGGATCACGGCCACCATGGGTCCGAATATCACCAATGCGATGATCGCGGTGGGCGTCGTCCTCGCTCCGGCGATCATCCGCCTGGCGCGGGCCCAGACGATGACGATCCGTTCCGAGACCTATATCGAGGCGGCGCGATCCTTCGGCGCATCGGGCCTGCGACGGATGGTCCTGCCGCATGTGCTGCCGAACATCATCCAGCCGATCCTCGTGCAGGTCGCCGTGCTCATGGGCTTCGCGCTGATCGCGGAGGCCAGCCTGAGCTTCCTGCAGCTGGGAGTGCAGCCGCCGAACGCCTCGTGGGGTGCGGTGCTCGCCCGGTCGTACACGTTCCTGGACCAGGCGCCGATGCAGATCTTCATCCCGGGCCTGGCGATCGCGGCGACGGTCTTCGCCTGCAACATCATCGGCGATGAGATCCAGCGCCTCCTCGACCCGAAACGGAAGTGACCATGAGCGAGCGCAGCGAGCGAACGATGGGGGTTCTCATGTCGGCATCGGCGTATCGTGTTCGTCTTCAGGCGGTGTCGACATGAGCGAGCGCAGCGAGCGAACGATGGGGGTTCTCATGTCGGCATCGGCGTATCGTGTTCTTCTTCAGGCGGTGTCGACATGACCGTGCTGTTCATCGCCAACCGCGGTGAGATCGCCGCCCGTATCGAACGCACCGCCCGGACTCTGGGGCTGCGGTGCGCGGTCGGGAGCCCCGAGGTCGATGCCGGGCTGCCCTATGTCGAGGAGGCCGACATCGTTGTGCCGCTGGACTCGCCGCGGGCCTTCGGCGATGTGGAGGCGATGGTCGCCGCGGCGGTGGCCGCCGGTGCGGAGCTGGTGCACCCCGGATACGGCTTCCTCTCGGAGAACCCCGACTTCGCGCGGGCGGTCGCGCAGGCGGGCATGACCTTCGTCGGCCCCTCGGCCGAAGTTATCGCCTCGATGGGAGACAAGGCCAACGCGCGCCGGCTCGCGCAGGCATCCGGTGTCCCGGTGACACCGGGCTCGCCGGGGCCGGTCGAGAGCCTGGAGGAGGCCCACGGGGTCGCCCAGGCCATCGGCTTCCCGCTGATGGTCAAGGCGGTGGCCGGCGGGGGAGGTATCGCGATGGCGGTGGTGGCCGAGGAGGCCGGCCTGGCCGCAGCGGTCGAGCAGGTCGCCGGACGCGGTCGTTCCGTCTTCGGCGATGGGCGCATGATCGTCGAGCGCTATGTCGAGCGGTCACGACACATCGAGGCGCAGATCATGGGCCTGCCCGACGGCCGGGTGATCGCGTTGGGCGAGCGGGACTGCTCGGTTCAGCGCCGGCATCAGAAGGTCGTCGAGGAGAGCCCGTCGCCCGCGCTCACACCGGCGGTGCGCGAGCAGGTCGCACGCCAGGCCGTCGCTCTCGGCGAGGCCGTCGGGTATCGCAATGCCGGCACGGTGGAGTTCATCTACGACGTCGACCGCGAGGAGTTCTACTTCCTGGAGATGAACACCCGTCTGCAGGTCGAGCATCCGGTGACCGAGGCGGTCCACGGGGTCGACCTGGTGGCATGGCAGCTCGCCGTGGCCCGAGGGGACAGCGAGATCCCGGAGGGCTTCTCCGCGACCCCGAATGGACATGCGATCGAGCTGCGGATCTACGCCGAGGATCCCGAGCGTTTCCTGCCCAGGCCCGGGACGGTCACCCGCTGGCAGATGCCATCGGGCGCGGGGGTCCGAGTCGATGCCGGCTACCGCGAGGGCACGGCCGTGACCCCCTTCTTCGATCCGCTGATGGCCAAGATGATCGTGTGGGGGGCCACCCGTGAGGAAGCGCTGGAGCGGACCCGGAAGGCGGCGGCAGAGATGGCCGTCGAGGGGCCGGGGGTGAATCTGCCGTATCTAGTGCGGGTGCTGGACAGCGAGCCCTTCGCGACCGGGGACTACATCACCGGGCTGGTGGTCGACGAACGAGACGGGTGACGCAGGCTCACGTTCGGGCGCGGGGTGTCGAGCAGCTCGCCCGCCTGGGAGGAGCGCTAGCGACGACTGTGAGCGAAGCGAGGCGGGATACGTAAGTCTGCAAGCTCACGTATCTCGCCTCGCCCGCTCGTTCCTCGCGGGCTCACGTTCGGGCGCGGGGCGCCCTCACTGGCGAGCGATACGCACGCTCCCGAGAGTCCACCTCAGCGGCGGGCGACCATGCGGATGGCGAGTCTCGCGTGGAGCTCGGCCATCTGATCGGGCGTGGTCGGTCCGTCGGGGGAGTACCAGCGCACGAGGTCGATGCTGATCGACAGCAGCGCCAGCGCCGTGCCCTTGAGATCCTCGGCGTCGACCACACCTGCGGCCACGCCCTCGGCCAGGGCGTTCTGCATCTCGCGCTCGATGCCGCGGCGGTACTCCGCGATCTCGCGACGGTGTTCGGGCGTCAGTGCGTGGAACTCGTACTGCACGATCCGTCCGACCCGGCTGTTGACCGCGTGCCAGCGGCTGAACTCGCTCACCATGTGACCGATCCGCGCGACCGGGTCGGTGCGGGCGGCGGCGGCCTCGCGGATGCGGGCGAGCGCGGCGAGGTGGCCACGGTGACTCACCTCGAAGAGGAGCTCCTCCTTGGTGGCGTGGTGGACGTACACCGCCGCGGGGCTCATCCCGGCGCGTGAGGCGATGTCGCGAGTGGTGGTGGCGGCGAAGCCCTTCTGGGCGAAGGCCTCGACGGCGGCCTCGATCAGCCGCTCGCGCGTCGCGGCCGATCGCGAGCGTGACGAGGGGGCTTCAGCGGTCATGGTGGACATCATCTCCCAGGGATGGCATGCTAAGCAAGCGCTTAGTAACCCCATCGCGAAAGAGCCCCATGAAGCGAACTATCTACACCGACGACCACGAGGCGTTCCGCGAGTCGTGCGCCGCCTTCCTCTCCAAGAAGGTGCAACCGCACGTCGAGGAACACCTGGCCGGCAAGGGCCTTCCCCGTGACTTCTGGACCGCCGCGGGGGCCGAGGGCTTCCTCGGTCTGGAGATCCCCGAGGAGTTCGGCGGTGCCGATGCCCAGGACTACCGGTTCAACGCCGTGTGGGCCGAGGAGCTGAGCAAGCTGAACGCCTCGATCTCCTCGTGTGTCGGGATCCACGCCGACATCGTCGTGCCCTACATCGTCGACCTCGGCACCGAGGAGCAGAAGCAGCGCTGGCTCCCCGGCTGCGCCAGCGGCGACATCGTCACCGCCATCGGCATGACTGAGCCCTCGGGCGGCTCGGATCTCGCCGGCCTGAAGACCACGGCCGTGCGTGACGGCGACGAGTGGGTCATCAACGGCTCCAAGACCTTCATCACCAACGGTTACTCGGCCGACCTCATCGTGACCGCCGTGCGTACCGACCCCAGCAAGGGCGCCCGCGGCATCACCCTGTTCGGCATCGAGGCCGGCGACGCGGGCTTCAGCCGCGGTCGCAAGCTCGACAAGGTCGGCCAGGAGGAGTCCGACACCGCCGAGCTGTTCTTCGAGGACCTGCGCCTCGGCGACGATCGCGTGATCGGCGAGCTCGGCGACGGCTTCATCTCGATGATGAAGAAGCTGCCCCAGGAGCGTCTGGGCGCCGCGGTCTCCAATATCGCCCACGCCAAGCAGATCCTCGCCGAGACCATCCAGTACTGCCACGATCGCAAGGCCTTCGGCCAGTCGATCGGCTCGCTGCAGCACAACAAGTTCCTGCTGGCCGAGCTCGTCACCAAGATCGAGGTCGCCGAGGCGTACACCGATCAGGCCGTGCTCGCGCACAGCGAGGGCCAGCTCACCGCCATCGACGCAGCCAAGGCCAAGTGGTGGAGCGCCGACGTGCAGAACGACGTGCTCGACCACTGCGTGCAGCTGCACGGTGGGTACGGCTTCATGAACGAATACCGCGTCGCCCGTGCCTGGCGCGACGCCCGCGTGACCAAGATCTGGGCCGGTTCCAACGAGATCATGAAGGAACTCATCGGCCGCGACCTCGGTTTCTGAGAACTCCGTCTCCACAGAAAGGGACAACTGATGCCCGAAGCAGTCATCGTCTCCACCGCGCGCTCGCCGATCGGGCGCGCCGGCAAGGGATCGCTCAAGGACATGCGACCCGATGACCTGACCGTCCAGATGGTCGAGGCCGCGCTCGCGAAGGTGCCCGAGCTCGACCGTCGCGACATCGTCGACCTCATCTGCGGTATCGGCCAGCCCGCGGGCGAGGCCGGTCACAACATCGCTCGCGCGGTCTCCGTGCTCGCCGGCATGGATCACCTGCCCGGCACCTCGGTCAACCGCTACTGCTCCTCGTCGCTGCAGAGCACACGGATGGCCTTCCACGCGATCAAGGCCGGCGAGGGCGATGTCTTCATCTCGGCCGGTGTCGAGACCGTGAGCCGGTTCGCCAACGGCTTCGCCGACGTGCCGGGAACCGAGAACCCGCTCTTCGACGAGGCCCGCGCTCGTACCGCCGCGCGTGCCGAGGGCGGCGCCGACACGTGGACCGACCCGCGCCAGAACGGCGACCTGCCGGACCTCTACATCGCCATGGGGCAGACCGCCGAGAACGTCGCCCAGCACCTCGGCATGAGCCGCGAGGAGCAGGACGAGTTCGGCGTCCGCAGCCAGAACCTCGCCGAGGAGGGTATCGCGAACGGCTTCTGGGCCAAGGACATCACGCCCGTGACCCTGCCCGACGGCACCGTGGTCTCCGCCGACGACGGACCCCGTGCGGGCGTCACGATGGAGGCGGTCAGCAAGCTGAAGCCCGTCTTCCGTCCCGACGGCACCGTCACCGCCGGCAACGCCTGCCCGCTCAACGACGGAGCCGCCGCGCTCGTGATCATGAGCGACACCAAGGCCAAGGAGCTCGGTCTGACCCCGCTCGCGCGGATCGTCTCGACCGCGGTGACCGGCCTCTCGCCCGAGATCATGGGTCTCGGCCCGGTCGAGGCCATCCCGGCCGCGTTGCGCCACGCGGGCATGTCGCTGGACCAGATCGACCTGTTCGAGATCAACGAGGCCTTCGCCGTCCAGGCGTGGGGCTCGGCCAAGCAGCTCGGCATCCCGCTGGAGAAGCTCAACGTCAACGGCGGTGCCATCGCCGTGGGCCACCCCTTCGGCATGACCGGCGCGCGCATCACCTCGACGCTCATCAACTCGCTGCAGTGGCATGACAAGCAGTTCGGCGTCGAGTCGATGTGCGTCGGCGGCGGCATGGGCATGGCCATGGTGCTGGAGAGGCTCAGCTGATGACGGGGCGCTTCGACGGCAAGGTCGCGATCGTCACCGGCGCCAGCCGGGGGATCGGTCTCGGCGTCGCCGAGAGGCTCGTCGCGGAGGGGGCCAAGGTCCTCATCACGGCGCGCAAGGAGGACGCCCTCAAGGAGGCTGTCGCCCACCTGGGTGAGGAGAACGCGACCTTCGTCGCGGGTGCCGCCGATGTGTCCGAGCACCAGGACGAGGCGATCGCCACCGCGATCGACCGGTTCGGTGGGCTCGACTTCCTGGTCAACAACACCGGCATCAACCCGGTGTACGGCCGGACCGTCGAGATCGACCTCGCCGCCGCGCAGAAGATCCTGACCGTGAACGTCCTGGCGGCGACGGCGTGGGCCCAGAAGGCCTATGCCGCGTCCCTCGGCAAGAACGGCGGCGCGATCGTCAACATCGCCTCGGTCGCCGGGCTGAAGCCGTCGCCGATGATCGGTATGTACGGGGTGTCCAAGGCCGCGGTCATCCGGCTCACGCAGGAGCTCGCCGTCGAGCTGGCTCCCGCTATCCGGGTCAACGCGGTCTCCCCGGCGGTCGTCAAGACCAGGTTCGCCGGCGCACTGTACGAGGGCCGCGAGGAGGAGGTCGCCTCCGCGTATCCGATGAAGCGTCTCGGTGTCCCCGAGGACATCGCCGCCGCGGTCGCCTTCCTGCTGTCGGACGATGCCGGCTGGATCACCGGCCAGAACATCACCCTCGACGGCGGTCTCACCCTCACCGGCGGGGTCTGATCCCTCGCCCGAGCGGTGGGCGGTGAGTTATCACGCACCTGAATGGTGGGCGGTGAGTTATCCCGTACTACGCGCCCCGAAGTACGGGATAGCTCACCGACCGGCCCGCCGCAGCCGTACCGAGTCTCGGGTAGTGGGGG
>NZ_JAERWM010000034.1:0-49825 GCF_016918125.1 Aeromicrobium sp. YIM 150415 | reverse complement strand
GGGACCGTGGCTCCGAACTCGCCGAGTACGCCCGAATCCAGACCGCTCTGGACATGCGGGTCTACTTCTGCGATCCCCGCTCACCCTGGCAACGCGGATCGAACGAGAACACCAACCGGCTCCTACGACACTGGTTCCCCAAAGGCGCCGACCTCTCGACCTTCACCGCCGAGGACCTCCGCAACGCCCAAGACAGCCTGAACGCACGCCCCCGACCTACCCTTGACCTCGACACCCCAGCCATCCGGCTGAACAGGCTCCTCACCCAGGCAGCCTGACCACCCGTTGCTTCGACCACTAGAACCAGCCCACGGCGAGAGGTGCGTCATTCACCGCCCCACGCGGGGAGACGTGCGTAGCTCACCTGTAAGTCTTTGTGGTGGCTGGCCTGGGGCTGGCTGGTGGGGTGATGCTGGTTCTGCTCGTGTCGTGACTCGTAGCTCACCTGGCTCCATTCGTGGGATGCCTTCTGTGGCGATTTGTCCGGCGCGGGCGGCGCCGGCGTCGTCCCTGGCCCACCAGGATGGCTTGATCAGAAGCATGTCCGACCCCTGCGGGTTGTGACCCATTACAGGACTGCCTCGTGGTGACTCTTCATCCCGGGCCGACGCCGGCAACGACGTCACCCGTGGAGAGGAAACATCGCATGTCCATCGTTGCAGAGACCTACAGATTCGTCGCCCAGCGCCAGGGTGTGGGCTCACCGCCCAGGGTGAGTCGGTCAGGCGAGGTCGAGGAAGGTATCGAAGACGCGGGAGCCGAACTCGAGCGCATCGAGCGGGACCCGCTCGTCGACGCCATGGAACAGCGCCGTGAAGTCCAGATCGCCCGGCAGCCGTAGCGGCGTGAAGCCGTAGGAGGTGATGCCGAGCTTGTCGAAGGCCTTGGCATCGGTGCCGCCGGACATCAGGAACGGTGCGATATGGGCTTCCGGATCGTGCCGGTGCAGGGACACCGTCATCGCATCGACCAGATCGCCCTCGAAGGCGTACTCCAAGGCTCGGTCGAAGGTGTGCGAGTCCACACTCACCTTGTCCCCCACGATCTCCTGCACGGCCGGCATGAAGGTCTCGGCATGGCCCGGAAGGTAGCGGCCATCCACGAAGGCGACGGCCTCGCCCGGCACCACATTGTGCTTGTACCCGGCCTGGAGCATGGTCGGATTCGTCGTGTTGCGCAGCCCCGCGCCGATCATCCGCACGGCCGGGCCGAAGTGACCCAGCAGCTCGGCAGGCGAGCCCTCCGCCCCGGTGAGCTCCCGCACCTTGTCCAACAGCAGGCGCATCGAGGGACCAGGCTCCTCGGGCCACACGTGATCGCCGAGGGCCGCGAGACCACGCGCCAGATGCGCGACGGGATTGTCGTCATTGCGCATCGAACCGTGTCCGGCGGTGCCACTCGCCGTCAACCGCATCCACGCGATGCCCTTCTCCCCGGACTCCACGAGGTACAGACGCTGGCCACCGACCTCGGTCGAGAACCCCCCGACCTCCCCGATCGCCTCGGTGCACCCCTCGAACCACTCGGGATGGTGGTCGACGAGCCAGTGAGCGCCCTTGCGGCCACCGGCCTCCTCGTCGGCGGTGAAGACGAGGAGGATCGGACGATCGGGGATCGCGCCGGCTCGCTGCCGTGCCCGCACCACCGACAGCAGCATCGCGTCGAAATCCTTCATGTCGACCGCGCCACGTCCGTACAGGTAGCCGTCGACGATCTCGGCGGCGAACGGGTCGACACTCCAGTCAGCGGCCTCCGCCGGCACGACGTCCAGATGTCCGTGGATCACCAGTCCCGGGCGGGACGAGTCCTGGTTGCCCCACCGGGCGACGAGAGTGGCCCGGCCCGGCTCGGACTCATAGATCTGGGAGTCGATGCCGACCTCGGCGAGCGATGCGGCGACGTACTCGGCGGCCGCCCGCTCCCCCGGTCCCGAATCGTCTCCGAAGTTGGAGGTGTCCATGCGGATCAGATCACGGCAGATGTCGACGGTCTCGGCGTCAGGCAAGTACCCCATGTCCCGATCGTACGGGGCATCAGCCGACGAGGCGGCGTACCAGATGTCGCACCATCCACCGCGACGGCCCACGCAGAAGCATCCCCGGCATTCCGGGCACACCGAGCTCCTCGCGCCAGACGACACGGCTGCCCTCGCCGTCGGGCGCCACCTCGATCACGGCCCATCCTCGCACGACCCGGCCACGCTTGATCAGTTCGACGCGGCGTCCGGGCTCCCACCGGGCGATCACCATCGGATCGTCGAAGGCGAGCGGACCAAGACCCGTCCGCGCCGTGAATCCCTTGGGCGTGCGCCGGATCCGGGTGAACGGGACCGAGTGGTCTTCCCACCGCGTCAACCGGTCGAAGGCCCGCTCGGGACGGTGAGGACTCGACAGCGCGTACTCGACGTAGACCATGGGTACTAGATTGACGCCATGACACGCAGCATGCCCTTCGAGTCGGTCCAGGACGTCAAGGAGCGCCTCGCGGGCGCGGGGTATCTGGCCTCCGATGCCATCGCCACGACCGTCTTCCTCGCCAGCGAACTGGGCAAGCCGCTCCTGGTCGAGGGGCCCGCTGGAGTCGGCAAGACCGAGCTGTCCCGAGCTGTGGCGACTGCCTGCGGCGCGGATCTCGTCCGACTGCAGTGCTACGAGGGCGTCGACGAGGCCCGTGCGCTCTATGAGTGGAACCATGCCAAGCAGCTCCTGCGGATCAGCTCCGGCAGTGGGAACGAGACCTGGGACGACGCCCGCGACGACATCTTCAGCGAGGAGTTCCTGCTGCCGCGGCCGCTGCTCACCGCGATCCGCAACGACGGGCCCACCGTGCTCTTGATCGATGAGACGGACAAGGCCGATGTCGAGATCGAGGGCCTCCTCCTCGAGGTCCTCGGCGACTTCCAGGTGACCGTGCCGGAGCTCGGCACCGTCACCGCGACCCAGCGTCCCTTCGTCGTCCTGACCTCGAATGCCACGCGCGAACTCAGCGAGGCGCTGCGCCGACGTTGCCTCTTCCTGCACATCGAGTTCCCCGAACCGGAGCTGGAGCGCGAGATCGTCTCTCTCAAGGTTCCCGGGCTGGATGCGGCACTCGCCGACTCCGTGGTGCGGGTCGTGGGTGCGCTACGGGCGAGCGGACTGCGCAAGGCGCCGTCGGTCTCGGAGACCCTCGACTGGGCACGGACCCTCGTCGCGCTGGGCGCCCACTCCCTCGACGACGCGGTCATCTCCGAGACCCTGGGCGTCGTGGTGAAGCACCAGGACGATATCGACAAGGCGCGGACGGCGCTCACCCTCAGCGAGACCTCGTGACCGACGTCGCCGAACGCCTGGTCTCCTTCGTCGAGGCGCTGAGGCTCAAGGGCATCAACGCCGGACCCAGCGAGACCATCGACGCCGCGCAGGTCGCGACGGTGCTCGGCTTCGACGACCGCGAGATCCTTCGCGAGGGCCTGGCCGCAGCGCTCGTGCGCCGGGACGGTCAACGCGATGTCTTCGACATGACCTTCGATCTGTTCTTTCCTGCCGGCATCGGGGCCCCGGAGGCAGCCCGCGACGAGCTCGCGGCCGATACCGTGGAGCAACTGCGCGATCTGCTCGCGATGGCGCTCGCCGACGACGATCCGCGGGCGCTGGACCAGCTCGCCGAGGTGGCGGTCGACCTGCTCGGCGAGGTCGGCCGCCCTGACACGTCGACACATGGATGGTCGGCCTATCAGACATTGGAGCGCTTGCGGCCGCAGACTCTCGTCGCCGCGGCCGTCGGATTCCGCGGGAACGGTGGCGGGGGCGGCAACGGCAGCAACGGACCGGTGACCGAACGACTGCATCGCGACGAGGTGCGACGCGCCGTCGGCCGTTTCCGCGAGGCGGTCTCGTCGGAGGCGCGCCGGCGTACCGCCGAGGTTCGGGGGCGTGAGGTGGTCTCCCGGCACGCTGTGGCCCCCAGCAAGGATCGCGTCGAGTTCCTGAGCGCCAACGCCCATCAGCTGGCGCAGATGCGCCGCACCGTCCAACCGCTCGCCCGACGACTCGCGACACGCCTCTCGGCCCGCCGGCGCCGACGCCGTCGTGGGCAGATCGACATCCGCCGGACGCTCCGCGCCGCGATGAGCACCGGTGGCGTCCCGGTCAAGCCGGTCTACGCCGCACCGCGTCCGTCACGTCCCGAGCTCGTACTGCTGTGCGATGTGTCGGGATCGGTCGCGGGCTTCTCGGACTTCACGATGCTGCTGGTCAAGGCCTTGAGCGACCAGTTCAGCAAGGTGCGGGTGTTCGCCTTCGTCAACGCCATGGCCGAGGTGACCGAGCTGGTCCGCGAGAACGATGGCGATCTCAGCGCGCGCATCCTGGCGGAGGCTCGGGTGACCAAGTGGCACACCAGCAGCGACTACGGCGAGGCGTTCGCCGATTTCATGGTCGAGGTCGACCGGGTCGTGGGACCGCGGACGGCCGTGCTGATCCTCGGCGACGCCCGCAACAACAACCAGCGACCCCGTCTCGATGCCCTGCACCGGATCGCGGAGCGGTCACGCCGGACCTTCTGGCTCAATCCCGAGCACGGATCACGCTGGGGGCTCGGCGACTCCGAGGCTCTCACCTACAGCGAGGTCGTGCCGATGTACGAGTGCTGCACGATCGAGCAGCTGAGCACGGTGGTGGGGCGTCTGCTGCCGGTCTGAGCCGGTCAGGGGCGCAGCCCGTGTTCCTCCATGATGGGCAGCGGGTCGACCGCCTCGCTCTCGTCCTCGAGATGGACCTCGAGGTGGAGGTGCGGTCCGGTGACATTGCCGGTCGCTCCGACGGCGCCGATCTGATCTCCCTTGCGGACGACCTGTCCGGGCTCGACGTCGATCCGCGACTGGTGGGCGTACCAGAGCTCGGTGCCGTCGGCGAGGCGCAGGACCGTGCGGTTGCCGTAGGCCCCGGCATAGCCGGTCGAGGCGACGACGGCGTCTTGCATCGCGTAGAGCGGTGTGCCGCTGGGGGCCGAGAGATCGATACCCGTGTGGCGACCGCTCGACCACATCCGGCCGGCCTGGCCGAAGCGGGCGGACAACCGGTAGTTCTCCAAGGGCATGATCCACTCGTTGGCCGTGCGGGCCTCTTCGGCGGCGCGGGCCTCCTCCTCGGCCTGCAGCTGAGCACGACGCTCCTCGACGAGCCCGGCGATCCGCTCCTTCTCGGCGTTCAGCGCCTCGCGCTGTGCGGCGAAGTCCGGGAGCATCGGCGGGAGCAGTGCGGAGGCCAGGTTGACCGGGCCGGTGGTGTCCTCGGGCACCGCCGACTGCGCACGCAGCTGCGACGCCAGAGGGCTGGTGCCGTCGGTGAGCGGTGTGGGATCGGGTGCCGCGACACCGGGCTCGGTGGGCTCGGCCGCCTCCGGCTCCACACCGGGCTCCGGGGGCTCGTCGGCGGTCTGCGGATCGACCGGATCGACATCCTGATCTGTCTCGGCCTCGGCCGCGAGACCTTGGGCGTCCGGAGCCGGGGCTGATTCCAGCTCGACCGCGGCACTCGGATCGATCGATTCCTCGACCACATCGGGGACGGTGGGCACATCGGCGACGGCCAAGGGAGCCGGCGCGACAGAGGTCACCGGAGCGTCTTCGCCCGTGGTGGCGGCGACGCCACCGGCGGCGGCCGCCAGACTCACGGTGCCGATGACCAGCGGGGAGGCCCAGCGGCGCTGCGGCCGCTGGCGCCGGCGCGTACCACCACGAGGTCGAGGTCCGTCCGCAGGCGCGGGCGAGCGTCGGGACGCAGTCGTCATCGGTACAGGAACCTCGAATGTCGGTGGGGATTCAGCCGCGGCCTACTCTACCGATAACTCTCGATCCGTGCGGCGACTCTCCACAGATTCGGATGATCGTCTGATCTCACGCGTCGAGGTTGACAGAACGCCGCCGACCTGCTCCACGGCGTTGCGGATGCGCGATCGCCGATCCGCTGTCATCGTCGCAGTATGTACATTGGCGGTTCACTCTTCCTGCTGGCCATCGGCGCGATCCTGGCCTTCGCTGTCCAAGACGCGGTCAACGGCATCGACCTCGTCACCACCGGCTACATCCTGATGGGCGTCGGGGTACTCGGCCTGGTCCTCTCACTGATCCTGGCCGGACGCGCCGGCCGCGACGCCCCTCCCCCGCGCTGAGCGCTCACCATGCGCTCTCGATCGCCCGATAGAACGTGGGATACGGGTAGATCATGTTCCGCAGCGTGCCGAGGGGGACCTCCGCGCGGACGGCGAGCGCGAGCAACGACAGGGTCTCACCGCCCGTAGGCCCGGCGGAGGTCGCACCGACGATCACATCGCGCTCGGCGTCCACGACGAGCTTGATGAATCCGTCGTTGCCCGGGCCGTGGATGAAACCGCGGCTGCTCGCCGGGATCTGGGTGACGGAGGTGCGCGCGTCGATGCCTCGCTCCCTCGCCTGGCTCTCGGTGAGCCCCACCGCTCCGATCTCGGGATCGGTGAAGGTCACGCGCGGGAAGCTGGTGTCATACGGTCCCGGATCGCGGCCTAACAGCACATCGCCGACACGACCCGCCTGATACATGGACACGTGGGTGAACTGGCCGCGTCCGGCGATGTCGCCGATCGCCCACAGCCCCGGCGCGAGAGACATGTCGTCATCGACCGTGAGGGTTTTGGCGGACGTGTCGACGCCGAACTCCTCCAGTCCGAGGTCGTGGATACGCGCGCGACGACCGGTGGCGACGAGCAGACGCTCCGCGCGCACCTCGTCGTTGGAGAGGGACACGGTGAAGCCGTCGTCCCCGTGGTCGACCCGGTCGATGGACACCGACTCTCGGACGGTGATCCCCTCGCTCTGCAACACATCGCGTAGAGCATCGCTGGACTCCGGCTCCTCGACCGCCAGGATGCGGCCTGCGACCTCGAGGATGGTCACCGCTGTGCCGAAGCGCGCGTACGCCTGGGCCAGTTCGAGGCCGATGGCGCCGCCGCCGATGACGACGAGGCTCGCGGGGGCCTGCGTGGCGGAGACGGCCTCGCGGTTCGTCCAGTACGGGGTGGAGTCGAGACCGTCGATCGGCGGCACCGCCGGCGCCGTACCAGTGTTGAGCACGACCCCGCGGCGCGCGCTGAAGCGTTCGCCACCGGCCTCGACGGTGCGTTCCCCCACCACCACGCCGCGTCCTCGCACGAGCCGGACCCCCGCCTGGGTGAGCCGGTCGGCCGCGGCGGAGTCGTCCCAGTTCGAGGTGGCCTCGCGACGGATCCGCTCGGCCACCATCGAGAAGTCGGGATGGATCTCGGCGCTTCCACCGAGCCGCCGTACTCGCTGGCCCTCGGCGACAGCATCTGCCGCGCGGATCATCATCTTCGAGGGGATGCACCCCCAGTAAGGACACTCTCCGCCGACGAGCTCGGCCTCGACGGCCACCACGTCGAGTCCTTCGCCGGCGAGGCGTGTGGCGAGGGACTCGCCGCCGGGTCCGGTACCGATGATGACGATGTCGCAACTGATCATGTCACCATCGTCCGCCCGGTGGACGGGGTGTGCTGGGCGAGAGCCTCAGAGACCCTCGGAGTCGATGTCCTTGAGCAGACCGGTGTACTCGTCGAGTGCCTCGATATACGCGGGCAGACGCCCGTCCTCGTGGATCTTCAGCACGGCATCCACCTGATGGCGTGTGAAGGGACAGATGCCTTCGGCCTGTAGTTCGTGCTCGGGCGCGTCGGGATGCTCGAGGCACACCATGAGTCCGACCCCGGCTGTCAGATACATCTCACAGCCGAGCTTCTTCATCAAAATGAGGCTCATCTCGAAGGCGAGTCGCTCGTGCTCGCTGTCTCGCAACCCGTTCGCTCCTTGATCGCAGGGAAGGCGGGCCCATATGGGGTGCCCGAGCGGCCACGATCTCATACGACATCGGCAATGTCGACTGCCGCCTCCGACAGTGAACCACCTGCCGCAAACCGCGGTTGCAGGCCGTAGGCTCGTCCCGCACCGTCGACATCGCGAGAAGGATCATGAGCGGACTCACCGAAGACCAGAAGTCCCGGCTGCTGGAGCGTTTCCGCTCCCTGAGTCTCGGCTCGGCCCACCTGTCCGCAGCCCACGCCCGCATGCTGGTGGCCGAAGTCGACGCGGTCCTGGGCGGAATCGTCGAGCCCGAGCCACGTGCGGAGCCGGTAGTCCCCGACGGTGTCGTCACGATCGCCTGTGATGGCTCGTGCCTGGCCAATCCAGACGGCCCGACCGGTTGGGCGTGGGTGGCCACCGACGGTCGCAGCGACTCCGGTGGCCTGGCCAACGGGACCAACAACATCGGCGAGCTGCTCGCACTGATCAATGCCCTCGAGGCGCACCCGGACACGGCGTTGCACCTCCAGCTCGACTCGCAGTACGTGCTCAACTCGGCCACTAAGTGGATTCCGGGCTGGAAGCGCAAGGGCTGGAAGACCGCCTCCGGTAAGCCCGTGGCCAATGTCGACCTCATGCGGCGCCTCGATGAACTGCTGCGCGCGCGAGAGGAGGCCGGCATCCCGACCACGTGGGAGTGGGTGCGAGGGCACAATCAGCACGCTCTCAACGAGGAGGCCGACCGGTTGGCGGGGGAAGCCGCGCGCCTCGCTCGCTGACCGCCGAGACCCACGCGATGTTTGACGGGGCCCGCCACGGGGTAGGTACCGGGTATGACGTCACGTGAGAAGAACACCGAGGACGACGGCGAGGTCGCGAACCAGGGTCCGCCTCCTCCCGCACCGGAGGAGACTCCCGATACCGGCGAAGGCCGGCTCGCTCCGCAGGCGGGCAGCGACATCATGGACTCCGATGAGGACGAGGATGAGGGCTGAGCGCGATGCGTATCCGTCATCCGGTCTGGGGTGCGGGTCTCGCGATCGCCCTGAGCGCGGCGGTGCTGGGCATCGTGTGCCTGCTGCTCGTGCGCTATGGCCCCCTCGAGACCACACCCTGGGCCTATATCGGCCTCGCCCTCGGCGGCGCGGGCGCGGTCGCCTCGCTCGTCCACCTCATGAAACACGCCCACGACGTGACCGAGGAGTGATGATGCGTTACGGCTGCTATGGGAACCACAATGCATCGTCATCGGTGCGGACCTGCTTGAAACTCGATGCATTCAGGTCGCCATAGCAACCCTTATGCATCATCATCGGTCCGCAGAAGGCCCCTCCCGATCATCGTCGGGAGGGGCCTTCTGCGTGTCCCACGCTGATGCTTCAGCGTCGATCATGTGTGTCCGAGGGGGGACTTGAACCCCCATGCCCGTAACCGGGCACTAGCACCTCAAGCTAGCGCGTCTACCTATTCCGCCACCCGGACATGGTCCCGAACCGGAACCGTGGTGCGTCGAGAACACTACCAAACAGGTCCAGCGAGACGAACAGGGAGGGGGTGTCGTCGGAGCACCCCCTCCCCACGCTCAGCGGGCCCGGACCTCCGCGTCCACCGCGACGTGTTCGGCGTCGAACCCGCCACCGCCGAGATAGTGGACCTCGAGCGTGTGACGGCCGGGCCCCAGGACGACCGGGAGCACCGAGACGCGCGCCGAGCCACCGCTCAGATAGCCGATACCGACCGGCAGCCAACCCGCCTGGACCACCACGGCCCCACGGGCATCGCCGTTCGCCGAGACCTCCACCACGGGGCCCTTCGGCCAGCGGACGGGCTCGGCACTCGCGCTCAGCCCGAGTGCCGACTCCCCGGAGGTCGACATGCCGATCAACGCGGGATTGTGATCACTGGCGCGATACGGGCTCGTGTCGTACAACTGCGTGACGTTCTGGTTGAAGCGGCTGTACTCGCGGGCGATCGACTCTTCCGCGTTGATCGTCCAGACATCGGCGCCCGTGACGCGCTCGGTGGCGGCCGAGGAGGCGAACACATGATCGAGGGATCCCATCTGACCACCGAACTGATACGTCGGATCGGCACCGTGCTCGGCCGGCACGTTGACGTATCCGGCGTCCTCGATCACGCGAACGGGGTCCTCCTTGCTGTAGGCATTGAAGTCGCCTGTGAGGAAGACCAGCTCGGTGTCCGCTCGCTGCTGCTCGGACTCCGCGAAGGCCACGAGAGACGTGGCTTGACGCACCCGGGACGCGTTCGAGCTGCCCTGGCCGTCTCCCTGATCCGCGTCCTCGCCCGTTCCCGAGCCCTTGGACTTGAAGTGATTGACGATGACCAGGAAATCGTCGTCCTCCCCTGCACCGACAGGCCGGAACTCCTGCGACAACGGCTCACGGGCATTGCCGAACGCAGCATCCTCGAGAATCACCGACTCACCCACGAGCTCGACCTCGTCGGGCTGGTAGATGAAGGCGGTGCGGATGACGTCCTCGTCCTCGGGCACCTCCTGCGGAGATGGCACGAAGTCCCACAGCTGCTCACCGGCATGCTCGTTGAGCGCCTCGACGAGGGTCCGCAACGCGGTGTCGCGGTCCTCGCCGAAGGCAGCCGAGTTCTCGATCTCCTCCAGCGACACCACCGCGGCATCGAGACGGTCGATCGCCGCGACGATCTTGGCCTCCTGTCGTTCGAAGCTGGCCCGGTTCGCCGCTCCTCGCGGACCGTTGTTGGCGCACGAATCGACCGTGAGATTGGCGCCCTCGCGGTCGGCGTAGTAGGTGCAGTCACCCTTACCGGCAGCCGCATACTCCTCGCCCAGCGTCGTGAAGTAGTTGAGCACGTTGAAGGTCGCGATCCGCACGTCGCCTCCCACGTCGGCGGGCTCCCCGGGGCGAGTCGAATCCTGGACGAGGAGCGGCTCCTCGTCTCCGGCGGCCAGCCGTGTGGTGGGCTGGAGCTTCCATGCGTCGTTCCGGTAGTCCAGGATCATCGGCTCGGTCACCGTCGCGCGTGCACCGACCCGCATCTCGTTGTCCGGCGTCAGCCAGGGCACGGGGACCTCGCGATTCGCACCGTTCAGGAAGTTGACGGTCGCACCGTCATCCACGCTCACGGCACGCTCCGCGTTCTCGAGCACCAGCGCCTCGTATTCCGGTGAACCGGGCCGGGCCGCATCCGTCGGCTGCGCGAGCGGTGTGTCACCGGCGGCGAGGCCTATCTGACCGTACTGATGCGTCTGATAGTTGTCCGTGACCGTGAAGCCATTGGCTGGCGCGACGATCATGCCCTCGAGGGACTCTCGCTCAGCCTCCGAGAGCGGGAACTCCACGGCCGCGGGTTTCACGGCCTGCGCCGGATCGTCCAGCACCTGCCATCCGCCCGCCCTGGGGACCAGCTGTGTGAGCCCGTAGTACTCCCCGACCGTGCCGGTGATCTCGAGATGATCGCCGACCTCCGCCTGCGCGGCCAGGGACGACGAGTACACGAAGACGCCATCCGAGGCGAGGTGCTCCCCCAGGTCGACCTCGCCTCCCGTCCCCTCGGTCTGGAGGTACAGGCCGTCGAAGCCGCCCTCGGCGTAGACGGCCGTCACCACACCCCGGGTGCGCACCGGCTGCCCGAGCAGCGGGCTCTCCGCCCCCTCGCCCTGGATCTGCGCGATCGTCGCGTCCTGCGGCTCCCCCGGCTCACTCGTGTCGCCATCGCACGCCTCACCGCAGGCCTCGGGTAAAGGATCGTGAGCCGAGAAGTCCGCGGCATTGTCATCGGTGTCGGTACGGTCGTCGTCTCGTGCGAGCGCGGATCGAACCGAGTACCCCTGGGCCTGACCGCTTCCCTCGTACGTCGTCGATGTGCCGTATCCCACGAGGTCGACGAGGGCCGGATCGTCCAGCACCGCCTCACGCTCGCCGCTCAGTGCGCCACCCGAGCGCACCAGCGCCAGGGTGCCTCCGGCGCTGCCGGAGAAGGCGATCCCGCTCGTGACATCGGGCTCCGGGTTCTCCGCACCTGCGGCCCCGTTGCTGTTGCCGCCGACGAGGAGCTGCCCGCCCGCGGGGATCGTGTGGTCGCCGAGGTCGATGACGCCGCTGAACCTCCCGGTGCTGGTGGCTGAGCGGTACTGCACCGACCATCCGCGGACGCTGACCGCCGTATCGGTCGGGTTGGCGATCTGCACGTACTTGTTCCGATAGACGGCGCCCGAGCTGCCTCCGTTCAGGTACACCTCGGAGATGACGAGCCCGTCTCCGGCCGGGGCCGCGTCGCTCGCCGCGGGTGCCGCGAGGAGACCGGCGGCGAGCGCGGCCGTGCCGACGAGGCCGATCGCCGCCCGGGCGAGCGCGGCCGTCACCGCGTGACCTCGACCGTCACCGGCACCGAGCTCTTCTCGTATCGACCATCGCCCCAGTGGGTGACCGTCAGCTCGTGCGCACCGGGTCCCAGCACGAAGGGCAGGGTGTAGACGGTGGCCGAGCCTCGGTGCAAGAGGCCCACTCCGACCGGGAAACCACCTGAGGTGACCGTCACCAGGCCCTTCGCGTCCGGGCGTGCCGTGACGTCGATGCGCGCGGGAAGCGGATACCGCACCGAGCCGGCCGTCGCGCCGAGCTCCGCGCCCGGCTCCTCTGCGGCGTCCACCGTGAACGGCGCGGTCGTCACCACGGTGTCCGAGGGAGCGACCGTGACCCGTAAGCGCACCTGACCGGAGAGATCGTCCGGCAGGGCGACCGTGGCCTCGGCGGCTCCTTCGCTCACCTCGGCGTCACCGAGGTCGACGGTCCCACCGTCCTCGGTGACGGCCTCGATCGTCAGGTCCGTATTGGCGGGTGCTCCACGGGACGTGAGATCCAGCTCGGGAAGCGTGAAGGTCACGCTGTCCCCGGCGGTGTAAGCGTCGTCGAGTCCCTGGACCTCGACCGAACGCCGGGCGAAGTCCGGTGCGACCGGCGAGTTGGACTCCAGATACTCGATCCAGGCTTCGTAGTCGACCAAACCGGTGTCGGTGTTGGTGCCGTCGGCGAAGGCGCGGAAGTTGTCGCCGCCCTGCGCCAGGAAGGAGAACGTGGCGATCCGGTAGCTGGCCGCGGGGTCGACCGGCTCTCCATCGATGGTGATGCCGGTGATCCGATCGCCTTCGGCGCGCGTGGAATCGAAGGTGTAGGCGACATTCTCGGACACCCCGAGCTGCAGGTAGGCGCGGCTCGGCACCTCGCCGTCGGCGTCCCGCTGCCACTGCTGTTCGAAGATCGTCTTCAAGGTCTCGCCGGTCACCTCGACGGAACTGACGTTGTTGACGAAGGGCAGGACCGCATTGGCCTCGGCATAGGTGATCTCACCGGGCTGTTCGGCGCCTGAGGGCGCGTACAGCAGATCCGCACGCAACCCGCCCGGGTTCACGATCCCGAGATCGGCCCCGGCCTGCGTCTCCGAGACCTTGGCAAGCAGTGAATCGGCCACGAGTCCGCCGAGCGTGGACTCCGCACCACGATCCTCGCTCGTGCCGCTGAAAGCTCGCGTGATGTCGGCGGTCTGCGATCCCTTGACCTCCCGGCCGATCTCATCGGCGACCTCCAGGGCCGCGGCGACGATCGACTGCACCTCCCCGACGCGCGGGAACTGTTCGACGAGATCAGCGTCCTCGGTCTCGGTGCGGGGCACGTTGCGGGACGTATGCGATACGACCTCACCTGTATCGGTGTCGACGGTCAGGCCGACCTGACCGATGTTCTCGCCATAGCTGCCGGTCTGCAGGATCGGGCGCGTGCGATCGGGCTCGCCGGGCACGGGAGCGTCCCAGGCGTACTCCTGGTGCGTATGGCCCATGAAGATCGCGTCGACCGAACCCGACACGCCCTCGGCGATGTCGCGGAAGGTCGGACTCGAGGCCACGGCCTCCTCATAGCTGACGCTTCCGTCCGGAGCTCCTTCGTGGATCTGTGCCACGATCACGTCCGGCGGCGTCTCGCCCGCCTCGAGCTCCTCGACCGTCTCGTTGACGGAGTCCGTCACGTCCGCGAACTCCAGTCCCTCGACGCCACCGGGGCTGACCAGGGCGGGCGTCTCCTCGCTCACCGCGCCGACCACGGCGACCTCCAGACCGGCCACCTCGAAGGTCTCGTAGGCCGGGAGGACCGGCTCGCCGTCCGGGCCGAGCACATTGGCCGCCAGATACGGGAAGTCGGCCGCGTCGCCGACGCGGCCGGTGAGGTCGTCGACCCCTTTGTCGAACTCGTGATTGCCCACCGAGCTCGCGGCGACGCCCAGCGCGTTCAGCACATCGATCGTGGGGATGTCCTCGGAGACCGCCGAGGCGAACAGTGAGGCGCCGATATTGTCCCCATTGGACAGGACGAGGGTGTTGTCCTCGCCGCCCTCGGCCCGCAACTGCTCGACGGTGCCCGCGAACTTCACGGTGTTCTCGTCGATACGACCGTGGAAGTCGTTGAAGCTGAGTAGATTGAGTGCGACCTCGTCGGCCTGGGCCGGTGCCGTCGCGAGTGTGGTCAACGTCCCCGTGACCAACAGTGATCCGAGCGCCGCTCCTGCGAGACGGCGCGATGCGCGTGTCATCGATATTCCCCCGATATGGTGTCTGGATACTCCAGGTCCCGACACCATCACCCGAACGTGAACGTGCTGTCAACGATCGGTGACGAACAGGCGCACGCTCGTCAGTAGGAGGTGGAGTCCTCCGCGCCCGTGGCCTGTCCGCCGGCAACACGCGCCGCGAGGTCGTCGAGGATGACTCGGGTGGCGCTGGTGCCGAAGCGGGTGACGCCCGCCCCACGCATCTCCAGCAGCGTGTCGAGGCCGCGGACACCTCCGGAGGCCTTCACCTGTACACCGGGACCGACGGCGGCGCGCATCAGCCGCACGTCCTCGAGGGTCGCTCCCCCGCCGGCGAAACCGGTGGAGGTCTTGACGAAGTCGGCACCGGCCCGCTCGGCGGCCTCGCACGCGGCCACCTTCTGCCCGTCATCGAGCAGCGCGGTCTCCAGGATGACCTTCACGATGTGATCGCCGGCGGCCCGCTTGACGGCTCGGATGTCTGCCTCGACGTCCTCGACGAGGCCGCTGCGCAACCGGCCGATGTTCAGCACCATGTCCAGCTCCAGAGCGCCGTCCTCGAGCGCTTGGCGGGCCTCAGCGACCTTCGTCTGGGTGGTGGTGGTCCCGTGCGGGAAGCCGATCACGGTCCCGACGGCGACCGCCGATCCGGCGAGGCGCTCCACCGCGTGGGCGACATCGCTCGGGCGCACGCAGACGCTGAAGATGCCGTACTCGCGAGCCAGGTCCAGGTCGGCATCGACATCGTCCCGCGTGAGTTCCGGCTTGAGGATCGCGTGATCGATCTGGGCGGCGATCTCGGCGACAGAGGGCACGGTGGTCATATGCCCAGCCTAGCCAGGGCTCGTGGCGGCCGGTGACCCGTCAGCAGTCCGGGACAGGTGTCCCAGGTCCCTCGACACACCCGTGGGTGGACTCCGTCCGGTTGACCGACCGTGTTTCCATGTATCCATGCCCGCGCACGTATCGGCCGATCCCGGACGCGCCGTACGGCCGTCGAGGTCGTCGGTGTGAGCGCGACGCTCCCCACCCGTTCCGCGCATCCGGAGGACACCGCGGAACGGGCTGCGCGACCCGCCCGCCATCTGGCGGCACTCGACGGACTGCGCGCGGTCGCCGTCCTGCTCGTCCTGGGCTATCACGCCGACCCGGATCGCTTCCCCGGCGGCTTCGTCGGAGTCGACGTCTTCTTCGTCCTGAGCGGATTCCTCATCACCGCGCTCATCCTGCGCGAGATGAACGAGCACGGGCGCGTCGCCCTGCGCCGCTTCTGGGCTCGCCGGATCCGCCGTCTCGCACCGGCGCTGCTCGTCATGGTGGCCATCACCAGCTCGATCACCCTGGCCGTCGGCAATGACACCGGCGCCGGGTTGCGGAGCCAGGTCATCGGGGCTCTCACCTGGACGAGCAACTGGATCCAGATCCACGAGGGATGGTCGTATGCGGATGCCAGCGTTCCGCCCTTGCTCAACCACCTCTGGTCGCTGGGCATCGAGGAGCAGTTCTACCTGCTCTGGCCGGTCCTGATCCTCGGACTGCTCACCGTCGCCCGTCGTGCCGTCGCCCAACGAGTCGTGGCAGTCCTGGCACTGGTCTCGGTGGGACTCATGGCGTTCTGGTACCTCACCGCAGATCCCACGCGGGCTTATATGGGCCTGGACTCCCATGCGTTCGGACTGCTGCTGGGCGCCACCGCGGCTCTCGGCACGACACCGCATCTCTTGCGCGACGGCTTCGCGGCCGCCACCGAGAAGGTGCGCTACACCGCGCTCGGTGCCGTCGGTCTCGTCGCCATCGTCGTCTACGCACTCGTTGTCGAGTGGGACAGCCAGGTGACCTTCCTCGGTGGTCTCGCCCTCGTCAACCTGGCCACCGCCGGACTGGTACTGGCAGCGGCCAACCCTACGCCGATCGCCCGTGTCCTCGGCTGGTCGCCATTGCGCTGGGTCGGTGAACGGTCCTACGGCATCTACCTGTGGCACTGGCCCCTGATCGTCTTCGCCACCCGACTCATGCCCGCCGAGCATCGCGTCGTCGCGGGCTGGGCAGCCGTCCTCATCGCCGTGCCCGTGGCGGCGCTCTCCTATCGCTTCGTCGAGCTCCCGCTGCGTCGTGACGGTGCCCGTGCGACGCTCGCCCGCTGGGCGGCACAGGTCCGCGGGGACGACAGGGTCTACCGCCCGCGTCGCGCGCGTCCGCTGGCGATCGCCGGCCTCGCCGTGCTCCTCACAGCGTCCACAGCGCTCTGGAAGGCGCCCAGCGAGTCCGATGTCGAGGCGGCCCTCCGCGAGGGCCAGCGCGCCGTCTCGGCCTCGATCGAGGCATCGGATGAGGCCCCGGAAACGTCGGCGCCGACGGAGGCGCCGCCACCGGCTCCCGACGCCTGCCGCGCCGTGGACGCACACGAGGCCGTCAGCGCCTTCGGTGACTCCGTGACCGTCGCCGTGGCTCCGGCGCTCCTGGAACGCCGCCCCGGCTCCTCGGCCGTCGCGGTGGTCGGCTGGCAGTACGGGGACGTCGCCGGCGCGATCCGGGACGCCGCCGCGCAGGGCCAGCTCCAGCCCACGGTACTCATCGCGACCGGCACCAACGGCGAGATCGACCAGGCCGACCTGGACGCCCTCGTCGCGAACGAGCTCGCCGACCGGCAGGTCGGGCTCGTCGCCCCCTATGTACCGGGGCGCTCATGGAGTGACCAGTCCCTGGCCGCGGCGCGTGCCGTGGCCGAGGCGCACGCCAATGTCCATCTGATCGACTGGAACGCCTTGGCCTCGCAGCATCCGGAGATCACCGGGACCGACCAGGTGCATCCGACCGGGCACGGACAGGGCGTGTTCGTCGACCAGGTCGGCCAAGCCCTCGCCGTCTGCTGATGGAGGCGCGCGCTGTGATCCTCGCGGGTCCCTCCGGCTCCGGCAAGTCGCACCTCGCCGCCCGCCTGGGCTGGCCGGTGCTGCGGCTCGACGACTTCTACCACGAGGGCGATCACCCCTCGCTCCCGATGAGCCCGCTGGGACTTCCCGACTGGGACGACGTCCGGAGCTGGGATCGGGACGGGGCCCTCCGCGCCATGGAGGACCTGTGCAGGACCCGTACCGCCAGCGTGCCGGTCTACGATCTCGCCCGCAGCGCGCGAGCCGGTAGCCACCGGATCGACGTCGCCGGCGACCGGTTCATCGCCGAGGGTCTGTTCGCACCCGATATCGTCGCCGACTGCCGGGATTCCGGACTGCTCGCCGATGCCATCTGCCTGGTCCGTCCGCGATTGCTCACCTTCGCGCTCCGACTGGCCCGCGATCTGCGCGAGTCGCGCAAGCCGCCTCACGTGCTGGTTCGGCGGGGGTGGGCACTGCTCCGGACGGAGCGGGCGGTCATCGCCCGCGCGGTGGCGGCCGGATGTCGCCCCCTCACACCGGCCCAGGCCCGGCGTGAGCTCGCGGCATCGCGCTGACCACGGAGCCCGGCGGTGGCGGTAGGTCATCAACCTCATCGCGATCGGATGACGTTGACGGCGTACCGCCCGCGGGACGGAAGGGTTGAGGGCCTACCGCTAGCGCGACCGAAAGGTTGACGACTTACCGCTGCCCCGGTGAGGGTCAGGCACCGTAGCCGGGCTTGATGACCTCATCGATGAGTTGAAGGCGCTCATCGAAGGGCAGGAAGGCGCTCTTCATGGCGTTCACCGTGAACCAGCGAAGATCGCCCACCGAGTAGCCGAAGGCGTCGCTGAGCAAGGTCAGCTCGCGGCCGATCGACGTCTGGCTCATCAGGCGATTGTCCGAGTTGACCGTCACCCGGAAGCCGAGCTCGGCGAGCAGGGCGATCGGATGATCCGCGATCGAGGCGGCGGCCCCGGTCTGGACATTGGACGAGGGGCACAGCTCCAGGGGGATCCGACGGTCGCGGATATAGGCCGCCAGCCGCCCGAGGCGAGGACGGTAGCCCGACACGTCGATATCGTCGACGATGCGCACACCGTGGCCGAGGCGATCGGCACCGCACCGCTGGACGGCCTGCCAGATCGACGGGAGGCCGAAGGCCTCGCCCGCGTGGATCGTGAAATGCGCGTTCTCGCGGCGCAGATACTCGAAGGCCTCCAGATGCAGGATCGGCGGGAAGCCGTCCTCGGCGCCGGCGATGTCGAAGCCGAAGACCCCCCGATCACGATAGGCGACGACGATCTCGGCGATCTCCAGCCCGCGCGAGGCGTGTCGCATCGCCGTCAGCAGCTGCCCGACGACCATCGTCCCGCCGGCCGCACGGACGGCGGCGACACCTTCGTCGATGCCCTCCTGGACGGCCTCCACCGCCTCGGTGAGGCTCAGCCCGGCCTGCTGGTGCTGCTCGGGAGCCCAGCGAAGCTCGGCGTACACGACGCCGTCGGCCGAGAGGTCCTCCACGGCCTCCCGGGCCACCCGTCGCAGGTCCTGCGGCCGTTGCATCACCGCCACCGTGTGCTCGAAGGTCTCCAGATAGCGTTCGAGGGATCCGGAGCTCGACGCCTCGGCGAACCAGGCGCCGAGGGTCTCGGCCGGTGCCGGGAGCTCATGACCGATCTCGGCGGCGATCTGCGCGACCGTGTCGGGCCGGACCCCGCCGTCGAGATGTTCGTGCAGGGCGACCTTCGGCAGGCCGGCGATCTGCTCCGCGGTGGCCCGGGTCATCCGGCCGTCCCCCCGTTGTCCATGAGCAGCACGACCGCCTCAGCCACACAGGCGGGCGTGTCCTCGCCCTCGATCTCGACGGTGTGCTGGAAGGTCACCTGCTGGCCCTTGGCGATATCGCGCACCTCCAGCACCAGGACACGATCACGGATCCGCGACCCCACGCGCACCGGCGTCACGAAACGCACCTTGTTGAGGCCGTAGTTGACCCGGGCCACGTCGCCGGCCACCGCGTACACCTGGGCACCGAGGAAGGGCAGCATCGACAACGTCAGGTACCCGTGGGCCACCGTCGCGCCGAACGGGCCCTCGGCCGCGCGCTCGGGATCGACGTGGATCCACTGGCGATCACCGGATGCGTCGGCGAACATGTCGATGCGATCCTGCTCGATCGGCATCCACGCGCTGACCCCGAGTTCGGTGCCCGCGGATTCGGCGATCTCCTGACGATTGTTCAGCACACGCATGGCCCGACCCTAACCAATACGGTCGATCACGACGGGACGCAGGTCACATCCGGTGTCGTCGATCGTCCAGGCGTCGGTGAGCGCCGCCGCCGCGCGCTCGAAGCGCTCAGGGGTGTCGGTGTGGAGGGTCACGAGCGGTTGTCCGAGGCGGATCCGGTCGCCCGGTTTGGCGTGCAGCTCGACGCCCGCGGCGGCCTGGACCTCCTCCCCCGGACGACTGCGCCCCGCTCCGAGCCGCCACGCGGCGACTCCCACGGCCATCGCGTCGAGTCGTCCGAGCACGCCATCGGTCTCGGCGAGGATCACCTGGGTCTCCGCGGCCTCCGGGAGCGCCGCGTCCGGGTCGCCGCCCTGTGCCGCGATCATGCGCCGCCAGACGTCCATGGCCCGACCCGAGGCCAGCGCGTCGGCCGGGTCGACGTCATCGCGTCCCGCGCCGGCGAGCATCTCGCGGGCTAGCGCGAGGGTCAGCTCCACCACATCCGCCGGTCCGCCGCCGGCGAGCACCTCGACCGACTCCCGGACCTCCAAGGCGTTGCCTGCGGTCAGGCCGAGCGGCGTGTCCATGTCCGTCAGCAAGGCGACCGTGCGCACGCCCGCATCGTCGCCGAGCGCGACCATCGTGGCCGCGAGCTCGCGAGCATCGGCCTCGCGTTTCATGAAGGCACCCGACCCGGTCTTGACGTCGAGCACGAGGGAGCCGGTCCCCTCGGCGATCTTCTTGCTCATGATGGAGCTCGCGATGAGCGGCAACGACTCGACGGTCCCCGTGACATCGCGCAGCGCGTAGAGCTTCTTGTCCGCAGGAGCCAGCCCGGATCCCGCCGCGCACACGACCGCCCCGACGTCCTCGAGCTGCGCGAGCATCTCCTCATTGGTGAGATGAGCTCGCCAGCCGGGGATGGCCTCGAGCTTGTCGAGCGTCCCGCCGGTGTGTCCCAGTCCGCGTCCGGAGAGCTGTGGGACGGCCACCCCGCAGGCGGCCACGAGGGGTGCCAACGGGAGCGTGATCTTGTCGCCGACGCCGCCCGTGGAGTGCTTGTCCGCCGTGGGCCGCGACAGTCCGCTGAAGTCCATCCGCTCACCGGACGCGATCATCGCGCCGGTCCAGCGGGCGATCTCACCACGATCCATGCCGTTGAGGTAGATCGCCATCGCGAGCGCCGCCATCTGCTCCTCGGCGACGACGCCGCGCGTGTAGGCATCGATCACCCAGTCGATCTGGTGTTCCCCGAGCACGTGACCGTCGCGCTTGACGGCGATCACCTCGGTCGCGTCGAACGGCTCCTTGGCCACGGCGTTCACTCCTTCGCTCGTACGGGGATGCTCTCGTAGCCGCGCAGCACCCAGGTGGGACGACGCGGCGCTGGTTCGGCGAGGGCCAGCCCGGGCAGCCGGTCGAGCAGCGCACCGATCGTCAGCTGCAGCTCGAGGCGCGCCAACGGGGCTCCGAGACAGAAGTGCAGTCCCATGCCGAATCCCACGTGGGGGTTGGGGTCGCGCGCGACATCGAACTCATCGGCGCGTTGAAAGACCTCGGCGTCCCGGTTGGCCGAGCCCATCAGACAGGCCACCTTCTGGCCCTGATGGATCGTGACGCCCTCGACCTCGATGTCGTCGGTCGCCGTGCGCTCGAACAGCTGCAGCGGCGCGTCGTAGCGGATGAGCTCCTCGAGCGCCGTCTCGACCGGAACCTCCCCGCCGCTGACCCGCGCAAACTGCTGGCGATCGGCCAGGAGGGCGTGCATGCCGTTGCCGAAGACGTTGACGGAGGCCTCGTGTCCTGCGTTCAGCAGCAGGACGACCGAGGCGACGAGCTCGTCCTCGCTCAGCCGCGTGCCGCCATCGCGTTCGGCGATCAGATCGGTGATGAGGTCCTCGCCGGGATGATCCCGGCGATGGGCCACCACGCCACGCACATAGGCCGAGAACGCCTCGCTCGCCTCGATCGCCGCATTCTTCGTGTCGAGGTCGACATCGGGCTCGTACATGTGGACGATCGCCTGCGACCACCGCCGCAGGTCCTGGTGGTCCGCCCGCGGCACCCCGAGGAGATCGGCGATGACGAAGACCGGCATCGGCTCGGCGTAGGTCCCGAGGATGTCCACGTGGTCACCGTCGTTCAACCGCTCGACCACCCCGCCGGGGGCATCGAGCATCGACGCCGCGAGCTCGGCGATGCGCGGACGCATCCGCTCGACATGTCCCCGGCCGAAGGCCCCCGCCACGAGACGCCGCAGCCGCGTGTGCGCGGGCGGCTCGTTCTCCATCATCTGGTTGCGATGCAGCGCGTTGAACGGCTCCATCTCGTCGAGCGGCACCTGATCGGTCCAGATCCGCCCGAAGCGCCGGTCACGCAACACGGCGCTCACCGCTCCGTGGGTCGTGGCGAGCCAGACACCCCAGGCCTCGTGCCACACGAGCGGTGCCTCGGCGCGCAGCTCCGCGAGCACCGGATAGGGATCGTCGAGGAAGCCGGGGTCCGCAGTGTCCAGCAGGTCGGCCGTCATGCCGTCACCACCGTGGACGGTCGAGCACACGATACTGGGGGCATAGCGGGTCTCCTCGTCACTGCTGCAGGTCCGTCTCGTCGAAGGCATCGGGGAGCACCTCGGACATCGCCACCGGACCTCGCGGGGTCAGCACCTGGCATTCTGCTCCCCCGTGCTCCCAGATCAGCTGACGGCAGCGACCGCAGGGCATGATCGGCTGCCCCTGGCCGTCCACGCAGACCACCGCGCGCAGGCGTCCCCCGCCGGTCGAGTGCAAGGCCGAGATCATGCCGCATTCCGCACACAGTGCCACGCCGTAGGCGGCATTCTCGACATTGCAGCCGAGCACCACGCGTCCGTCCTCGACCAGTCCCGCCGCCCCGACGCGATAGGACGAGTACGGCGCATAGGCCCGCCCCATGACTTCGGTGGCGTAGCGGGTGAGTGCGTCCCAGTCGACCGGGGCCGCCGCCGACGTGAATCCGAATCCCGCGCTCATCCGGCCTGTCCTTTCCGGTAGGGTTTCCCGTCCGCCGCCGGCATCCGTAGCCGTTGCGCGGCCACCGCCAGCACGAACAGCGTGAGGATGTACGGCGTCATGCCGGTGAAGTCCGAGGGCACCGAGTCGACCGCCAGATACCAGGCGAAGAGCACGACCGCGATGCCCGCGATCACGATGGCCGTGACCCGCTCGCCGCGACGGAGCTTCAACGCGGCGTAGCCGAGCAGCAGCACCGCGAGCAGCAGCAGGATGGCGTGCACGAGGGGTCCGTTATTGGACAACAGGCTGATGCCGTCCGCGTACCCGAACATCAACGAGCTCGCGAGCACCCCGGTGGGGTTCCAGTTGCCGAAGATCATCGAGGCCAGGCCGATGTAGCCACGGCCGTTGGTCTGCCCGGTCGTGAACGACGACGACGCCACCATCGCGAGGTAGGCGCCGCCCAGTCCGGCGAACCCGCCCGAGATGATGACCGCGATGTACTTGTACAGATAGACATTGACGCCCAGCGTCTCGGCCGCCTGCGGGCTCTCCCCGCAGGACCGCAGCCTCAGGCCGAAGGGCGTGCGCCACAGCACCCAGGCGGTGAAGGCCACGAGCAGCAGGGCGAGGATCGTGAGCAGGGACAGACGCGTAGTGACCCCGGCGATGGCCCCTGCGACGTCCGAGACCAGGAACCATCGTTGTTCGGACACCCAGCGAGCCGCCGAGGAGATGCCGGGGATGGTGATCTCCCGAGGCACCGCGTAGCCCGACAGATTGCGCGGACCGCCTCCCTCGTAGCCGATGAAGAAGGTCTGCGCCAGATATCCCACGGCACCGAGACCGACGATATTGATCGCGACGCCGGAGATGATGTGGTCCACGCCGAAGGTGACGGTGGCCAGGCCGTGCAGGAGCCCGCCCAGGGCACCCATCGCGATGGCACCGAGGACCCCGCCCCAGGCGCCGAAATGATAGGCGAAGAAGGCGGCACCCCAGGTGCCCAGCAGCATCTGGCCCTCGAGGCCGATGTTCACGATGCCGGCCCGTTCGGCCCACAGACCGCCGAGACCGGCGAGCAGAATCGGGCAGGCGGCGATGAGCGCCAGTCGCAGGGTGCCCGGGGTGGTCATCCGGTTCTGATCGGTCAGCACCCGCACAAGCGACACCGTGATGAGGACGGCCAGGACGACGATCCAGGTCAGGTACCGCACCTGCCGGACCGCCGCCGGGGAGGCGATCGTGCGCGTCATGCCCGCACCCCCTCAGTCGTCGTGCCCAGTTCTCGCGCGACGCTCTCCTGTTCGCGCCGGGCCTTGATCCGCCGCGAGATCTCGAAGGCGATGACGACCATGAGCACCACCACGCCCTGGGTGATCTCGACGACATCGCGTCCGACTCCCACACTCTGCAGGCGGTTGGACTGCGTCGAGAGGAAGGCGAACAAGGTCGCGCCGAAGAAGATACCCAAGGAGGTGTTGCGGCCGAGCAGTGCGACGGCGAGACCCGTGAAGCCGAGGCCGCGTTGGAAGTACTCGGGGATGCCGAAGGTGTGCGTGCTGCCGAAGAAGCTCGGCATCCACACCAACCCGGCGATCGCGCCCGAGATCGCCATCGTGATGAGCACCATCTTCTTGGGATTGATGCCGTTCGCCAGGGCCGCGGTCCGCGACTCTCCGGCGGTCCGCAGGTCGAAGCCGAAGCGGGTCCATCCGAGCAGGAAGGAGTAGCTCACGGCGACGATCACCGCGAGGATCGCGAGTGCCCAGACATCGGGGGCTCCGGAGATGATCCCGAATCCCAGAGGCTGGCTGGACGGCGGGATGGTGCCGGTCGTGTACGTGTATCCGGCCTTGGCGCCGTAGGTCTTGACCAGATATCCGGCCAGGGTGAGGGCCACATAGTTGAGCATGATCGCCGAGATGACCTCGCTGACGCCGCGTGTGACGTTCAGGACGGCGGCGATCATCGCCCAGGCCATGCCGGCGAGCATCGCCACGACAAGCGTGGCCAGGATGTTCAGGGGGCCCGGCACGATCCCCGCCCCGGCGAAGAAGGCACCGGCACAGGCGCCGATGATGTACTGCCCCTCGACACCGATATTGAAGATGTTCATCCGGAAGCAGATCGCGGCGGCGAAGGCCGAGAGGGCGATCATCGACGCCTGGTTGATGATGATCACCAGATCCCGCTCCCCGGGCACGGAGAGCATGGCGTCGAGGAAGCCGCCGACGGGCGCTCCCGAGATCCACACGATCGCGGCTGTGGCCAGCAGCGCCGCGGCGATCGCCACCAGGGTCGGCACGATCGAGTACGTCACCATCTGCGCGACGCGTCGGACGAGCTGGCTCTCGCTGCGCTCGCTCATGCCCCCACCGCCTCGAGAAGAAACACACTAGGCCGATGGCGGCATGAGAAGACCGTCGTCGTTCGCTCGCTGCGCTCGCTCATGCCCCCACCGCCTCAAGAAGAAGCACACTAGGTCGCAACTCGGTGATTGAGTAGCCGCTGGGGGCACCTCCCGCTTGCGGGGGAGGAACGAGCGGCGTATCGAAATCACCCCGGAGCGTGGTCTCGATACGCGCCCTCGTCCCTCGGGCGCTACTCGACCACCGGAAAGTGAAGTCTCGCTCGCTCATGCCGCGCCTCCTGTCATGGCTGTGCCGAGCTCCTGCGCGGTGACATCGCGAGGATCGAGCTGGGCGGTGAACCGTCCGCGCAGGATCACCTCGAGACGGTCGGACAGACCGATGAGCTCGTCGAGGTCGGCGGAGATCAGCAGCACGCCCAGACCCGCCTGGCGTGCCCGGCGGATGTGATCCCAGATGGCCGCTTGGGCGCCGACGTCGACACCGCGGGTCGGATGCGAGGCCAGCAGCAGGATCGGGTCTCCGCTCATCTCGCGTCCGACGATGAACTTCTGCTGGTTGCCGCCTGAAAGGGCTCGCGCCGTGGTGTGCACCGAGGGGGTCCGCACATCGTAGGCGTCGATGATCCGTTCGGCGTCCCGTCTGGCCCCGCCGGGATTGAGCAGCGGCCCGCGTACGGCCGGAGCGGTGGTCTGGTGTCCGAGGATCCGGTTCTCCCACAGGGAGAAGTCGAGGACGACACCGTGCCGGTGGCGATCTTCGGGGATGAATCCCACCCCGCGTTCACGGACCTTGCGCACGGACAACCGCGTGATGTCCTCCTCGGCCAGCACGATGCGGCCCTCCGTCGCTCGCCGCATCCCCATGATGACCTCGACGAGCTCAGTCTGTCCGTTGCCCTCCACACCGGCGATGCCGACGATCTCACCGCGGTGGATCGTCAGGTCGATGCCGGCGAGCACGGTGCGCCCCGTGTCGTTCACGAGCGAGATCGACCGCAGCGACAGGACCGGAGTGTCCGTCACGGTATCGGCGCTCAGCTCGGGCGTCGGCAGCTCCGCACCGACCATGAGCTCCGCGAGCTGCTGGCGGGTGGCCGTGGCCGGGTCGGCGGTGCCGACGGTCGTGCCGCGCCGCATCACGGTGATGTCGTCAGCGATCTGCAGCACCTCGTCGAGCTTGTGCGAGATGAACAGCACCGAGCAGCCGGAGGCGACGAGCTCACGCAGATTGGCGAAGAGGATCTCCACCTCCTGCGGTACCAGCACCGCCGTCGGCTCGTCGAGGATGATGAGCCTCGCTCCGCGATACAGCACCTTGAGGATCTCGACCCGCTGACGAGCTGCGACGCCGAGTTCGGCAACGCGTATGTCGGGGTCGATATCGAAACCGAACTCGGCCGAGATCTCCCGAACTCGGCCACGGGCCTTCTCGCCGATCCCGTGCATCTTCTCCGCGCCGAGAACGATGTTCTCCAGCACGGTGAGATTGTCGGCGAGCATGAAGTGCTGGAACACCATGCCGATGCCGGCCTCGATCGCGTCCGTGGGCGAGGAGAAGCGCTGCTCCCGGTCGTCGACGAGGATCGTCCCGTCGTCCGCGTTCTGGACCCCGTAGAGGATCTTCATGAGTGTCGACTTGCCGGCGCCGTTCTCGCCGATGAGGGCGTGGACGGCTCCGGATCGAATCGTCAGGTCGACGTCGTGATTGGCGATGACGCCGGGGAACCGCTTGGCGATCCCCCGTAGCTCCACCTGCATGCTCAGCCCCTGCTCTGCCGTGGTCGTGATCGGGCGAAGGCCCGGGGTCGCACCCTCAGGTGCGACCCCGGGCCGTCGGCTCAGCGTCTCACGGCTCGGTCGGGACCTCGAGGTCACCGTCGATGATCTGCTGCTTGTAGTCGTCGATCTCGGTGATCAGATCCCCGGAGAGGAAGTCACCGGAGGTCGAGTAGTCGACGCCGTCGTCGGCGAGCGTGAACTCGGTGTATCCCGACAGCGGCTCACCGTCGAACGCCGCGGCGATGAAGTCGTACGTCGAGACGTCGACGCGCTTGAGCATCGAGGTCAGGATGTGCGGCTGCTGCTCCGGCGAGGCGGTGAGGTACTGATCGGAGTCCACACCGATCGCCCAGAGATCGGCGCTCGTCACGGCATCGAACACGCCGATGCCCGAGGCGCCCGCCGCGTGGAAGATCACGTCGGCACCGTCGTTGATGAGACCCTCCGCGGCCGCCTGGCCACCGGCCGGGTCACCGAATCCGCGAGGATCGGACTCCTCGATATAGGTCGAGACGACCTCGATATCGGGATTGGTCTCCTCGACGCCCGCCTTGAACCCGGCCTCGAACTTCTGGATGAGCGGGTTGTTGACGCCGCCCACGAAGCCGACCGTGTCGCTCTCGGTGGTCTCGGCAGCCGCCACGCCGACGAGGAAGGAGCCCTCGTTCTCGGCGAAGGTCAGGTAGGCGACATTGCAGTTGACGTCGTCCTCGGTCGGGTCGAAGCCGTCGATGACGGCGAAGGAGACATTGGGGTACTCCGGCGCGACCTTGTCCACCGAGTCGCTGTACGCGAAGCCCACGCCCACGATGACGTTGTAGCCGTCGTCGGCGAAGCCACGGAGCCGCTGCTCACGGACTTCCTCGCTCTCATCGGAGGACGCCTCGCCTTCGGTGCCGTCGAAGCCGAACTCGCCCTGCGCCTTCTCCAGGCCGGCGTAAGCCGCGTCGTTGAAGGACTGGTCCCCGCGTCCACCCACGTCGTACGCGAGCGCGACCTGAGGATCGCCCTCGAGCTCCACGGCCTCGCACTGCTGCTGCTCGTCAGCGTTGTTGTCACTGTCGTCGTTGTCAGCCGCGGTGCCACAGGCACTCAGCACGACTGCTGCGGCGCCGACTAGCACGGCAGCCTTGGTCAGATGGCGCACTTCTCCTCCTCGTCTCGCACCAGCGCGTCTGGCACGTTCACTGCACCTGGCCGACACTAATCGCGGCGATGGGACCTTGGGGAGAGGTGCGGAGCTATTCAACGCGCCTGACACCGATTTGTAACCTGTGCCGCTCGACACGGCGGCTCCGCCGGTGAGCCTCGGGCGACGGTACCCTGAGCCCATGGACGCCATCTCCTCCCCGATCGTCGTCGGACATGACGGTTCGGCATTCGCCGACACGGCGCTCGCGTGGGTGCTGCGGTGGGCGGACGTCACCGGTCTCTCCGTCATCGTCGCGCGAGCCTGGACGTTGCGCACCGCTCCCCGGCCTTCCACCTGGGAACACGGCTATGTGCCGCCTGCGGCCGATTTCGAGCAGGCGGTCCGCGAGCGCCTCATGGCCGACACCCGGGCGCTCGTCGCGCAGTACGGCGATGTCGAGGTCTCCTATGCGACGCCCCGCGGCCCCGCCGCGAACGGCCTGCTGATGCTGGCCGAGGACGCGAGCCTGGTTGCCGTCGGACCACGTGGTCTCGGCGGATTCAAGGGACTCGTCCTGGGCTCGGTCAGCGAGGCGGTGGTGCGGCACGCACCCTGCCCCGTGGTCGTGGTGCGCGACAGCGAGGATCCCGCGCGCAGCGACCGGGTGCTCGACCTCGACAGCTGAGCGAACGCCCGGGTCGGGTGATCGAGTAGCTGGGCGAGGAACGAGCCCGCGTATCGAGGTCACGCTCCGCAAGCGTGGCCCCGCTACCCGACCACTGAGGCTGGTTAAGTGCCTCGGTCATCACTCCAGCGGACGCGCAGCCACGCCGGCGAGCACCCGAGCGCCGACGGAGATCGCCTGCTCGTCCACCCTCAGATTGCCCTGGTGCAGGTCATAGGTGGGGCCGTCGGGAGTCCGCGTCCCCAAGCGGCCCATCGCTCCGGGGATCGCCTCGAGATACCAGGCGAAGTCCTCTCCCCCGAGGCTCTGCGGGGTGCTGGCGGCGCCCTTGACGCCCAGAGCCTCGGTCACCGCCTGGCGCAGGGTCTGCGTCGCGGCGAAGTCGTTCACGACCGGCGGTACGCCGCGCGTGTAGGTGATCTCCGCGGACACGCCGAAGGGCTCGATGATGTCGGCGATGAGCCCCCGGACGAATCGTTCGGCATCGTGCCAGGCCGCCGAGTCGAGCATCCGCAGCGTGCCGGTCAGCTCGCCGACCGAGGGGATCACATTGGCGGCGTTGCCGGCGGCGACCTGGCCCCAGACCAGGCTCACCCCCGCACGCGGGTCGAAACGGCGCGACAGGACCGCCGGCATCTGGGTGATGAGGCTGCCGAGGGCGTAGGTGAGGTCCTCGGTGAGGTGCGGCCGGGAGGTGTGCCCGCCTCGACCGCTCAGGACCACGTGGACATGGTCGGAGGCTCCGGTGATGGGTCCTTCGCGCAGCCCTACCTGGCCGACGTCGAGGGACGGATCGCAGTGCAGCGCGTAGATGCGCGCCACACCCTGCAGAGCGCCTTCGCGGAGGACCCGCAGTGCGCCACCGGGCATGACCTCCTCTGCTGGCTGGAAGAGCAGCCGCACGCGAACCGGCAAACCGTGCTCCTCGTGTGCCCGGGTCAATGCATGCGCGGCCCCGACGAGCGCCGAGATGTGGACGTCGTGGCCGCAGGCGTGCGCGATACCGGGTTGCCGTGAACGCCAGGGGTCCTGGGTGGCGTCCAGTACCGGGAGGGCATCGAGATCCGCGCGCAACGCGACGATCGGACCCTCCGCGGGACCGATGTCCGCGGTCAGACCGGTGCCGATGTCCAGGCGCTCATAGCGCAGACCGAGCTTCTCGACCTGGGCGATCACGACATCGGTGGTGCGGTGCTCCTGCCAGGAGAGCTCGGGGAAAGCGTGCAGATCACGACGCAGCTCGATCAGGTCGGGGGTGATCTCCTCGATGGTCTGCGCGATGACGTCCTGGACACTCACCGGCCCAGGGTACCGCTCACCGCTCGAGCGCCCGACGCAGCGAGGCCACGGTCTCGTCGGCAAGGTCCCCGAGCTTCGGACCAACGACGAACGGGGCGGCCAGGCTGATCGGGAACCCGAAGGAGAAGTCGGCCCGGTACTGGATCTCGGTCCGCCCGTCGCCGAGATCGCGGAGGGCGAGATCGTCGAGAGTCGTCGACCAGCGCTGCCGGCCACGGAACCGGACTCTGCGCGGGGCGGCGTGAGTGACGGTGCTGTACACCAGCTCGACGCGGCGTCCGAGGAACTCCGAGACATTGTCGTAGGTGGTGCCGAGACCACCGTCGCCGGAACGCCGTGTGGTGCTGACCGTCCCCGGATCCCACTCCTCGGTGTGCGTGAAGTCGGCGAGGTAGTCGAAGACCTCGTCGATCGGACGCTGGACGGCGAAGATGCGTTCGACGTGCATGACAGCACGCTAGTAGCCGGTCCCCATGGCCGCTCGCCGACGCGAGTCTGCGACGGTGAGCCACGCACCTACCGAAGCGGGTCAGCCGGGAGAGAAGCGTCACCCCCAAGAACCGCCGAAGCGTCACGGATGTCCTGATGCAGAACTGTCACCGATCTCCTGAGACATGGCACCAGAAGGTCCGCCGCACCCCTTGACTGTTCGAACATTTGTTCGATAGACTGAGACATGGAATCGGGGGATCTGGCACGGCGGCTGCGGGACACCGCAGCCCTGCTTGATGCGTTCGCACCCTCGACCGACGCGCTACGGGCGTTGGAAGAGACGAGCAATGCGATCGATGCCGCCAAGGCTCAACTGACCGCTGAGATGTCCGAGACCCTGGAACACGAGGCCGAGGGGTATAGCTCGGTGAAGGCGTGGTTGCGGGATCAGCTCCGGGTCAGCTCGCGGCGGGCGAACGAGTTGGTCAGGTCTGGTCTGACACTGAAGCAGATCCCCGAGGCTGCGGAACTGGCCTCAGCTGGCGAGATCTCACTCGAGCATGTGAAACACCTGTCGTATGCGGTGACGCATGTCGGCCCAGGGCACACGCGTGACCTGCTCCCGGAGCTGTTGGAGGTGGCCTCGACTCACGAGCCTGCCGCGTTGCGTCAGGTGGTCCGTGCGTTGCGGGATGCGGTGTATCCCGATGAGTTGGATCAGTCGTGGATCGATGGCATGGCGCGTGAGGATATCCAGGTGAATCCGGTTCCTGACGGTGTTCACATCAACGGGTTCCTCAACTCGACCACCGGCGCGAAACTCACCACGTTGTTGCAGTCGCTGTCCGCACCCCAGGGTGCCGATGATCCGCGCACGAGTGCGCAACGGCGGGTCGATGGGCTGGAACGTCTCCTCGATTCGGTGTTGGAGGGTGGCCTACCCGGGGATAAGGGGGTGCGTCCGCACCTGGCCCTGACGATCGACGCCAGCACCCTGATGAACGACAGCGGGTCCGGGGAGTTGGTGGGGTTCGGGACCATCGGCATCCGCCAGCTGCAGGAGATGATCTGCGAAGCCGACATCACCCCCATCGCAGTCGGCGGCAAAGACGGGATCCTCGACGTCGGACGCAGTAGCCGGCTCGCCACACCCAGGCAACGGACTGCGGTCCTCGCCCGACAAGGACACCAATGCGCGTCCCCGGGATGCCGGGCACCCGTCGTCCACATCCACCACATCATCTGGTGGTCCCGCGGCGGACCCACCGACCTCGCCAACCTCATCGGCCTCTGCCCCAGATGCCACCGCGCGGTGCATGCCGGGAGCTTGGTCATCGACCCCGCGACCCATGCCTTCACCGACCGCCATGGCTGCCTCCTCCCCGGCAGCCACCCACGCCACCGACGACGACGCGCGCTGGAGCACCAACGTGCCCTCCGCTACCAGACCTACCCCCACGCCAGCTGATCATCGCGTCCCGTCAGGAGGGGTGTTGGTCGAGTCCGTCCTCGGTCACGTGGTGACGGAGCGGCCAACGTGGCACGAGACTGCGCAGGCTGACCCGGCGCACGCGGGCGTAGGCCAAACCGGCCACGCCGATGCCGACACCGACCGTCGCACCGCTGATCACCAACGCCGCTCGCCCGCCCAGATGCTCACCGAACCAGCCGATGATCGGCGCCCCGAGCGGCACGCTGCCGAGAAACACCATCAGGTAGAGCGACACGACGCGGCCGCGCATGGACGGGGCCGAGGTCATCTGGATGAGGGCGTTCGCCGTCGTCGCGGTGGTCAGGACGCTGAGTCCCACGAGCGGGAGGACCGCCGCGTACGACCAGTACGTGGGCATGAGGCCCGACACCATCTGCGCCACGGAGAACACCAGCCCCGCCCCGACGATGAACCGCAGCCGCGGATGGCTGCGGCGCGCCGCGAGCAGCGCGCCCGCCAGTGAGCCGATCGCCAGAATGGAGCCGAGAACCCCGAACTCCCCCGCACCCTTGCCGAACACCTCGGTGGCCATCAGTGCCGAGGTGATCTGGAAGTTCATGCCGAAGGCGCCGAGAAAGAACACGCAGGTGAACAGCAATAGAAGATCGGGACGGGAGCGGACATATCGCAGCCCCTCCCGGACAGCGCCCCGGCCTCGCTCGGCCATGGGCGGACGATGCAGCACGGTACCGTCCATGAGGACCAGTGCCAGCAGCGTGAAGCCGTAGCTCAGCGCATTGATGACGATCACCCAGCCGGTGGCGTCGACCCCCGAACCGAGCGCGGCGATCAACAGGCCGGCCAGACCGGGACCGATGAGCCGCCCGGAGTTGAAGGAGGCGGAGTTCAAGGAGACGGCATTGGCGAGCCGTTCGATGTCGACCATCTCGCTGACGAAGGACTGTCGCGCGGGCGCCTCAAAGGCACGAGCACTGCCGAAGACGAAGGTCAGGATGTAGACCTGCCACGTCTCCACCAGACCGGTCACGGCGAGAACGCCCAGCACCCCGCAGGGCAACGCCATGCCGAGCTGCATGATGGCCAGCAGACGCCGCTTGGACATCCGATCGGCCAGCACGCCGGCGATCGGTGAAAACAGCAGCGACGGCAGCAGCTGGAGCGCCACGGTGATACCCAGCGCGGCTCCCGAACCGGTCAGTTGCAGGACCAGCCAGGCCTGCGCCGTGTTCTGCAGCCAGGTGCCGATATTCGAGACGAGCCCGCCCAACGCATAGATGCGGTAGTTGCGGACGGAGAGCGCGCTGAAGGTGGGACTCACTCCGCCTCCGCCAGGGCCATCAGCACGGGGGTGACCTCGCGCAGTAGCCGCTGCTGGGAGTCGTCGAGTCCGGCGAGGCGTTCCTCGAGCCAGGCATCCCGCCGTTCGCGCTCGTCGGAGAGGATGCGATCACCCTCCGCGGACAGCTCGATCAGGATCTGCCGACCGTCATCGGGATGAGGCGCACGCGTGACATAGCCGCACTCCACCAGGTGATTGAGTACCCGGGTGATCGACGGCGGGCGGACCCGCTCGACGGCGGCGATCGACCCCGGGGTCGCCGGACCGATCTGAGCGACCACGCCGAGCACCGACAGCTGAGTCGGGGTCAGCGTCGACTGTCGCTCCTGTCGCAGCCGCCGGTGAAGGCGCGCCACGGCGTGAGCGAGTCGCTGGGAATCGGTGGGCACACCGTTAGCTTAGCTCATTACCAAAGCTAAAGAAAATGGATGGACGCACTCACCCCGCCTGCGACCGCGAACGGACACTAGGCTGACAGGCGTGTTCTCGGACTGGAAGCGGCGCCGTGCCGCGCGACGAGTGAAGGCCGGCGACGGACACGCTCTTCAGCGTTACCGCTGGTGGCAGCCGCTCTCACGGGCGCTGCTCCACCTCGAACTCCCCGACGAGGACGGCGAGACGCACACCTGGTCGGTCGATATCCGGCTATGGGGAGACGAGGACGGCGATGTGCTCGCCCAGCTCTACCGTGACGGACGACACCATGCCCAGTCCAAGCTGCCGGCCACCTTCCCTGTTCCCGGAGGGACTATCGAGGTGGTCACCAGCCAGTTCGGCCTCAAGCGGTGTCACTTCGTCGCCATCGACGGGTCGGAACGGCAGCTGGTGCCCGACCCGGCATCCGCCGAGGGCCGACGCGCGCGGCTGGAACACCGTCACCCCTTCGTGGGGCGCGCCATCGGCCTGACGTCGATCGCCGTCCTGCTCTTCGCTGTGGTGCTCGGCATCCCGCAGATCGTCGATCAGGTCTCGCACATCCCCCCGGTCGCGGAGAACCTCGGCACCTTCACCTCGCCCTTCAGCCTGCCCGCATGGCTGAACGTCACACTCCTGGTCGCGACGCTGGTCGCCAGCACCGAGCGGGCGCTGCGACTGCGCAACCACTGGCTGCTGGACGGCGGACTGTTCGACGGCGACACCTGAGCATCGCCGCCTCACCTACTCGAAGGGGGTCGGATCCCCCGCGCCGACACGCACGACCTCCGCGACGCCCTCGGAGAGGTCGACCACGGTGGTGGGTTCAGCGGGCACATCCTCGCCGGCATCGATGATCGCGTCGACGCGACCGTCGAGCTCCTCGTTGATCTCCCACGCGGCCGTCATCGCATTCTCCTGGCCCGGGAGGATCAGCGTCGTCGACAACAGCGGCTCACCGAGCGCCTCGACGAGCGCGAGACTGATGCGATGATCGGGGATGCGGACGCCCACGGTCTTCTTCTTGGCCTGCAGCAGGCGACGCGGCACCTCGCGGGTGGCGGGAAGGATGAAGGTATAGGAGCCGGGCGTAGCCGCCTTGACCGCGCGGAACACGGCATTGTCGACGTGCACCATCTGCCCGAGCTGCGAGAAGTCGCGGCACACGAGCGTGAAGTGATGCTTGGAGTCGAGATCGCGGATCGACCGGATGCGGTCCAGCGCCTCGGCGTTGCCGAGCTGGGCGCCGAGCGCATAGCCCGAGTCCGTCGGATAGGCGATGAGTCCCCCGTCGGCGAGCACCGCCACCGCCTGGTCGACGGATCGCTGCTGCGGGTTGACCGGGTGAATGTCGATGAAGCGTGCCATGGGTCGAATCTAGTGGCTGGCGCTGACCTCCGCTGCGCACGGGAGACGACACCGCCCCGAGAACGGTGCCGTCTCCCCTGCACCACAGGTCAGGTGAAGATGCTGACACCTCCAGGGCCGACCAGCAGGGCGACGACGATGAGGATCACGCCCATCACGATGTCGCGCTGCAGGAGACGGATGATGCCGATAATGCCGATGATCACCGAGGCGATCCACAAGATGGTGGCCCACATGGTCGCGTCCTTTCGTCGAAGCTTCGCCGTGGTTGACGGGTCCAGCATCCCGCCGTTCGACCCGGTCCGCCATTCGGACAGCGCGATGCGGGTGCGATCGGCGACCTAGGCTGAGGCCCTCATGAGTTCCACACCCCTGACCCTGGCCGAACGTCGTGAACGCCAGCTCGCCCACGATGACGCGCGCGAACGGCATCGTGCCGAGCGTCCGTCGCTGTTGGCGCCGAGGCGCTCGATCGACGAGCTCAGGGCGATCGCCGATGAGGCCCAGACACGTTTCGCCGATGCGGACACCGACGAGGTGCTCGCCTGGGTGGCCGAGGAGTTCGGCTACCGCACCGCGGTCGCGTGCTCGATGGCCGATGCCGTCCTCCCCCATGTCGTGGCTCGACACCTGCCCTGGGTCGACACGCTCTTCCTGGAGACCGGGTACCACTTCGCCGAGACCATCGGCACCAGGGACGCGGTCGAGGCCCAGCTGGAGCTCAGCATCGTCGATGTCACCGCCCGGCAGACCGTCGCCGAGCAGGACGCCGAGTACGGTCCTCGCCTGCACGAGCGGGACCCCGGGCTGTGCTGCCAGCTGCGCAAGGTCGAACCGCTGCAGCGCACGCTCGGCGAGTACGAGGTATGGATCACCGGGGTGCGCCGGGACGAGGCACCGACCCGCGCGAACACCCCCTTCGTGACGTGGGACGACAAGAACGGCCTGGTGAAGGTGAATCCGCTGGCCGCCTGGTCCTGGGACGACCTGCTGGGCTATGCCGCCGAGCACGATGTCATCGTCAACCCCCTGGTCAACGACGGCTATCCCTCGATCGGCTGCGCCCCATGCACGCGGCGAGTCGCCCCTGGAGAGGATCCTCGCGCCGGACGCTGGGCCGGACTGGACAAGACCGAGTGCGGACTGCACACCTGAGAGACGAGACCATGACACTCACACCTTCCCGCGAGCTCAGCCAGTTGCAGTGGCTGGAGTCCGAGTCGATCCACATCATCCGTGAGGTGGCCGCCGAGTTCGAGCGTCCGGTGATCCTGTTCTCCGGCGGCAAGGACTCCGTCGTGATGCTGCATCTGGCGGTGAAGGCCTTCTGGCCCGCCCCGGTCCCCTTCGCCGTGCTGCACGTCGACACGGGCCACAACTTCCCCGAGGTCCTGCGATTCCGCGACGACACCGCCGCGCGTCTCGGCCTGCGCCTCGAAGTGGCCAGCGTCCAGGACTACATCGACGACGGTCGCCTACGCGAACGCGCCGACGGCACCCGCAATCCGTTGCAGACGCAACCGCTTCTCGATGCGATCTCCGAGCACCGCTTCGACGCGGTCTTCGGCGGTGGCCGGCGCGACGAGGAGAAGGCCCGCGCCAAGGAGCGCGTGTTCAGCCTGCGCGACGAGTTCGGCCAGTGGGACCCGCGCAATCAGCGTCCCGAGCTGTGGAATCTCTACAACGGTCGCCACACCCCCGGCCAGCATGTGCGGGTCTTCCCGCTCAGCAACTGGACCGAGCTGGACATCTGGCAGTACATCGGCGCGGAGAAGATCGAGCTGCCGAGCCTGTACTACGCCCACGACCGCGAGGTCTTCGAGCGCGACGGCATGCTGCTGGCGGTCGGCCCCTACTCCGAGCCCCGCGACGGTGAGACGGTCAGCACGCGTCAGGTGCGCTACCGCACGGTCGGCGACATGTCGTGCACTGGCGCCGTCGCCAGTCCTGCCTCGACCGTCGAGGATGTCATCGCCGAGGTGGCCGCGACCCGCGTCACCGAGCGCGGCGCCACGCGCGCGGACGACCGCATCTCCGAGGCCGCGATGGAAGACCGTAAGAAGGAAGGCTACTTCTGATGAGCACGCTGCTGCGGCTGGCGACGGCAGGGTCCGTCGACGACGGCAAGTCCACCCTGGTCGGGCGGCTGCTGTTCGACTCCAAGTCGGTGCTCGCCGACCAGTTCGACGCGGTCGAACGCGTCAGCAGGGATCGCGGTCTCGCTGCCGCCGATCTCGCGCTGTTGACCGACGGCCTGCGCTCCGAGCGCGAACAGGGCATCACCATCGATGTGGCCTACCGGTACTTCGCCACCGCGCGTCGCACCTTCATCCTGGCCGACTGCCCCGGCCACGTGCAGTACACGCGCAACACCGTGACCGGCGCGAGCACGGCCGATGTCGTCGTGGTCCTGGTGGATGTTCGCGGCGGGTTGCAGGAGCAGACCCGGCGCCATCTCGCCGTCGCCTCGCTCCTGCGCGTGCCGCACGTGGTCGTCGTCGTCAACAAGATCGACCTCGTGGACTACGACGAGGCCGTCTACGACTCCGTCGCCGCCGATGTCATCGCGGCGGCGCGCGACCTCGGGATGCCCGATGTCACCACGATCCCCGTCTCCGCCCTCGCCGGGGACAATGTCGTCACCCGCTCGGAGCGCACGCCCTGGTACGGCGGTCCGAGCGTGCTGGAGCACCTCGAGGAGCTGTCGCCCAAGGGCGAGCCGGACAGTGAGCCGCTGCGCTTCCCGGTTCAGCTCGTCATCCGTCCGCAGAGCGCCGCCGACGAGCGGTTCCGCGACTACCGCGGCTATGCCGGACAGATCGCCTCGGGCGTCGTCCACGTCGGTGATGAGATCGTGGCCTTGGCCAGCGGTCGCACGACCCGGGTCGTGGGCATCGACCAGGCCGGCCAGGAGCTCGACGAGGCCTTCGCGCCGCAGTCGGTCACGCTTCGTCTCGCCGATGACATCGATATCAGCCGCGGCGATCTGATCGCCTCCGCCGACGGCGCCCCGGAGCTGACACAGGACATCGAGGGCACGCTCGCCTGGTTGTCGGATGCGCCGCTGCGCTCGGGCAGCAAGGTCCTCGTCAAACACGGAACCCGCACCGTGCAAGCCCTGGTCAAGGCCGTGACAGGACGCCTCGATCTCGACAGCGCCTCGGTGCTGCCGGCCGACACCCTCGGCCTGAACGACATCGGCCATGTGACCTTGCGTCTCGCCTCAGCGGTTCCCGCCGAGCCCTATGTCGACGCGCGCAGCACGGGTGCCTTCCTCATCGTCGACCCGCACGACGGCAACACGCTCGCCGCCGGCATGGTCGGCGACGCGCTGCTGGCGACGGCGAACGTCTGACGGTGACGAACGCGCTCTTCCCGCTGTCGCTACGGATCTCCGGGCGACGCGTCGTCGTCGTGGGCGGCGGACATGTGGCCACCCGCCGGGTCGCCACATTGCTGGACGCCGGAGCCGATCTCGTGGTGATCTCCCCGGAGGTCACCGACTCGCTCGCCGCGACCATCGCCCGCGAGTCGCTCACCTGGCTCCGCCGCGACTATCGCACCGGCGACTTGGAGGGCGCCTGGCTCGTCCAGACGGCGACGGCGGACCCTGCGGTCGACGACGCCGTCGCCGCAGATGCCGAGGAGTCCCGCATCTGGTGCCTCAAGGGAGGCGACCCGGAGCATGCGACCGCGTGGGCGCCGGCCACCGGACGGGTGGACGACATCACCATCGCGGTCAACGCCGGGGGCGATGCGCGTCGCGCTGCCCTGCTCCGCAATGGTCTCGTCGCGGCGATCGAGACCGGTGACCTCCCGCTACGCCATCGGACGCATCACCCCGGCGGCCGGGTCGCCCTCGTCGGCGGCGGGCCCGGCGATCCGGGGCTGCTCACCGCTCGGGCGCGGCGGCTGCTGGCCGAAGCCGATGTCGTGATCACCGACCGACTCGCACCCCTCGCCGTCCTCGATGAGCTGGATCCCGATGTGGAGGTCATCGATGTCGGCAAGCTTCCGGACCGCCACCCGATCCCCCAGGACGAGATCAACCGATTGATCGTCGACCGCGCACAGGCGGGCCGTGTCGTCGTACGACTCAAGGGCGGGGACCCGTATGTGTTCGGACGCGGCGGCGAGGAGTTGCTCGCCTGCCGTGAGGCCGGTGTCGAGGTCGAGGTGGTGCCCGGAGTCACCAGCGCCATCGCGGTGGCCGCGGCGGCGGGCATCCCGGTCACGCATCGTGGTGTCGCGCGCGGTTTCAGCGTCGTCACCGGCCACGAGGAGCTGGGTGAGCTGCCGCGGCGCGGCGATCACACTCTCGTGCTGCTGATGGGCGTGCGGCGGCTGGCCGCTACGACGGCTGAGCTCGTGGCGAACGGTCACGACCCGGCCACGCCCGCTGCGGTCGTCGAACGCGGCTGTACGCCCGATCAGCGGGTCACCGTCGCCACGCTGGGCACGCTGGCGGAGCGGGCCGCGGAGGTCGGCGCCACCTCGCCGGCGATCGTCGTCATCGGCGATGTCGTCACGGCGCTCACGCCCTGACCCCGCGCCTGGGGCGGTGACGTACGCACCCCTCGCCCCTCAGGGCGGTGACGTACGCACCTCTCGAGCCGACTGAGAGGTGCGTAAGTCACCGCTCCCGGCGACGAGAGGTGCGTATGTCACCGCCCTGCAGCCAGGCGGCGAGCCGGCGCTCGCCGCGGCGCATGAGCACAGCGTGTGAGATCACGAAGAGCGGACGTGCCAACGGGTCCACGCTCCGCATCCAGGCTCGGGTGGCGACGACGTCCCACTCGATCAGCAGGATCGTGGTCGACCGCGGCGCCGGCACAAACCTGACCACCGCACGCCCTCGTAGATCGCCGTCCGCCGAGAAGGTCAAGTGGTCGGGGCGAGCGAGCTCGAGATCGGACACGGTGAACCCCAGGCGATATCCGAGACCGGTGTCGGCGCGCAGGTCGATCGTGTCCGGTGTGGTGCCGACCGCTCGCACCGATCCCCACCACGGCAGCGGATCGCCGGACTCGAGCTGCGACAGCAGCGCGTCCCACAGCTCGCCTCGCCCGACCGGCAGCACCCAACGCGAGCGCAGGGAGTAGGGACGAGACCACACGGGCTCAGCCCCGGATCGTGCGGTTGCGGAAGACCCACCAGAGGCCCACCACAGGGAGCAGGAGGGGCACGAAGGCGTACTGGATGCCGAAGGTCGACCAGACGGTCGCATCCGGGAACAGTTGCTCGTCGAAGACCGTCAGCAAGCCGACCACGACGACCCCGACCAGCTCGAAGCCGATCGTCCAGGTGGCGAGGCCCCGGCGGTTCGTGGCCAGGGCGTAGGTCGCGACGATGTAGACCAGACCGGCGAGCGCCGACAGGCCATAGGCGAAAGGCGCCTCATCGGCCTTGGTGGCCAGCTGATAGAGCGAGCGTGCCGACGCCGACAGGGCGAACACGGCGTAGACGGCCACCACGATGCGGCCGAAGCCGTGGGAAGTGTGAGTGTCGGACGACATGATGACCCCAGCCTATGGCCCCGCCCAGCGCACGGAACAGGCAGTGCCCGCACCGATGATGATGCATCGTGGTCGTTATAGGCGCCGTGGCGCATCATCGTCTTTCCGCGCGCAGGGCAGGTCAGAAGGCGGAGCCGGTGCCCGACCAGATTCCCTGCAGTCGCAACATCAGCGCGGCGACGGTGACCATGGCGATCACGACGACCCCGGTCCCCCATCTCGACCTCTCGATGACGCCCCAGAACACGGCGACCGGCGGTACGACGAGGACGGTCGCGAGATAGGAGAAGAACAACACCGGATCGACATCGTGGTCGCGTCCGTTGTACGCGACGATCGCCCCGATGAGGATGCCGACGAGGATGACCTCCAGCACCGCGAGAGCGTAGAACAACGGATTGCTGAAGCGGTAGCCGCGCCAGCTGTGCCAGCCGGCGTACACGGCGATCGCCAGGGCGTACGCACTCGTCAGGTAGACCACGAGCGAGCTCATACCGTCCCTTTCAGGTTGTCGACCCGGCCGTGCCCTGTCTTCCAGGCCCCCCCCGGGCCGGGGGGGGGGGGGTGCTGTCCCGCACGGACCTGCGCGAGGTGCGGGACAGCTCACCGCCCAGCGGAGCGGGACTCAGTCGAGCGGGGCGAATGCCGTCGGGGGCGGACAGGAGCACATCAGGTTGCGGTCGCCATAGGCCTGGTCGATCCGGCCGACCGGAGGCCAGTACTTGTCCTGGGTGGCGCCCGTCGGGAAGAGGCCCTCCGCCACCGAGTAGCCGTGCGACCACTCCAACAGCTCGCGAGCGGCGTGCGGTGCGCCCGCCAGCGGCGAGTCTCCGTCGGCGTACTCGCCCGCCGCCACCCGGTCGATCTCGGCACGGATCGCCAGCATCGCGTCGCAGAAGCGGTCCAGCTCGGCGAGGTCCTCGGACTCGGTCGGCTCCACCATGAGTGTCCCCGCCACGGGGAAGCTCATGGTCGGCGCATGGAAGCCGTAGTCGATGAGCCTCTTGGCCACGTCGTCGATCGTGACGCCCGCGGGTCCGGCGACCGACTTCACGTCGAGGATGCACTCGTGGGCGACCAGCCCGTTCTCGCCGGTGTAGAGCACCGGGAACGCCTCGGCCAGCCGGGCCGCGACGTAGTTGGCCGACAGCACAGCCACCGAGGTGGCATCGGTCAGCCCCTGGGCGCCCATCATCGCGATATAGGCGTACGGGATCGGCAGGATGCCGGCCGATCCGTACGGAGCGGCCGAGATCGCCCCGGTCGCGGCGCGTCGATCGGCATCGGGATGCAACGGATGCGTCGGAAGGAAGGCCGCCAGATGTTCCGCGACGGCGACAGGACCGACACCCGGGCCCCCGCCCCCGTGCGGGATGCAGAAGGTCTTGTGCAGGTTCAGGTGCGAGACATCGCCGCCGAACTCCCCGGGTCGGGCGTGACCGAGCAGGGCGTTGAGATTCGCGCCGTCCACGTAGACCTGGCCACCGACCTCGTGGACGATCTCGCAGAGCTCGGTGATGCCGTGCTCATAGACGCCGTGGGTGGACGGATAGGTCACCATGATCGCGGCGATCTGGTCGCCGTGTCGCTCACAGGTCGCTCGCAAATCGTCGAGGTCGACCTCACCGGCCTCGGACGCCGCGACGATGACGACGCGCATGCCCGCCATGACGGCCGATGCGGCATTGGTGCCGTGCGCCGAGCTCGGGATCAGGCAGATGTCGCGGGCCTCGTCGCCCCGGCTGCGGTGATAGGAGCGGATCGCGAGCAGACCGGCGAGCTCGCCCTGGGATCCGGCATTGGGCTGAACGGAGACCGCCGCGTAACCGGTCACCTCGGCGAGCCACTCCTCGAGGGTCTCGACGAGCTCGATCATGCCGGCGGCGTCGGCCGCGGGCACGAAGGGATGCAGATCGGCGAACTCGGGCCAGCTGATCGGCTCCATCTCCGTGGTGGCGTTGAGCTTCATGGTGCAGGAGCCCAGCGGGATCATGCCGCGATCGAGGGCGTAGTCACGATCGCTGAGACGTCGCAGGTACCTCAGCAGCTGCGTCTCGCTGCGGTGCTCGGTGAAGACCGGATGGGTCAGGATGTCGTCGCGGCGCACGAGCGGTTCAGGCAGGTAGGTGCGACCGCTGAGCATACGACGTTCCTCGACGCCGAAGGCCTTCAGCACGCGGTTCAGGTGCTCGAGGGTGGTGACCTGCGAGCAGGCGACCTGGACGTGGTCGTCGTCGACGCGCCACAGGTGGATGTCCTCGCTGCGTGCCTCGGCGACGATGCTGTCAGCCTGCCCCTCGACGCGGACGACGACGGTGTCGAAGAACTCCCCGTGGAGCGTGGCGATGCCGGCATCGTTCAGCGCGTCGTGCAGCGTCGCGGCGTGCTGATGGACCGACAGCGCGATGGACCGCAACCCCTCCGCGCCGTGGTAGACGGCGTACATGCCCGCGACGACCGCCAGGAGCACCTGCGCGGTGCAGATATTGGACGTCGCCTTCTCACGACGGATGTGCTGTTCGCGGGTCTGCAGCGCGAGCCGGTAGGCCGGCTGTCCCGCCGCGTCGACCGAGACACCGACCAGGCGTCCGGGAAGCTGACGTTCCAGACCGTCGCGAACCGCCATGAAAGCCGCATGTGGCCCGCCGTAGAACATCGGGACGCCGAAGCGCTGGGTGGAGCCCACTACGATGTCCGCGCCCAGCTCGCCCGGCGAGCGCAGGGCCACCAGAGCCAGCGGATCCGCGACGACGACCGCCAGTCCGCCGGCCTCGTGCGAGGCCGCGATGACATCGCTCGGGTCCGTGACGGCCCCGTCCGCCGCCGGATAGGCGATCACCGCCCCGGCGGTGTCCGCCACCTGCTCCGTTCCGGCGAGGTCGGCCTCGATCAGCTCGATCCCGATCGCGTCGGCCCGTGTGCGCAGCACGGCCAAGGTCTGCGGGGCCAGACGCGTGTCGACGGCGATCGGGCGCAGATCCTTGCCCCGCGATGCGCGCCGGATGACGGTGAGCGCCTCGGCGGCAGCCGTTCCCTCATCGAGCAGTGACGCGTTCGCGGTGGGCAATCCCGTCAGATCGCTCACCATCGTCTGGAAGTTCAGCAGCGCCTCGAGCCGGCCCTGGGAGATCTCGGGCTGGTACGGCGTGTAAGCGGTGTACCAGGCGGGATCCTCGAGGATATTGCGGCGGATCACGGCCGGCGTCTCGGTCGGGTGGTAGCCGAGGCCGATCATGGCGATGCCGGGAGTGTTCTTGGCGGCGAGGGCGCGCAGTCGCGCGGTCGCAGCAGCCTCGCTCGCGGCGGGCGGCAGGCTCAGCTCGGTCTCACCACGGATCCCCTGCGGCACTGCCGCGGCCATCAGGTCGTCGAGCGAGTCGTATCCGAGCCGGCGCAGCATCGCGAGCTGGTCGGAGGGACGGGGGCCGAGGTGGCGCGAGGCGAAGGGCGCGGACGTCACGAGGAACTCCTGGGTCGGCGGTCAGAGCGCCTCCCCCTCTGTCACAGCGCTTCAGAGGTGCCTCGATCACGTGGTCCGGGTGCCTGAGAGGTTCCGGGGAGGAATTGCCCCTTCGGCGCCGCGCGGAGCACGGACTCTCCCACGCGTGTCAACAGCACTGCTGAGTCTAGTGCCCTGCGCCGAAAGTTCATAACCGCTTTTCGCCGTCTGAGCGGCGCTCCGCGACGTTGGCGTCACTCGAAAGGCGTCTCCCCCAAGCACTCCGCTTCGCTCCGTGCAGGGCGGTACCCCCAGCCTGCCCGCGCTCCGCCGTGGGGGCACCTCCCTGGACGGAGTCCTTGGGGGATTGCGGAGCATCCACTCAGACGACGCCTCTCGGCAACGAACCTCCGCCGCAGGACACTAGAACATCGGCGGGCGAGAGTGTCAGCTGGACTTGCGGGCGCGGCGAGCGGCGAGCTCGTCGGTGATGTCGCTGGCCGCCTCGGCCCGCTCGGTGGGGAGCTCCAGGAGCGTGCCCTCGATCTCCTTCCAGACGCCGCCGATGGCGATGCCGAAGACGCCCTGTCCACCCTGGAGGAGATCGATGACCTCATCGGCGGAGCGGCACTCGTAGACACTGGCTCCGTCGCTCATCAGCGTGACCTGGGTGAGATCGTCGGTGCCGCGTTGGCGCAGGTGGTCGATGGCCGTACGGATCTGCTGCAGCGATACTCCCGCATCCAGGAGGCGCTTGATGATCTTCAGCAGCAGGACGTCCTTGAAGGAGTACAGGCGCGCGGTGCCCGACCCGGTGGCATCGCGGACCGTGGGGACGACCAGGCCGGTACGGGCCCAGTAGTCGAGCTGGCGATAGGTGATGCCCGCTGCGTTGCAGGCCGTAGGACCGCGGAAACCGGTGTCCTGCGGGAGTGGCGCGAGGTCATCGTTGAAGAGCAGCCCCTGGTCGCCGGCGCGTTGGCGCGCCTCAGCGGAGTCGTCTCCGTGGGTCGGATCGATCATCGTGCGCCTTCCTGCGTGGCTGTGAGGGGAAGTCTACCGCGTGGAACGACACTCGTGTACTTCCACGTGCACCCTCAAGTTAAGGGTGAAGGTCTGCCCGCGTCCACGACCGGCGCGGCGTGTCGCCGACTCTCCTGCCCGGGCGCTCCCGAGACGCGGGTCCGAGGCCGGTTGGCCACTCACCGCCCTCACTGTGCGGAGGGAGATCGCGTGGGAGGCTCAGCGTCCACGGCGTGATGTCAGCCCTCGAAGTCCTCGGGGTCGACGGAGTCGAGGAACTCGCGGAAACGCTCGACCTGAGTCTCCTCGTCTTCGTCCTGGTCGATCGCCGCCTGGTCGAGCACGTCCTCGGCGCACATGATCGACGTCCCCACCCTCAGCGCCAGCGCGATCGCGTCGCTGGGACGCGCCGAGACGAGGGCCCCGGACCCGAACACCAGCTCGGCGAAGAAGACGCCGTCGCGGACATCGACGATGCGGACCTCGTCGATGTCGTCGCCGAGGGCGTCGATCACGCTCGCCATGAGCTCATGGGTCAGCGGACGCGGCGAGAGGACGCCCTGCTGCGCCTGGGCGATCGCGGCCGCTTCGACGGCACCGATCCAGATCGGCAGATAGCGGTCGCCCTCGACCTCACGCAGCAGCACCAGCGGCTGACTCGTGGGCATCTCGACCCGGACGCCGATGACCTCGAGCTCACGCATCGCTCAGCCCCGCAGCTCCCCGCGCACCAGGACCGCATGCAACCGCACCATCGTGGCGGCCAGCTCGATCAGCTGCGTCGCCGACTGGGGATTGGACCGCGAACCGCGCGGGATCGCCTGGTCGAGCAGGGCGGACTCGCGGTCGGCCGCCGCCCGGAAACCACGCAGGTGACGCGGTTCGATACCCAGCCCGGCCATCTTGCCGACCAACGCGGCGATCTGCAGATCGTCGCGGCTGTAGAACCGCTGATGCGGCCGTCGTCGGATGAGCTGGAAGCCCTCGATCTCCGAGAGCATCGCATCGTCGATTCCGGCCGCCTCGAGCAGCTCGTCACGCGTCAGGCGCGTCGAACCCCGCCCTTCGGCAAAGGTCTCGACCGTGGGAAGCCCGTCCTCGCCGACCGCGACCTCGGGCACGAACAGCGCCGGATCGTCGATCTCGGGCATCGCACCGCGATCGATCTCGTCGAGCACCTGGCGGATATGGCTGAGCGGCCAGAACTTCTCCTTCTGCATCCGCAGCACGAAGCGCAGCCGCTCGACATCGTCGTAGGAGTACTTGCGATACCCGGCGGCCGTGCGCTCAGGCTCGACGAGCCCCTCGGTCTCCAGGTAGCGCAGCTTGCTGAGCGTCAGCTCGGGAAAATCCGGCCGCAACTCGTCGAGGACCTTGCCGATCCCCAGACGCGCTGGCCTTTCGCCGAGGGCTTCGCTCACGCCGACCCGTCCTGGGACGATCCAGGGAAGTAGATGAGCCGGTACTTGCCGATCTGGACCTCGTCGCCGCCGTTGAGCGCGATATCGCCGTCGATGCGGTCGCGGTTCACGTAGGTGCCGTTGAGGCTCCCCAGATCCGAGACGACATAGCCCCGGTCGCGACGAGTGAAGACCGCGTGACGACGCGACACGCTGATGTCGTCGAGGAAGATATCGCTCGAGGGATGCCGGCCGACCGAGACCTGCTCGGCGTCGAGCAGGAATCGTGAACCGGCATCGGGCCCACGCTGCACGAGCAGCATCGCGCTGCCCTCGGGGAGACTCTCGACGGCCGAGATGTCAGAGGCTGACATCTCCTCGGTGTCGGCGTCGATCGCCGGGAACATGTTCGTGTCGTCGTCGGAACCACCCGGCGTGGACATCGATCACCAACTCCTCTTCAGTCTCAAGGTCACGTTCACCGTCAGGCTCCAACCTAGCAGGAGGGACGGGCCCGCGACAGAGCCCGTGAGCACTGCTCCTAGTGGTCTGTCACCGACGCTTCAGCCCGCGATATGGGCCGCGTAGCCCGCGGCGTCCAGCAGGCCCTCCGTCGGATCGCCCGCGACGCGGACGCGTAGCAGCCAGCCCTCGCCGTAGGGATCGCCGTTGATGGTCTCCGGCGTGCTCTCGAGCGCCTCATTGCGCTCCACGATCTCGCCGTCGACGGGCGAGAAGACATCCGACACCGACTTGGTCGATTCCAGTTCGCCGATGACCGAGCCGGCCGTGACGGCCTCGCCCGCGGCCGGCAGCTCGACGAAGACGATGTCACCCAGCTGATCCTGCGCGTAGTGGGTCACCCCGACCGTCACGATGTCGCCGTCCGCGCGCACCCACTCGTGTTCACGGCTGTAGTGCAGGTCCTCAGGGATCACGGTGTCTCCTCCGGGTCGGTCGATGCGGATCGAGCGTACTGGGCGTCGGTCGCGTCAGCCAAGGCGGTGATCGTCAACCGCTCGCGCCGCTCGACGCTCACGGTACCGCCTTTGGTCTCGACCCGATCGGCCAGTCCACCGCGGAAGTACACGGCCTCGTCCAGCGTGTGCGGGTCGCCGATCGCCTCGATCACGAAGGGCGGCTCGAGGAGTCGTCCGCCGACCCGGATGCCGTCGCGATCGTCCAGGAAGTACGTGTTGGCGACGACGCGCGCCGTGCCGTTGACCGCCAGCACCTCCGCACCCGCGTCGCGGAGCTCCTCGATCGCGTCGAGCAGGACCGCCGCGGTCATGACCTCCTGTCCGCCGTCGATGTCGACCGCGATCCCCGGTCCCGCCGCCGGAGCCGTGCCCGCGAGGATCGCGAGCTCGTCGGCGCGCTTGCGAGCCGCCTCCTCGGCCTGCTCGTCGCTGGCGGTGGAGTCGCGCAGTTCGTCGCGCGTCGCGGTCAGCTCGGAGATCTGACGCGACAGACGCTGATTCGACGCGTCGAGGGACTTCAGCAGTTCGCCGAGCTCGGCACCGCGGACGCCGGCGAAGTCGCGCTGCTCGTCCTCCCGCCACTGCGCCACGATCGCGAACGCGAGCGCCCCCACGAGCACCGCGATCAGCACCTGCATCGGGCGCGTCACCCGCCGGGAACGTTCACGCATGGAAGATCTGCCTGCGGATCGCTGCGGCATTGGCGAAGATACGGATGCCGAGCACCACGATGACGCCGGTGGACAGCTGCGATCCCACGCCGAGCTGGTCGCCGAGGAAGACCATCGCGGCGGCGATCAGCACATTGGAGACGAAGGACACCACGAAGACTCGATCATCGAACCGCTTCTCGCCGATCGCCCTGGCCGCGCCGACCACCGCGTCGAGTGCCGCGATGATCGCGATGGGCACATAGGGCTGGAGTGGGGCCGGAACCGTGGGCTGCAGCACGATGCCGGCCACGATACCGATCGCCAGACCGATGACGGGGATCATGGAGCCTCCTGCAGTTTCGTCGCCTGGTTCAGGCTCAGGCGCGTGTCCGGCGCGGCCGGGAGCCGCAGCGTCTCCGACTCCTCGACACTCCAGGAGACGCCGGCCTCGGTCGAACGATGGGCCCAGTGGCGTCCGGAAGGGTTGGCGCGCAGCCTCTCCCCCATGCTCGCCGGACCGATCGCCGCGATCTCATAGGGCTCGCTGATCGGACGGAAGTTGACGGTGACCGACTCCCCCGCCCATCGGATCGCCGTCATGCTGCCGAGGCGTTGGCCGTTGATCGAGACCGCTTCCGCGCCGGCGTACCAGAGGCCGTTCGCCAGCAGCTGCAGGTCCTGATCGGTGATCTGTCCGCCGGGCCCCTCACCGGATGTCGCGGTGACCGTCAGCCCAGGGCCTTCCACCGGCACCGCCGCGGCCACGACACCGCTCTGCTCAGTGCCCGCACCCGCCGCGTCGGCATCGGCCCGCAGCCCCTCGACCTCGTGGGTGAGCTCGTCGATCCGCGCGCGCTGCGTGGCCACCAGGTTCTCGCGGTTCTCGATATCGCTGATGACGGCGGCCCGCTCGAGATCGCTGGCGGGCTGCCCGACGCGTGTCTGCACCGCCGCCGTGGCGACGAGCAGGCCGAAGGCCAGCATCGTGATCGCCGAGAGGGCCCGCGCCCGACGCGGCGGGCGATGGTGCGGGGCGTAGTACTCGTCCTCGAGCGCGGTGTCCCAGATCCGGTCCAGCAGGGATTCGGCTCCCCGAGGACCCGTCCGCGCGCCCGCGCCCTCCGTCATGTCGAGCGCACCGCGGGCGTGGTGGACAGCAGGTGCCGCAACTGGAAGGTGTAGAGAATGCCTGCCCACCAGTACAGGCCGACACCCCAGATCGTGAACGCCCATCCGAAGACATTGGCGAGGTCGGCGACGACGCCCACACCGTCGCCGAGCAGCAGCAGCGGGAAGGCGTAGAGCAAACCCGCCGTCGCCGCCTTGCCGAGGAAGTGCACAGGGAGCGCGCTGTAGCCGCGGGTGCGCAGGAACGGGATCAGCGAGAACAGCAGCACGTCGCGCAGCGGCAGGATGATCGCCAGCCACCACGGGATGATGTCGCGCAGCCCGAGCCCGACGACGACCGCCAGGATGTAGAGCCGATCCGCGACGGGATCGAGGATCGCGCCCAGGCGCGATGTCTGCCCGAGCGAGCGGGCGATCTTGCCATCGAGGTAGTCGGTGATGCCCGAGATGACCAGTACTGCCAGCGCCGCGACGTCCCACTGCGGCCCGAGCACCAGCCAGAGGAAGACCGGGACCAGGGCGATCCGCACAAAGCTCAAGAGATTGGGAACGGTGAAGATCCGTTCGCCACTGCGCTCGGTCACCCGACCTCCTTCGCCAGCTCGCCGATGTCTGCAGAACAGCCTAGGGTATCGGGCCTCGCGCAGGTCGCTCGCGCCGCCGGGACCTCCCGGTCTTGCGACTCCGGGAAGGGCTGAGAGACTGAGGGTGTTACTTCCCCTAGAACGCTCTGACGCGAGCCACTGCGGTTCGCGCGATAGAAGGAGGACGCGTGGCTGAGTACACTTTGCCGGATCTGCCGTATGACTATGGGGCGTTGGACCCGCATATCTCGGGCAAGATCATGGAGCTGCATCACGACAAGCACCATCAGAACTACGTCAACGGCCTGAACACCGC